>NZ_JACCFL010000001.1:1577925-1893510 GCF_013410375.1 Leifsonia shinshuensis
GCGGGCGCGCGGGTTCGGCGGGCGCATCCTGCTGCTGGGCGCGGAGGAGCACCACCCGTACATCCGCCCCCCGCTGTCCAAGGAGTACCTCAAGGGCGAGTCCGACCTGGACGACGCGTACGTGCAGCCGGCGGACTGGTACACGGACAATGACGTGGAACTTCTGCCCGGCACGGAGGCCGGCTCGTTCGACCCCGCCGCGCACGAGCTGTTCGTCTCGGGCGGCGCGCGGATCACCTACGACAGCCTGGTCCTCGCGACGGGCGCCCACGCCCGTCCGCTGGGCGTCCCCGGCAGCGGGCACGGCGCCGTCTTCTCTCTGAGAACCATCGAGGACTCCCAGTGGCTGCGCTCGGCGCTGGAGGTCGGCTCCCGGCGTGTCGTGGTCGTCGGCTCCGGCTGGATCGGCATGGAGGTCGCCGCGGCCGCGCGCGGCTACGGCAACGAGGTGACCGTGGTCGGCCGCTCGCACGTCCCGCTCGCGCCGGCGATCGGCCCGGAGCTCGGCGCCGTGTTCGAGTCGCTGCACCGCGACAACGGGGTGGTCTTCCGCAACGCGGCCCACGTGGTCGCCGTGGAGGGCGGCGACCAGCAGGCCGTCGTCCTCGCCACCGGGGAGCACCTGGCCGCCGACGTCGTCGTCGCCGGCGTCGGCGCCGCCCCGAACACCTCTGTCGCCGAGCAGTCCGGCCTCGCGCTGGAGAACGGCGTGCCCACCGACGAGGGCATGCGCACCGTCGTCGAGGACGTCTACGCCGTCGGCGACCTGGCGAACCCGCTCCTGCCGGCGATCGGGCAGCGGCTCCGCAACGAGCACTGGGCCAACGCGATCGCGGGCGGCACGGTCGCCGCCCGCTCGATCGTCGGGGAGGCCGCGAGCTACGACGACATCCCGTACTTCTACTCCGACCAATACGATCTGGGCATGGAGTACTCCGGCTACGCACCCCTGGCGGCAGGAGCGCGCGTCGTCTTCCGCGGCGACGTCTCCGCTCGCGAGTTCATCGCCTTCTGGCTGCGCGACGACCGGGTCGTGGCGGGGATGAACGTGAACGTGTGGGACGTGCAGGAGCAGATCCAGCGCCTGATCCGGTCCGGAGGCCCGGTCGATCCGGAAAGGCTCACCGACGAGAGCGTGGACCTTGCAGAGCTCTGAGACCGGCGTCGCGATGTACCTGCCCCCGCTCCGCGTCCCCGTACGCACCATCGGCGCGCGCACCTTCGACTTCTCCCGCCGCGTCGCCGTCATGGCCGTGGTGAACCGCACCCCGGACTCCTTCTTCGACCAGGGCCGCACCTTCGCGCTCGACGCCGCGGTCGCCGCGTCCTTCGACGCGGTCGCGGCCGGGGCGGACTGGGTGGACATCGGCGGAGCCCCGTTCGCGCCGGGCGCGCCGATCCCGCCCGATGAGGAGGCCGGCCGGGTGGTGCCCGTCGTCGCGGAACTGCGCGCCGGATCGGACGTGGTGATCTCGGTGGACACCTTCCACGCGTCGGTGGCCTCCCGCGCGATTGCGGCCGGTGCGACGGTGATCAATGACACCACCGGGCTCAGCGACCCCGACCTCGCCCGGGTCGTCGCGGACAGCGACGCCACGCTCGTGCTCACCCACAGCCTGGCCGCGCCGCGGACGTTCTACGCGCGGCCGGCCTACGACGACATCGCCCGCGAGGTCGCGGACCTCCTCCTCGAGCGGGTCGACCGGGCGGCCGCCGCCGGGGTCCCGGAAGAGCGCATCATCCTCGATCCGGGTCACGACCTCAACAAGAACACGCTCCAGTCGCTGGAGCTCACCCGCCGGCTCTCGGAGATCGCCGACCTCGGCTACCCCACCCTCGCGGCGGTCTCGAACAAGGACTTCATCGGCGAGACGCTGGACGCGCCGCGCTCCGAGCGCCGGGACGGCTCGATCGCCGCCGCGGTGGTCGCGATCGTCAACGGCGCGCGCATCATCCGGATGCACGACGTGGCGGGCTCCGTGGCCGCCGCGCGGATGACGGAGGCCATCCTGGGGCTGCGCGAGCCTGCCTACCTGAAGCACAACATGGGGGACGTGAATGACTGAGGTCGCCATCGACCGGGTCTCGCCGCTCCCGGCGGAGGAGGGTCTCGGCGACGAGCGGATCGCCGAGCTGTACGCGGAGGGCGCAGGCGACCCGTGGCTGCGCGTGAACTTCGTCTCCAGCATCGACGGCGCCGCCACGCGGCAAGGACTGTCCGGTGGGCTCTCCGACGACGCCGATCACCGGGTGTTCGACATCCTGCGCCGGCTCTGCGACGTGGTGGTGGTCGGCGCGGGCACCGTGCGAGCGGAGGGCTATGGCGCGATGCGCGTGGATGAGGCCTCCCAGCGGGCGCGCCGCGACGCCGGCCTGACCGCGCACCCGGCCTTCGCGATCGTCTCCGCGAGCCTCGACCTCGACCCGGCGAGCCCGATCTTCCGGGACGCGCCCCAGCGGCCGATCATCGTCACCACCGAGCTCTCCCGGCGGGACACCCGGGAGGCGCTCGCCGAGGTCGCGGACGTCGTGGTCTGCGGCGCGGAGCGCGTCGAGCCGGGCAGGCTCGTCGCCGGCCTGGTCGAGCGCGGCCTCACCCGGATCCACTGCGAGGGCGGCCCGCACCTGTTCGGCGACCTCATCGCCGCGGGCGCCGTGGACGAGCTGTGCCTGACCGTGAGCCCCACGCTGGAGGCCGGAGTCGCGATGCGGATCTCGGCCGGTGCGGCGCCGATCCTCCCGGTGGGGATGCGGCTCGCGCACGTGCTGCAGTCGGGCGACACGCTGCTGCTGAGGTACGTGCGGCGCGCGTAACGGCGGCTCGCTCCCACGCGATTCGTGCCCAATGTCGCGAATCGCGCGCCGCGTGGAGGGTCCGGGATTCGTGCCGAATGTTGTGAAAGCCGGCCGCTTTCACGACATTCAGCACGAATGTCGGCCGCGGGTTACGCCGCGGCGAGCGCGTGCGCGTCGAGGATCGTGTACGAGTAGCCCTGCTCGGCGAGGAAGCGCTGCCGGTTCTGCGCGAAGTCCTGGTCGACCGTGTCGCGGGAGACCAGCGTGTAGAAGTTCGCGGACAGCCCGGACTGCTTCGGCCGGAGCAGGCGGCCGAGGCGCTGCGCCTCCTCCTGCCTCGAGCCGTACGAGCCGGAGACCTGGATGGCGACGGTGGCCTCCGGCAGGTCGACGGAGAAGTTCGCGACCTTGCTCACCACCAGCACCGGCGTCGTGCCGTCCCGGAACTCCTGGTACAGCCGCTCCCGCTCGTCCACCGGCGTCGCGCCGGTGAGCTGCGGCGCGCCGAGGGCCTCCGCGAGCTCGTCGATCTGGTCGAGGTACTGACCGATCACCAGGATGCGCTCGCCGGCGTGCCGGTCGACGAGCTGCCGGACCACGTCGAGCTTCGCGGGCGCGGTGGCGGCGAGCCGGTAGCGCTCGTCGTCCGCGGCGGCGGCGTAGCTCAGCCGGTCGGACGCGGGCAGGTCGATGCGGACCTCGAAGCAGGCGGCGGGGGAGATGAAGCCCTGCGACTCGATCTCCTTCCACGGCGCGTCGAAGCGCTTCGGGCCGATCAGGCTGAACACGTCGCCCTCCCGGCCGTCCTCGCGCACGAGCGTGGCGGTCAGGCCGAGGCGGCGCCGCGCCTGCAGCTCCGCCGTCAGCTTGAACACCGGCGCGGGCAGCAGGTGCACCTCGTCGTAGACGACCAGTCCCCAGTCCAGCGCATCGAGCAGCGCCAGGTGCGCGTACTCGCCCTTCCGCTTGGCGGTGAGGATCTGGTAGGTCGCGATCGTGACCGGCTTGACCTCCTTGACCTGACCGGAGTACTCGCCGATCTCCTCCGCGGTGAGCGAGGTGCGCTTCAGCAGCTCGTCCCGCCACTGCCGCGCCGACACGGTGTTGGTCACCAGGATGAGCGTCGTGGTCTTGGCCGTCGCCATCGCGCCGGCGCCGACCAGCGTCTTCCCCGCGCCGCAGGGGAGCACCACGACGCCGGACCCGCCGTCGAAGAAGTTGCTGACCGCCTTGCGCTGGTAGTCGCGCAGCGCCCAGCCGCTCTCGTCCAGCTCGATCGGGTGCGGTGTGCCCGGGGTGTAGCCCGCGAGGTCCTCGGCGGGCCAGCCGAGCTTGACCAGCTCCTGCTTGAGCTGCCCGCGCGCCCAGGCCTCCACCGTGAACGTCGTCTCGTCCCTGCGCTCCAGCAGCAGCGGGGCGATGCGCTTGGCGGTCGCGACCTCCAGCAGCACCGGCCGGTCGGACGAGCGCAGCAGCAGCGTGCCCTCCTCGTCGCGCTCGATGACCAGGCGGCCGTAGCGGGCGACGGTCTCCGAGACGTCCACCGTCACCGTCTGCGGGATCGGGAACTTGGAGTACTTCTCGAGGGTCCCGAGCATGTCCTCCGCCGTGTGACCGGCCGCGCGGGCGTTCCAGAGGCCCAGCCGGGTGATCCGGTAGGTGTGGATGTGCTCAGGCGCGCGCTCCAGCTCGGCGAAGACCGCGAGGTCGTGACGGGCGTCCTCGGCCGCGGGATGCGCGACTTCGAGGAGGACGGTGCGGTCGCTCTGGACGATCAGGGGGCCATCGGACATGACCGCTCAGTCTACGCTGCGCAGACCCTTGACGCTGGAGAGCGGCAGGGTCCGCTCGATGTCCGCCGCGCGGTCGCGACCGCGCAGCCGGCCGCCGCCGATCCCGGTCGGCTCCAGGAGGTAGTCGACCAGCCGACCGTCCGGCATGGCGACCTGCACCACCACGGTCTGCCGCGCGCGCACGGCCTGATCGAGCTGGCGTGCGAGCCACTGCTCGCCGGTGTCCTCCTCTGCGGCGTCGGCCTGCCGCAGCCGGGCGACCAGCTCGGCGGCGGGATCCCGGGACGGAGCGCTCGGTCCGCGCGGGGCGACCCGCGCCCGCTGCGGCGTGACGAGCACGCCGGACGCATCCTCGGCGACCACCGGGTAGCGGGCGTCGCTGAGCGCCCAGAACACCACATCGCGCGGGAACCGGCTGACCAGCGTGGTGTCGTCCGCCCGGAGCAGGCGCAGGGCCGACAGCGACTGGTCCACCGCGATAGTGCCCAGCAGCGTGGCGTCGTCGGAGCGCACCACGGCCTTGCCCTCCGCGCCCGGCTCGGCGTCGCGCACCCGCACCCGGCCGTGCCGCTCCACGGCGTCGGCGATGAGGTAGTCGAGCGGCTGGGGCACCCCGGTGAGCGAGACGGAGGCGAGGAAGTCGTGGATGCTCGCCGCGGTCTCGCCCGCGGTCACCGCCCGGTCGACGGACGCCGCGGAGAACCGGAAGGTCGAGGCGAGCGCCCTGCTCTCCAGGTCCGCCATCGTGCGCAGCCGCGCCTCCACCTCCGGCGCGAGCGGGCCGGGCGAGATGACGGTCAGGTCGTGCTGGAGGTAGACCTGCGAGACCTCGGCCGGGAAGTGCGCCACCATCGCGGCGGTGGCCGCGTCCGGCCCGGACTCGAGCAGGGCGGCGCCGGCGCTCCCCGGCCCCCGGCCGGCGGTGACGCCGAGCCACTCCGCCTCCGCGAGGTGGGCGCCGGCGCGTTCCGCGGTCTCGGCGACGGACGCGGGGTGGAGCCAGGCGAGGTGCGCGCGGAGCGCGTCGCCCCACGGCGCGCGGCTGCGGTCCGCGAGGAGGGGCGCGAGATCGGCGGGGAGGCCGTCGAGCCAGGCGGCGGCGAGGTCGTGCCAGCGCGCGGCGGTCGTGGCGTGCTGCCAGGAGTCCGCGTCGTCCGTCGGCAGCCAGACCCCGTCGGCGATCGCCGCCAGGCCGGCGCGCGCGGCCACCGACAGCGCGACGGGGACGACGGCGGCGTCCACGGCCAGCGCCTCGGCCAGCCGTTTGGCGGCGGGCAGGGCGAGCCCGCCCTTCTGCAGCTCGCGGGCGCCCTCCCTTCGCAGCTCCGCCAGCAGCTCGGAGACGGCGGCGACGGCCTCGAAGGCGCGTTCGGCGGCGAGCCGGTCGGCGGCGGCAAGCTCGTCCGCCGTGAGCGGCGCGGGGGCGGCGGGAGGCGCGGTGTCCAGCAGAGCGGCGGGCCCGGGGAGGCCGAGGGCCGGCCAGGTGTCGAGCCGGCCGGTGACCGCGTCGTACGGCGCGGCGCCGTCGTCCGCCGGCTGCAGGAGGGCGAGCCCCGCGAGCTCGTCGACGGCGGCGCGGACGGCGTCGGTGGTCGCTCCCTCCGTGGCCGCGTGCTCGCTCAGCCGGGCGGCGATCCACTCGGCGCTCCGGGCGTCGCCCGCCCGGCCGGCCACCGTCAGGACGGCGAGCCGGAGACGGTCCAGCGGCGCCAGCGCCCGCTGCACGGCCTCCGGGTCGAGGAGCGCCTCGGCGAGGTCGAAGAAGTCGGAGACGCCGGCACGCCGCACCGGACGCGCCCGGAGGACGGCGACCAGCGCGTCGTCGGGCAGGGCGCGGAGCCGCGCCGCCAGTGCGAGCGTGGTCGTCATCGCGCTGGTCCGGCGGCGGAGGTCAGCGCCGGCCCTCGGACCCGGGCGCGGCCTTCGCGGCCCGGCTGCGCTGCCGGCCGGTGATGATGATGAGCGTGATCAGCAGCACGAACGCGATCGGGAGCGCGATGAGCGGCAGCAGGAACACCGCGGGCCAGAGCCCCTGGCCGGAGCCCTGCTGCGGCATCCCGCCCACGGCGGACCCGATCAGGATGGCCGCGATGCACACCAACGAGACCACGACGAGCGCCGCCACGATGTAGGAGAGGACGCGCTGGAGGCGCGATGCGGGCGGCGGGGTCTGCGATGTCACGAAATCAAGGATAATTGAGGTTGGTCATTCGATCCCCCATGTGAAGTGAGGTTCCCATGCCTACCGGCAAGGTCAAGTTCTACGACGAGGAGAAAGGCTTCGGCTTCATCAGCACCGATGACGGCCAGGAGGTCTTCCTGCACGCCTCTGCGCTGCCCGCCGGTGCCGTGGTGAAGGCCGGGTCGCGGCTCGAGTTCGGCATCGCCGACGGCAAGCGCGGCGCCCAGGCGCTCTCCGTCCGCGTGCTGGAGGCCCCTCCGAGCCTGGTGAAGATGAAGCGCAAGTCGGCCGACGACATGGCCATCATCGTCGAAGACCTCGTGAAGCTGCTCGACGGCATCGGCGCCAACCTGCGCCGCGGCAAGTACCCGGACAAGGCGCACGGCGCCAAGATCGCGGCGGTGCTGCGCCGGGTTGCGGACGACCTGGATGCCTGAGGACCCCCGCACCGAGGACAGGACGGACGCGGACGTGGCCGCCGAGGCGTCGGCGGTCGACGAGAAGGCGGCTGACGAGTCGGTCGTCGAGGCTGCGGCTGCTGACGAGTCGGTGGCTCCGGAATCCGCTGCTGAGGAGTCGGGTGCCGAAGAGTCGGCTGCTGAGGAGTCGGTCACCGAAGATTCGGCTGCTGACGAGTCGGCGTCCGAGGAATCGGCGGCCGACGAGCCCGCCGCGGACGCGCCCGCGGTCGTCGGCGACGTCTCGGAGCTGATCGCGTCGGTCCCGCTCGCGCGGGCGGCGCTCGCCGAGATCACGCCGGAGCGCACGATTGGCGAGCCCCTCGGGCACGTCGTGGAGGCGGACGGCGTCGTCTCGCTGCTGTTCGCGGCGGCGCTCCCCGGCTATCCCGGCTGGCACTGGACCGTCACCGTCGGCCGCGCCGACGACGACGCGCAGCCGACCGTGCTCGAGGCCGAGCTGATGCCCGGCGAGGACTCCCTGCTCGCTCCGGACTGGGTGCCGTGGTCGGAGCGTCTAGCCGAGTACCAGGCCGCCCAGGAGGCGCTCGCCGCCGAGGCCGGCGCGACCGGCGTCGAGGGGGCGGGCGACGACGAGGCCCGCGACGACGACGAGGAGTTCGACGAGGACGCCGAGTACGACGAGTCGGACGAGGACGAGGACGACGAGGAGGACGACGACTCGGGGGAGCCCGAGGACGACGACCGCGACATCCACGACCTCCACGGCGACGACGACCTCGACGGCGTGGACATCGACTCGGTCGACGTCGCGTTCGACGAGGAGACCGACGTCGACACCGAGCTCGACCTCGCCTCCGAGGAGGCGGCGGCGCTGGCCGACGACGAGTCGGACGACGAGGACGCGGACGGCGAGGACTCTGACGACGAGGACGCTGACGACGAGGACGCTGACGACGAGGACGCCGAGGCCGAGGACGCCGACGACGTCAGCGCGTCAGCGGCGCCGGCGGGCGCGGGTGATGCTGAGGTAGGCGAAGCCGAGCAGGCCTAGCGCGATCCCGACGACCACCGTCCAGATCCACCAGCCGCCGCCCGCGGCGGTGATCGGGCCGGCGAGGATCAGTGTCGGGATCAGGGCGAGCACCCAGAGGCCGATGCCGACTAGCACCGCGCGCCGGTCGTCCGTCGGGACCGGCACCGGGTCGGGTCGGCGCTCGTCGTCGCGCAGCCACAGTCGCACGATCCGCTCCGTCCCTTCTCTTCCGGTCCGACGGCCGGCTCAGCCCGGTCGGCCGATCAGCCCAGTCTGCCGATCAGCCCAGGCGCTCGACCACGTACTCGACGCAGCCGATGAGCGCCCGGACGTCCGCCGGCTCGATGGCCGTGAACGTCGCGATGCGCAGCTGGTTGCGGCCGAGCTTGCGGTAGGGCTCGGTGTCGACGATCCCATTGGCGCGGAGTGTCTTGGCGACCGCCGCCGCGTCGATCCGGTCGTCGAAGTCGATCGTGACGACCACCTGCGAGCGGTGCGCCGGGTCGGCGACGAACGGCGTGGCGTAGTCGACGCCCTCCGCCCACGCGTAGAGGGCGTCCGAAGACTCCTTGGTGCGGGCGTCGGCCCAGGCGAGGCCGCCGCTGGCGTTCATCCACTCGAGCTGGTTCTCGAGCAGCACGAGCGTCGCGACCGCGGGGGTGTTGAGCGTCTGGTCGAGGCGCGAGTTGTCGATCGCGTTCTTGATGCTGAGGAACTCGGGGATATAGCGGTCGCTCGCGGCGATCCGCTCGACCCGCTCGATCGCGGCCGGGGAGAACAGCGCGAGCCAGAGGCCGCCGTCCGACGCGAAGTTCTTCTGCGGCGCGAAGTAGTAGACGTCGGTCTCGGTGACGTCGAAGTCGGCGCCGCCCGCCGCGCTCGTCGCGTCGATGACGGTCAGCGCGCCGTCATCGCCGTGCACGCGCTTCACGGGCGCCATCACGCCGGTGGAGGTCTCGTTGTGCGGCCAGGCGTAGACATCGACGCCGGCCACGACCTCGGCCTCCGCGCGCGAGCCCGCGGGCGCCTCGATGACGTGCGGGGCCTGCAGCCACGGCGTCTTCGCCGCCTTGGCGAACTTGCCGCCGAACTCGCCGAAGACCAGGTTCTGGCTGCGCTCCTCGATGAGCGAGAACGCGGCGGCGTCCCAGAAGGCGGTGGAGCCGCCGTTGCCGATGACCACCTCGTAGCCGTCCGGGAGTCGGAACAGCTCGCCGAGGCCCGAACGGACCCGGCCGACCAGGTTCTTCACCGGCGCCTGCCGGTGGGACGTGCCGAGCAGCTCGGCGCCGGGGCCGGCCAGGTAGGCCACCTGCTCGGGGCGCACCTTGGACGGCCCGCAGCCGAATCGTCCGTCTGCGGGCAGGAGGTCGGTGGGAATGGTCACGTCCGGCATAACTGAAGTGTATTGGCTGTTGGACTCTGCGTCGGCCCGCCGGGGTCGGCGGCGGGCGGGGTGCCGTCACCCCGTTGTCACCTGCAGCAAGTAGGCTCGTACGCGCAGATTCGCGCGCCCGCACGGGAGGGGTTCATGACCGACCTGATCGACACGACAGAGATGTACCTTCGCACCATCCTGGAGCTGGAGGAGGACAACATCGTCCCGCTGCGTGCGCGCATCTCCGAGCGTCTCGGCCACTCGGGCCCGACCGTCTCCCAGACCGTGGGGCGCATGGAGCGCGACGGCCTCGTCGTCGTCTCCGGCGACCGCCACCTGGAGCTCACCGACGACGGGCGCAGGAAGGCCGTGCACGTGATGCGCAAGCACCGCCTTGCCGAGCGCCTGCTCAGCGACGTCATCGAGCTGGAGTGGGAGTACGTGCACGAGGAGGCGTGCCGCTGGGAGCACGTCATGAGCGAGCAGGTGGAGCGCAAGCTCATCACCATGCTCGGCCACCCCACCGAGTCGCCCTACGGCAACCCCATCCCCGGGCTCGGCGAGCTGGGCGCGCCCGACGCGGCCTCCACCGAGAACCTGGTCAACCTCGTCGACGTCGTGCGGGGCCGCGATTCTGAGGTGACTGCCAGGATCCGCCGGCTGGGCGAGCCGGCGCAGGTCGACCCGGAGCTGCTGCTCCAGCTCAAGCAGGCCGGGGTGTTTCCCGGCTCGACCGGCACTTTCGCTGCGGCGGGTTCCTACGTCACCGTGCAGATCGACGGCTTCGAATCGGGCCTCGAACTCCCGAACGAGCTCGCGGCGCACATCTTCGTGGACGCCTGATCTCCGTTACCGATTCGTTAAAAAGGGCACAAAACAAAGTGACAAACGGCTGGTCGTCCCGTAGTCTCTAACGAGTCCGAACGGGCCAGAAGCCGGCCCACCAGGACCCCGACCGGGACGCTCCAACCCCCCTGAGACCCGTCTCCTGGTCGGTGAAGCCGAATGCCGATCGCATCGGACGGGGGCAGCTCCCTAGTGCTGCCGGAGCGCAGGAGGTTGCACTTTGGCACACTCTGGTACGTCCGATCCTGCCCAGGACCGGACCCCTCAGGACCCGGATACCCTCGCTTCGACGTCGTCGACGACGTCCGCCTCCGGGTCGCAGCTCGTCTCCCGACGGTCGCTCCGCGCCACGCGGACCGCCCACACGGCGAAGGCTCCCGCGGCCGCGCGTCCCGGCGCCGCTGCCGCCGTCCAGAAGTCCGCGCCCGCGGCCAAGGACGGCAAGCCCGCCAAGCGCAAGGGCGGCTGGATCCTCAACGTCGGCGTCATGACCGTCGCCACGGGCATCATCGCGACGATGTCCCTGCCCGCCTTCGCGTTCAACCCGGGCGACGCCGAGTCGTCGGCGTTCGGCCCGAGCGCTGCGGACAGCATGAAGAAGGCGCAGGCCCAGTCCGTCGCCGTCGGCGAGGGCGTCACCGCCTCCACCGTCAGCCGCGACGCCGCCACCGCGACCAGCCAGGCGCAGCTCGACTCGCAGAAGGCCGCCGCCGCTGCGACCGCGGCCGCCGAGGCCGCCCGCCAGCGCGCTGCCGTGTCCCTGGCGAACTACGCCAGCTACTCCGGCCCGTCGGTGTCCGACTTCCTGGCCAATCCGCCGTACCCGAGCTTCAGCCTCGCCCAGGTGTTCTCGGTGGCGAAGCAGTACATCGGCACCCCGTACGTCTACGGCGGCGCCTCGCCCGCCGGCTTCGACTGCTCCGGCTACGTGATGTACGTGTACGCGCAGTTCGGCATCTCGCTCCCGCACTCGGTGTCGGGGGAGGCCGCGCGCGGCACCAAGATCTCGATCAACGACGCCCAGCCGGGCGACCTGATCGTGATGCCGGGCCACATCGGCTTCTACGCGGGCAACGGCAACATCATGGACGCACCCGACTCCGGCCGCTCCATCTCGATCCGCCCGATCTGGACCAGCGACTACTACGTGGTCCGGCTCGGTATCTGACAACCGAACCCGCGGTGAACACTGCGGGTCACGCACCGGTGATGGCGCGCCACGAATAGGTGGCGCGCCATTTCTGCGTTACTCTGATGCCCTGGCGCACTGCCAGGCAGCCGTGCAGATCGGAGTCTCCGATGGCCGAGTCGGCCCGAGTGCGGTCACCGCGGGTGACCGACGGGGCCGAGCGCGGCCTCCTCCCGCGCCGCGACTTCCTCGCCTGCCGCCACCATGTCGAGGCCTGCCACCGCCACCATGTGGTGTGCCGCCACCATGCCGCCGTCTTCGTGGGCGCTGTCCGTTCGGACAGTGCCCTTTTTGTTTGCCCGGCTCGTGTTCGCCCGGGCTCTGTCCGCCCCGTGCACCCGAAAGGACGCAGATGAAGACCCTGGTCCTCAACGCCGGCTACGAGCCTCTCGCGGTCGTCTCCTTCAAACGCGCGATCGTCCTGGTGATGAATCAGAAAGCGACGGTCCTGGCGAGCGACACGGCGCACCCGGTCTGGAGCATCTCGGGCCGCTTCGACCGCCCGTCGGTGATACTGCTCACCCGCTACGTGCGCATCCCGCACGGCCGGGCCGTGCCGGTGTCCCGCCGCGGGGTGCTGCGGCGCGACGGCCACCACTGCGGCTACTGCGGCAAGACGGCGACGACGATCGACCACGTCCTCCCGCGCTCCCGCGGCGGCGCGGACAGCTGGGAGAACCTGGTCGCCTGCTGCCTGCGCTGCAACAACGTGAAGGGCGACAGGACGCCGGCGGAGATGGGCTGGACGCTGAGGCTCACCCCACGGGCCCCGCACGACAGCTCCTGGGTGGTCCGCGGCGTGGAAGGCGGCCAGGCGGACTGGCAGGACTACCTGGGGGTGGCGGCCTGAGGGCCCCGAGCCCTCGGGTAGGCTGGAAGGGCTGGCCTCTGTAGCTCAATGGAAGAGCTGCTCCGTCCTAAGGAGAAGGTTGGGGGTTCGAGTCCCTCCAGGGGCACCGTGAGGAAGTTTCTGCTGCGAGTCCCGGACCAGGAGCCACCCGGGGTGCGGTTGACGAGTGGAGCGATCCCCTTTATCCGGGACAATCTTCCCTGGTATCCCGGGAAGCGTGCGCGGGAGGATCGTGCACATGATCCCATCGATCCGCATCAGGAAATGGCGTGAGCTGAGGGCATGCACGCCCCTCGCCGTACGACGTTGCGCGATGTCGGGCCATGTCTGAATCAGCGCGGCCCCGGCCTCCCCGCCTCCCCGTCCTCGCGATGCGGGGCACGTTCATCACGGTGGCCGCTGCCATCGCGACCATCGTGTGGTCGTCGACCGGGTTCGAGGAGGCAGCGCTGGGCTACGCCATCCTGGGCTCGATACCAACGGCGATCCTGGCGGTCGCGTCGACCTGGATCGCGATTGTCGCTCTCACGAGACACGACCCCCCACGATGGATGGCCGTGACGGCGCTCGTTATCAGCGGCCTGCTCGCGTTGCCCATCGGAATCTACGCCCTGGTGGGCTTGTCTCTGCTGATGACGATCTGATCGTGGGGGTCAGACCCGCGGCGGTGACGAAATGCGTCTGGGCGCGGGTGGAAGGGACCCGATCTACAGGAGCGCGATCAACAGAGGGGGCCCGAAGAACAACGCAAGCACCCAGCTGATGAGGAACGCCGTCACGGCCACCCACCTCGGGCGCACGTCTCTCGTGAGAGCGGCGGTACTGATCGCAATGGATGCAATCGCGATGATCGTCGTCGGTATCGCACCGATGAGCATGTCAGACAGCGCCGCCTCGTCGTCGCGCGACAAGACGATCGTCGAGACGGCCACGGTCAACGCGATCAACGCGACCACCATCGCCAGCGCGGGGAGGCGGGAACGCGGCACTACATCGTTCCGTGACATTCATTCATCCCATGCCGAGCCCGCGCGAGGCAGAGTCCGCGGGATCTCGTGCGGCTTCGACGATTCCGGCGGCGCATCGACGGGGACCGCCTCCGCTGCCCGTCCCACCATCGCTGTTGCGCGGTTCCGTTCGGGTCCGGGTACCACCCTGCGTTCGTCATGTTGCTCTTTGGGTGATCGCTGCTCGCTACCCGGTGACGACGACCGTGCCTTGACCGCTTGCGACGAGCACACGCCCTGCGTCCGTTTCGCAGAACACTTCGCAGCGGACGACCGCCTGCCGTCTGGTCGTGTCGACGACGGTTGCGACCGCGGTCAGGTCGCCGGTCGCCGGTCGGAGGTAGGAGACGGTGATGCCGGAGGTGAGGATGTTCGCGCCGAGCCGGGTGCCGGCGGCGAAACTGACTGCGTTGTCGATCGCGTAGGCGATCACCCCACCATGGAGGAACCCGTGCTGCTGTTGCAGGTCCTCACGGAACGGGATCCGCAGCTCTGCGACGCCGGGCGCGAACCGGACCAGTTCGGCGCCGACCAGCGCGGTGAACTGTTGGCCGGCGAACGCGGCCCGGGCGGTCCTGATCGCTTCACGCCACTGGTCCTTCTCATCAGACATGGGGTCATTCCATCCCATCGGGGGTTCGGGTGGAAGCCTCTGCTGTCCCGGACATGCGCACTAGGAAGCTTCATCGCTCATCGCCCGCCCAGCAGCAACCCGCAGAGCAGCGCAGGCATCACGCTGATGATGAGCGCCGTAATGGCCATCCACCTTGGGGGCTCGCCTGTCGCAAGAGCGGCGACACTGATCACAGCGGACGCGATGCCGACGATCATCGCGACTAACCAGCCAAACACGACGACGGAGAGTCCCGCCCAACCACCGTCCACCGACGACCACACGAAGGTCGCGATCAAAACGACCCACGTGATGCTCGCGCCCCACATCGCCACGACGGAGGGACTAGGAAGCCCCGAGCCTGCTGTCTTAGCCATGGCCTTGCCCTCCCCGGAGGCTTCTGATCAGTACTGGCATGGGTCGTCGTCGGTGTAGTTCAGGCCCGTGACGTACAGCTGGTCGTCTGTGGTGACGTGTGAGATGTCGAGGTAGGCGAAGTCACCGGGCGGCCACATCTTCCCGTCACTGCCGACGTAGATCGTTGACGGCGTGCCGAGGCATCCGAAGACGTCCATCGCGTCGTCCACGTTCGGGGTCGTCCCGTCGGGCGGGTAGTGGGCGATGAATCGGACCTGGAACTCGCTCGAGCCGGCAGCGGCGAGCCCGGCCGGGAACTCATGCTGGAGGAAATCGGCGGCGTGACCTTTCGCGATCCCCGCGGCCCGGGTCTGGGCGTTCGCGCCGTTTCCGATGCCGGACTCTGCGTCGCTGAACGACTTAGCGGTGCGGGCGACGCCATCGACCTCGCTGGTGACGTCCGAGGCCACGCAGTCGTCCCCCGGCAGCGTTGTGGCGGAAGACACGAGCCACCTCTGTGAGGAGGGGGAGTAGTGGATGTCGAACAGCTTCTCCGTGACGGTTCCCGTGTCGGTCGCGTCGACGCAACCGGTGAGCGTGACCTTGCCCCAGGCCACGGGGGAGGCTCCCGCCGTGTCCAGGGTGTCGACGGTCCAGTCGACGAACGTGAACACGGAGTGTCCGGTTCCGGTGCGCTTCGCGTGACTGTTCTGCCGATGCAGATCGCGTGCCGCAGTGTCGGTTGCGACGAGCCCGATCAGGGCGTCGCTCGCCTTACCCGCCGACGCGTCGTCGGCGACCGCGTCAAAGCGGATCACGGTCAACCGCGCGCCAGTGTACGCATCATCCTCACTCGCCGGCGCCGCGACAGCAGTGGGCGACGGCACGGGCACAGGGGTGATGCTCGGACCGGGGTGCGGCGACCGGGTGGGTTCAGACAGCGACGTGGGCACGATCCCCGCGCATCCAGTCAGCAGCAGCGCCGCCGACGCGGCGAGGACCGCCATCGAGACTGTTCGACTGTTGGACATCTTGGCTCCTCCCAGATGGGTCGGTTCGCAATTCCCGGCCATGATCGATGGGTTCGTGTGCGACATGCTCCCGCGCATGTTTCCCGGGATACCAGAGAAGAATCTCCCGAAAGGAGGGGTGCATCGTTGGGCTTGACGCCTCCACCTCAGTGAAAAGACCGTCCGGAATCACACCGGCGCCGCGCTTCCTCAGGGCAGCAGGTTCGACCTCATCGCGAGAGGGGAGCTATCCTGTCGCGGTCGAGTCGTTCTGGTCGGAACTCGCGGGCCTGGAGAAGTACCGGTTGGACGAGGGCACGAACAGGGGCACCGTGCCGACGGCGAGCAGGATCGCGACGAAGTAGTCGACGAACGATGGCGCCCCAAAGGATGTCGTCAGCACGTTGACGCCGATGATCACGCCGACCGCGAGCACTGCGAGCACGATGCGCGCGACCCTGGAGCGCCAGAGCAGCCGCAGCACGAAGAACGGGGCGACCAGGACGACGATGCCCTCGAGCACGATCCAACCCTCTTCGAAGTCGACCGCGAGGAAGATCGGGGCCGACGAGCCCTGTGTGTCAGACGCGAGGGTGCTCACGAGGGAAGCGAGTTCGATACCGATGGCCGCCCACCAGATCCAGAACCCCGTCAGAACTGCTCCTCGCCGAATCCTCGATTGCGACGCGTCGTCGGGTTTGAGGAGCTGGGGGCGCCCGCAGCCGGCGAGGGCCAGGCAGATGACGACGAAGTCCGCGGCGACGGCGACCCGGATTCCCACCGTCATGATCATGACCGACTGGTCGATCGTTATCCGTCCGCCCGTCCACGTCATCACGGCACTCGGTATCGGTCCGCTATCGCCGTCGGGGACGAACAGACCGGCGACCAGGATGATGCCCCACAGGCAACAGGCACCGACGCTGTAACCGAACCTCGTCGTCCGCGCGATTCGAACGTCGTCGTCGCCGAGCGTGAAGAGCGCAGGGGTGTAGAGGGCGATGAGGATGGGGAACCCGATCGGGAAGAATCCCAAGACACCCATCAAACCGATTCCGGCCCCGACGAATCCGCGACCGAGGAGCACCCAGAAGGCGAGGATGACCGGCGCCCACCATTGCATCACCCACACGAAACGACCGGACTTCGTCAGCGACCAGATCGTCCGGTGGTCCGTCGCCCCCGAGGCGGACGGCTCCGCGCCCGGAGAGGGTGGCGCAAGAGCGGCAACCGTCTGAGGCGGCTCCGGCCCCTCGGGAAGATCGGGCCGACGCGCGTCGCCGCTCGTCGGATCCGGCGCGTCCGGGCTCGGTTCCGATGGCAGTTGTGATGGATCCATGACCGCGTCTCCTCAGCTGAGTGCAGGGGTTGTGGGTGTGCGTTCGAAGCGCAGGGAGCCGTCCTGCACGGGTGCCTTTCGGAACCGTTTCACGTCGTCGTAGTAGTTCACCGAGGTGATCCAGGGGTCCCTGTCGCCTTGTCGGGGAAGCGAGTCGAGCGAGCGTTGCACGTAGCCCGCGCCGAAGTCGAGCAGGGGCCGCCTCGTCACGCCGCCGGCGGGCAATTCCGGCCGGCAGACGGCCCACCCGTTCTCGTCCATGTGGTCCAGCAGCCGGGTGAAGTACTCGCAGAGCAGCCCGATCTTCAGCGTCCACGTTGCGTTCGTGTAGCCGATCGCGAACGCGAAGTTCGGCACGTCATCGAGCATCATGCCCCGGTACACGACGTGGTCCCGCGGGACCACGGGCTCACCGTCCACGGTCAGGCGGATCCCGCCGAACAGCTGAATGTTGAGTCCGGTCGCGGTGATGACGATGTCGGCGGGGATCTCGCGACCGGACTCGACGAGCACTCCCGTCTTCGTGAACGTGCGGATCCGGTCGGTCGCGATGGATGCAGTGCCGTCGCGCAGCGCGTGGAACAGATCGCCGTCGGGTGCGAGGCACAGTCGCTGGTCCCACGGGTTGTAGGGCGGGTTGAAGTGGACGTCGACCGGGTAGCCGGCCGGCAGCGATCTCCGGTTCACCCAGCGGATGAACCGCCGCATCGCACCGGGATACCGCCGCGACATCGTCCAGATGATCCGCTGGCGGCGGATGCTGCGACGGCGTGCCAGTTCGTGCCCGCGCCGATCTCCGTGTCGTGCCCGCATCCGCACCGCGTAGTCGTCGACCGACGGCAGGCGCAGGACGTATGTCGGAGTGCGCTGCAGCAAGGTCACGTGCCGCGTCGCACCGGCGATCGCCGGCACGATGGTCATGGCGGTGGCACCGCTGCCGATCACGACCACGTTCTTGTCCGTGTAGTCGAGGTCCTCCGGCCAGTCCTGCGGGTGGACGATCCGTCCACGGAATTCGTCCGCACCGGGGAAGGGCGGTGAATAGCCCTCGTCGTAGCGGTAATACCCGCCCGCGCAGAACACCCACGAGGCGTGCACGCTGGTCGTCTGTCTGCCGGGGCCGTGTTCGACGATCGCGGTCCAGCGCCCCTCCGCGGTGGACCACGCGAGGTCTGTGACGCAGTGCGAATAGTGGATGTGCTGCTCGATCCCCTCCTCGGCGGCCGTCTCCCTGAGGTAGTCCAGGATCAGACGCGCGGGGGCGATCGAAGCGCTGTGGCGCCACGGACGGAACTCGTAGCTGAAGGTGCTGAGATCGGAGTCGGAACGCACCCCCGGGTACCGGAACAGGTCCCACGTGCCGCCGAGTGTCGCGCGCGCCTCGAAGATCGCGTAGGTCTTGCCCGGCGTCCGCTCCTGCAGGTAGTGGGCCGCGCCGATCCCGGACAGACCGGCGCCGATGATCAGCACATCGACGTGGTCGGGCGGCTCACGTGTCGAACCCGTCATCGCCTCAGTCCCCTCGACGGAGCGAACAGCTCATGTGCAGCATCCTCCCGCGTGCGATTCCCGGGATACCAGGGAAGAATGTCCCGGAGAACCGGGACTTCGGCACGGGTCCGTGCTTTGCGGAGCGAGGGAGCTACTCTGCGGGGTGCTCTCGGAGCACCTCGGCCGCGTCGTGCCGGGTTCTGGCGTGCAGCTTGGCAAGGATCGTGGAGACGTAGTTCGCGGCGGTCTTCTCGCTGATGCCGAGCCGGCCGGCGATCGCTGCGTTGCCGAGTCCGCGTTCGACAAGCCGCGCGACCTCCTGCTCCCGGCGGGTGAGACCGAGATCGGCGCGCGACTCGCTGGTCTCTCCTGGCAGCGGGACGCGCGAGCCGAGCAGCCGGGCGCCGCTCTGAGCGGCAGCGAGCGCCGCGAGGATCTCATCACCGGGGGCGTCTTTGAGCACGAACCCCGACGCGCCGGCGGCGAGGGCTTCGCGAACAGCTCCGTCGTCGTCGAAGGCTGTGACCACCACGACGCGCGTGTCGGGGAGCTCGGCGACGATGCGGGCGGTCGCGCGCGCGCCGTGCAGCCCGGGCAGCCCGAGGTCCATGACGACGAGGTCGGGTCGATGGCTGAGCGCGGCCTCGACCGCCTCTGTGCCGCTGGCCGCTTCGCCGACGATCTCGTACTCGGCCGAGCGCAACAGCGCGGCGAGTCCGCGGCGGAACACCGGATGGTCGTCGACGAGCAGCACACTGGTCACGGCGCCCCCAGCGGGAGCGATGCTTCGACCAGGGTGCCCCCGCGGGAGCCGACGGCGATGCGCGCGCTCCCGCCGAGCTCCTCGGCTCGGTCCTTGATGGATCGCAGCCCCATCCCCGGCGAGGGCAGAGCAGGCATGCCGACCCCATCGTCCTCTACTCGGATTCGCATTGCTCCGTCCTTCCCGCCGATGTGTACTGCGATCCGGCTCGCGTCAGCATGGCGACGCGCGTTGGTCACCGCCTCCTGAACGATCCGCAGAGCGGCGAGCTCGACAGCGGCGGGAAGGGAGTCGGGAAGGGATGCGGCGTGGATCTCGACGCGGGAGTCGGCGCCGACCCGGTCGCGAATGGCGGCGAGCAGACCCCGGTCGTCGAGAACCGCGGGCCGCAATCCGTAGGCCAGCTCCCTGGCACGGGCAGCGGCGTCTTTCGCGTCAGCGAGGAGCGCGGAAGCCGCCTGCCGGTCCGCGCCCTGCGGGAGGCTTCGAACGAGCCCGTCGGCCGCGAGGGCGACGCCGGCGAGAGCGGGAGAAAGGTCGTCATGCAATTCCCGCCGCAGTTCCCGCCGTTCCTCCTCCCGTGCTCGGATGAGACGGTCACGGGTGTGCTGCAGCTCTGTGACGGTGGCCGCGTCGTGGAGCGCCGGCGCGGCACGGCGTGCGAGCTCGGTGACGACGGCGCGGTCGCGGCGCGTGAGGGCAGTCTCACCCGGGCGTGGTGCGATCCGAAGCTCCCCGAGGACCGAGCCGTTGAACGCGATGGGAACCTGCTCCTCGTCTCCTCGCAGGCGGCCCGTTTCGGCAGACACGACTCCGCCGACATCGAATGCGACTCCGGCGGCTCGTAACGACTCGGCGATCGATGCGACGAGGACTGCGGGGGCCGCCTCCGCACGCCCCGTGGCCTCGAGCCGGCGCTGGAAGCGCTCGCCGGACGCGCGCGGCGAGCGGCGCCCCCTGTACACGATGCCGGTTGCAAGCCACGCCGAGCTCGCCACGACCGGCAGGGCGAGCACCGCGACCGCCGCCGTGCTCCAGCCCGAGCCGTAGGGATCGATGACCGCAGCGACTCCGCCCAGCGCAGCAGCCGCGAGCCCCAGCGCGATCAGCCACCACAGTATGGAGTCGACCGGCAGGAGGCGCGGCGCGACCAGTCCGACGATGAGACATGCCGCGAAGGCGAAGACGAACACTGCGGCCGCCGCGGCCCCCGCCGGCCCCAGGCTTCCGATGCCGGGCGGGTGCATCCTCGCAGACATCACGAGGAGCGTCCCCATGCCGCCGAACGTCACAAGTGCGCCGAGCGCAGCCCATCGCACCCGCTCACGATCCTCCGTATCGAGCGACCGCGCGTACCGCGTCAGCGCCCCCACGACGAGAATCGCCGAGAGCACCAGGATCACCGGATTCCACCACGGTGAGATCAGCAGACCCGGTGCGACGGGAAGTGCGGCGCACAACCCGATCATGAGGATCGCCGCCGCGGCAGCCCAGACATACCGGACTCTCCCGTCCGGGTAGCTTGCCAACAGCACCGCGATACCCGCCCCGATCAGTGTCGCGTCCCAGGGCGAAGCCGACGGCGCGGCGACCTGCAGAAGAGTCCCCGCGAGGTAGGCGGCGACGCCGACGGCGGGGAGCCACCGGAGACGGGGCATTCGCTCACCGGGCATGCGCCGATTCTGCCGCGCACCGGGACCCGGCGAAAAGTAGGAACACCAGAATCGCCGACTGGCTCGTCATCCAGGAGGCGTCCCCGCAGCCTCCCGCTCCTCGGAAGCGACCGCGGCGACCGCGCTGACAAGGCGTCGCTGCTCTCTGACGATCCTCGACTCGGCTCCGTAGTTCGCTTTGAAGTCGTCGGCGAACTCGACCGGGTCGCCGAGCAATCGGTGGATCGGCGTCCGGTCGGCCGCGGCCTGCGCGAACAGGTCGGCGAGGTCGTCGACCATCCGGAGGCGGCGTGCGTCGTCGCTCGGACCGGTCTTCGTCACGTAGCGCAGCACCGCGCGCATGGTCGTGTCGTAGGGCTCGGGGAGCCGGCCGTGCTTCGCGGCGTGCGGGTTCGTGGAGGGCATCGTCGTCTCCGTCAGGATTCGTCTACGGGGTCTACGGGGTCTACGGGGTCTACGGGGTCGTGGATGCGCTGGACGCGGGTCCAGCCCCGCCAGCCGCGCTCGTTGAGGATCGCGAGAAGCCTCACGGCGACCGGTGAGGAGGCGAGCGTCGTCGCGTCGACGAGGTCGATCAGGGTGTCGTCCACCTCGTCCGGATTCTCCGACGCGCCCGATGCGATCGATCGGTTCATCAGCGTCTCGAGGGCATCGGCGAGCTCGACGATGCGCGGCTCATCCGCCGTCCAGTCGGCGGCTTGCGAGAGGAGGAGGTACAGCCGGACCATGTCCGGATCGTCCAGCTCGGCCTGCTTCCGGGCGATCACCGCGTCGATCTCGTCGGGGACCTGCGCGGCGACCATGATCCAGGCGTCGCGCTCCAGCTGCAGGATGCGCTCGTCCACGCCCATCCCTCGCAGCCGGTCGAGGTAGTCGACGACGCTGGGCGGGAGGGCCAGGCTGTCGCCGGATGCGAGCGCTGCGATGCGCGTGCGGTTCCGCTGCAGCCTCCTGACCTCGGCGCGCAACTGCGCGTCGATGCGCCGGACCTCGGCGGCGAACTCGTCCGGGTCCGCGTCGAGGAGCTGCTGAACGCGTGCGAGCGGGACACCGGCCTCCGCGAGCGTGTGGATCCGGATGAGGGCCACCACCGCGGCGGCGTCGTACGTCCGATACCCCGAGCGGTCGCGCGGGGGCTCCGGCAGCAGGCCGATGCGGTGATAGTGACGCACCGCCTTCACCGTCACCCCGGCGTAGGACGCCAGCTGGCCGATGGTGATCACGGCCGCGCACCCGGGCTGCCCGCTGCGCACCGTCCCGCTGCACACCGTCCCATTTACGTCCACCGCCTTCCTCATCCACCAGTGTGCGGCGTTGACCCAGGGTCAGGGTCAACACCGTTCCTGAACGTCGATTCCGTCGGGGAGGACTCAGGCCGCCGTCAGCGACTCGGAGCGCTGTCGCGGCAGGAACAACGCCGCCACGAGCGCAGCGCCGGACAGGGCGATCAGGGCGGTGGCGGCCTGGTGCAGACCGGCGACCGGCCCGGATGGCAGCGCGCTCCGGGTGAACTCGGTCACGATCACGGCGATGCCGATCGATCCCGCGATGCGCTGCCAGATGCTGAAGAGCGTGTTCGCGTCCGCGAGGCGCGAATCGTCGAGGCCGCGGAGGATGACCGAGAGCAGCGGGGAGATCACGAGCCCGATCGATGCGGAGCGGACGGCCAGGACGAGCGCTGTCACCCAGAGCGGAGTGGTCAGACCGATGGCGAGGAGGGCGGCGCTCGCCGCCGTCAGCAGGGTGAACCCGAGCGAGACGGTCATCCGCACGGTCCAGCGGGAGAGCAGTCTCGGCCCGAACGCCAGACTGAGACCGGTGAGCACGCCTTGCGGGAGCAGCGCCGCGCCCGCGGCCAGGGCCGTGTAGCCCTGAGCGCTCTGCATGAAGACGGGAAGGAGGAAGATCGCCGCGTAGGTGACCACCGACGCGACCGCGCACAGGATCAGGGACAGGACCTTGGGTGCTCCCGCGATCACGCTGAGGTCGACGACCGGATGGGTGGAACGCCAGGCCCAGGCCGCATAGCAGGCGAGGAGGACGCCGCCCGCGGCGATGGGCACCCAGGTCTGCGGTGTACTCCAGCCTCCCGTCTCGCTGTTTCCCGCGCCGAAGAGCAGGACGCCGAGTCCTCCGGCGAGCAGCAGCCAGCCGACCGCGTCGAATCGCGCTCCCGGCTGCCGCGCGGCCGCGAGCGACCGGGGGATGCGTCGAACGCACAGGGCCGCGATCGCACCGATCGGGAGGTTGATCAGGAAGATCGCGCGCCAATCCCACACCGCGATGAGGATGCCGCCGAGGCTGGGCCCGAGCGCCGGACCCAGGAACAGCAGGATTCCGGCGGCGGGGGACATCGACCGGGCGCCGCCGCCACTCCCGAGCATCATGCTCATCGCCAGCGGGACCATGGGCGCTCCCGCGAGGCCCTGGACGACGCGCGCCACGATGAGCAACTCGGCCGTGGGGGCGAGTCCGCAGAGCAGCGAGGCGGCGGTGAAAGCGACGACGCTGACGAGATAGACGGGAAGGGTGCCGAAGCGACGGGCGAAGTACGAGGTCGCAGCGAGCCCGATCCCCAGGGCGAGGAGGTAACCGCTGACGGTCCACTGCACGGTGGCGAGCGGCGCCTTCAGCTCGGCGGCGATCGGAGCGACCGCGACGTTGACGATGCTGGAGTCGAGCATCGAGAGCAGCGGGCCGGCGAGAAGCGCGAACTGGACCCAGACCCCGAGCCGGGTCCGGGAGGTCTGCGGCGCGGTCATGGTCAGTCCTCGAGGAGGGGAGCCCCGGTGGCGGGCTCCCGCAGCGCGCCGAGCCACTGCCGTTCGGCCTGGTAACGCCGGATCAGTTCCTCCGTGACTTCCCGGTTCCACAGGTCGTGCTGGGCGCGGTCGAGCAGGACGGTCAGGTGCTGGATCCGCGCTTGGAGCGCCGCATCCCGGGCGTCGAGGATCGCGAGCCGTTCCTCCGGTTCGAGCAGCGAGAACTGCCCGAGTCGCGTGAGGAACTCGGTCTCGTCCGCGGCGGCCTCCGGCGGCAGCTCGGCCAGCAGGTCGTGGAGCAGTTCGCGACCGACGGGCGTGATCGAGTAGATGTGCCGAGCGGGGCGCCCCTGCTGCTCTTCGGAGACCTTCTCGACGGCCCCGGAGTCCTCGAAGCGTTTGAGCGCGGGGTAGAGCGAGTTGTTGTGGAGCACGACGCCCGTCGTCTCCTCCACTCGCTTGCGGAGCTCGTAGCCGTGGGCCGGCTGCCGCCTCAAGTGCCGGAGGATGAGGATGTCTATCGACGACATGTAGTCCAGTGTGACCTATGTCACACTGGACGGTCAAGGTGCCGGCGTAAGGATCTCGTTAGGACCTCGCCCACGCCCGAGTGTCGCGTCCTACGCTACGTCTCGTGATCAGCCCAGCACGCTCGACGGTGAGCCCAGCACGCGCGACGGCGAGCCCAGCGCGGCTCGCGTTGATCGTCGGCGCCCTCGGGGTCGTGTTCGGAGACATCGGCACCAGCCCGATCTACACGTTGCAGACGGTCTTCAACCCCGGGGACCCGCACCCGGTGGCCTTGACCGTCGACAACCTCTACGGCGTCGTATCGCTGATCGTGTGGTCGATCGTGCTGATCGTGACCGTCACCTATGTGCTCCTGGCGATGCGGATGGATAACCACGGCGAGGGCGGGATCATGGCGTTGCTCACCCTGCTGCGCCGCTGGGCGCCCCGCGGCCGCGCGCGCACGGTCGCCTTCCTCTCCGGGTTGGCCGTGCTCGGCGCCGCCCTGTTCCTGGGGGACAGCATGATCACGCCGGCGATCTCGGTGCTGTCGGCCGTCGAGGGCCTGAAGGTGATCAACCCGGGACTGGCGGAATGGGTGGTCCCGCTCACCGCCGTGATCCTGTTCATCCTGTTCCTCGTTCAGCGGTTCGGCAGCGCCGCGGTCGGGCGCCTGTTCGGCCCGGTCATGGTGGTCTGGTTCGTCGTCGTCGCGGTGTGCGGGATCTCCGGCATCATGGGCGACCCCGGCATCCTGCTCGCGCTTCTGCCCACCTACGCGATCGGGTTCCTCGTCGGGCACTTCCAGATCGCGTTCTTCGCTCTGGCGGCCGTCGTCCTCGCAGTGACCGGCGCCGAGGCGCTGTACGCGGACATGGGCCACTTCGGGCGCCGGCCGATCTCCGTCGCCTGGCTGTTCCTCGTCTTCCCGGCGTGCGCGCTGAGCTACCTGGGGCAGGGGGCGCTGCTCCTGCAGAATCGCGCGAACCTGTCGGCGCCGTTCTTCCTCCTCGCGCCGGCGTGGGCGCAATTTCCGCTGGTGATCCTCGCGACCGCGGCGACGGTGATCGCCTCGCAAGCGGTCATCTCCGGGGCGTTCTCGGTCGCTGCTCAAGCCTCCGGTCTGGGGTATCTGCCGAGACTGCGGGTGGCGCACACGTCGTCCTCGACGCACGGGCAGATCTACGTGCCGTGGATGAACTGGCTCCTGATGGTGTCGGTGATCACCCTGGTGTTCGCGTTCCGCAGCTCTGCATCGCTGGCGTTCGCGTACGGGATGGCGGTCACCGGGACGATCACGATCACCACGATCCTGTTCTTCTACCTCGCCCGGCAGCGCTGGTCGACGCCGGGCTGGGTGCTCTGGGGCGGCGCGACAGTGCTGGTGACGGTCGACCTGCTGTTCGTCGCGGTCAACCTCACGAAGTTCACCCACGGAGCCTGGCTGCCGCTGGCGATCGGGTTGGCGGCCTTCACCGTCATGACGACGTGGCAGCGCGGGCGGGAGCTGATCACCGACCGCCGGACCCGTGCGGAAGGGTCGCTGACCGAGTTCGTGCGAGGGCTGCGCTCCGATCCCGACCTCGTCTACCGGGTGCCGGGGACGGCGGTGTTCCTCAACCCCGGGAGCGAGACCACCCCGCTGGCACTGCGGGCGAACGTGGAGCACAACCATGTCCGGCACGATCGGATCATCATCCTCACGGTCACCGTCGACACGGTTCCGCGGGTCGACGACTCCGCCCGCGTCCAGGTCGTCGACCTGGGCGATCCCGCGGACGGGATCGTCCACGTCACCACCCGATTCGGCTACACGGAGACGCCCGATGTTCCGCGGGCGCTGCGACTGCTGGAGCCGGAACCCCCCGAGGGAGCCCTCGATGTCGACGGCGCGAGCTACTTCCTCTCCAAGATCGAACTGCGCGAAGGCCCGGAGCGGGGGATGGCGCACTGGCGCAAGCGGCTGTTCCTCGCCGCCGCCCACATCACCAGCGATGCCAGCAACTACTTCGGGCTGCCCCGCGACCGTGTCATCGTGATGGGCTCGCAGATCGAGCTCTGAGACGCGAGGGACGGGCGCGGGGACCGAAAGCGTCAGTGGTGTTCGAGGGCGCGCGCGGCGTGGTCCGGCAGCAGGTTGTAGACCTCGGTCCATTCCGCTTCGTAGGCCACCGGGTCGACGAGGCCTGCCCGGCGTCGTGCTTCCAGCTCCCGGAGACGGGACGCGGCCGCGCGGAGGACGTGCACGTTGCCGAACTCGCGGACCTCGCCGCCGACGTACTCGGAGGCCGCCGTCACGATGCGGCAGCGCTCACGCAGCTCGCGGGTGAGCCGCGCGGTGACGAGGAAGCCGGCGGCGTAGGCGGCCAGCGCGATCGTCAGGCTCAGCCACGGGCCCTCGTCGCTGAGGAACACCAGCGCGGCGAGGCAGAGGATTCCGCCGCCGACCGGCCAGGTACGGCTCAGGTGCAGCAGTCGCCGCTGGCCGGCGGTGATGCCGGGCGGGTACACCGTCAGCCGGACCCGCTGCCAGATTCCCCGGCCCGCGGGGGACACGTCGAGGGTGCCCCAGGGGGCACCTCCCTCGAACAGGAGTCGCACCATTTCGTTCACCCGTCCAGGATGCGCCGCGGTCATGGCCGCCCCTCACGATCCTTGCGATGTCCATACGTCAGAACCCGGAACGCTAACGCCGTCCTGGCGCTGCGGTGCTTCCGCCCGCTCATCGTCCGCACCCGGCCGGCGTCCACGGGTCCGGTGTCGACGGGTCCGTCGCTTCGTCGTGGAGGTGCCGGCGGTGCGGGTCGACCTCGCGCAGGAGGGCCGCGCCGCGACACGGCAGGACGAGGAGGTCTCCGACGCGCAGATCGGAGACCAGCTCGTCGACGCGCACGGGCGCCGCGGCCTCTCCTGCCGAGTGGATGCGCGCCCGGGAGTCGGAGGCGGTCGAGACCCGGCCGATCATCCGCAGCTCCTCGATGGCGACAGGCGCGTCCGTCAGGCGGGCGTCGATCCACACGTCGATCGCTCCGTCGGCCGCCGTGGCGACCTGGGTCACCCGGGTGACGATGACGGAGGCGACCTCGGTGGCCGACGGCATTCCGCCGGTGCCGGGGATCACCGCGGCGGCGGTGTGGACGCAGGGCGTGCCGCACCATTCGGCCAGGCGAGTCAGGGAGACCCCGGCGACCGTGACGTCCGAGAGGGAAGTGGTGGTGAACTCGGGCCAGAGGTCCTGGCCGAGGGGGTTGGGCACGGAGGCCCGCAGCGAAGGGATGATGTGCGTCAGGGTCATGCGACACCTGCTGAGTGATGGATCTTCACAAGCGACGGTTCTACGCCGCCGCGGTGGGCGCCGGTGCGCTCCTAACGGAACCCCGACGGGCAGCCGGGCGAAACTAACGGTTCGCGAATGTCCGCCTTGCGCCGTCCGTTCACCCGGGCGGATCGACTCGCCGCCCGGCCGGAGGGGGTCATTCCGGGGGGAAACCGTTAGGACTTCCGCGACAGCCGTATGGATCGCGTTAAGACGCCGTTCCGAGGGTCTCGCGTCCAATTGTATAGGTCATTGATTCCGGCAGAGCGCCGGATCCCCGCGACCCGCCGACTGGCCGGGACGCGGAAACCCGGATGGAGACATTCCCGTGTTGGACCTGATTTGCTTCGTGGGGATCATCGCGCTGGGCGCGATCGTCGCCCTGGTCGGCCGAGGGGTGGAGAAGCTGTGATCTTCTTCAACCTGCTCGCGGCGGCACTGGCCGTCGCTTCCCTCGCGTACCTGGTGTACGCCCTGCTGAAGCCGGAGAAGTTCTAGACATGACTGCCTGGCTTTTCGTGGCGCTGTTCGCCACCCTCATCCTCATGCTCGGCATCGCGTATCGCCCTCTCGGCGATTACATGGCGGCGACATTCACGACGAGGAAGGACCTGAAGGTCGAGCGCGGCTTCTACCGGCTCATCGGGGTCGACTCGCGCGTGGACCAGAGCTGGCCGGTCTATCTGCGCAGCGTCGTGGCGTTCTCCGTGCTCGGGGTGCTGCTGCTCTACGTCCTCCAGCGCACCCAGGCGGTGCTGCCCTACTCCCTGGGCTTGGCGCCCGTCCCGGAGGGGCTGTCGTTCAACACGGCCATCTCCTTCGTGACGAACACGAACTGGCAGTCGTACACGCCCGAGACGACCGTGGGCTACACGGTCCAGATGGCGGGCCTGGTGGTGCAGAACTTCCTGTCCGCGGCCGTCGGCCTCGCCATCGCGATCACCCTGGTGCGCGGGTTCGCCGCCCACCGTTCCGGAACGATCGGCAACTTCTGGGTGGACATCACCCGGGCGACGCTGCGCATCCTGCTGCCGCTCTCGATCGTCTTCGCCGTCGTCCTGATCGTGGGCGGTGTGATCCAGAACTTCAACGGATTCCCCACCGTGCACACCCTCACCGGAGGCACGGCGACGATCCCCGGCGGTCCGGTCGCCTCGCAGGAGGCGATCAAGCTCCTGGGCAACAACGGCGGCGGGTTCTTCAACGTGAACTCCGCCCACCCGTTCGAGAACCCCACGGCGTGGACGAACCTCGTCGAGATCTTCCTGATGCTGCTGATCCCGTTCTCGCTGCCTCGCACCTTCGGCAAGATGGTCGGCGACAACCGCCAGGGTTACGCGATCCTGGGCGCGATGGCGACGATCTTCGTCATCTCGCTGGTCGCCTTGACCCTCTTCGAGCTGCAGGGCGCCGGAACCGCGACACAGGCGGCCGGCGGCGCGCTCGAAGGCAAGGAGCAGCGCTTCGGCATCCTCGGTTCGACGCTGTTCGCCACGACCAGCACGCTGACCTCGACCGGCGCGGTGAACTCCATGCACGACAGCTTCACGCCGCTCGGCGGGATGATGACGATGCTGAACATGATGACGGGCGAGGTCGCTCCCGGTGGTATCGGCGCCGGCCTCTACGGCATCCTCATGGTCGCGATCATCTCCGTCTTCCTCGCCGGACTGATGGTCGGGCGCACCCCGGAGTACCTCGGGAAGAAGATCGGCTCGCGGGAGATCAAGCTCGCCAGCCTCTACATCCTGATGACGCCGACCCTGGTGCTGCTGGGCACGGGCCTCAGCTTCGCGATCCCCGCGATCAAGGACAACATCGAGAAGGTCTCGATCTTCAATCCGGGCCAGCACGGCTTCTCGGAGGTGCTGTACGCGTTCACCTCGGCGGCCAACAACAACGGTTCCGCGTTCGCGGGCCTCAGCGCGAACACGCCGTGGCTGAACGCCGCGCTCGGAGCCACGATGTTCCTGGGCCGGTTCCTCCCCATCGTGTTCGTGGTGGCACTCGCCGGCTCCCTGGCGGCGCAGGACAAGGTCCCGGCGACCTCGGGCACGCTGCCCACGCACCGGCCGCTGTTCGTCACCTTCGTCGTCGGCGTCGTCATCATCGTCGCCGCACTCACCTACTTCCCCGTTCTCGCGCTGGGTCCCCTGGCGGAAGGGCTGCACTGATCATGTCGACAATCACGAACACTGCTGAACCACACGAGCAGCACCACGACCACCCTGGCCGGGCGCCTCAGGGCGCGTTCAGCGCCCGGCAGCTGATCGCCGGCCTCCCCGGCGCGTTCCGCAAGCTCGACCCCCGCGACATGTGGCACAACCCGGTCATGTTCATCGTGGAGATCGGTGCGGCACTGACCACCATCCTGGCGATCGCGGAGCCGTTCCTCGGCAAGCAGACGTCCGGAGGCAGCGTCACCACGAACGCCTTCACCTGGGCGATCGCGGTCTGGCTGTGGCTGACCGTCCTGTTCGCCACACTGGCGGAGTCGGTCGCCGAGGGCCGCGGCAAGGCGCAGGCGGCCAGCCTGCGCAAGACCCGCACGACCACCGTGGCGAACCTGGTCACCGGTTACGACGAGAAGAACGACGCCGCCGCGACCGCTTCCGCGGTCACGCAGGTCGCCTCGGCCGATCTCACGCTCGGCGATGTCGTCATCGTCACGGCCGGTGAGCTGATCCCCGGCGACGGGGACATCATCTGGGGCATCGCCTCGGTCGACGAGTCGGCCATCACGGGTGAGTCCGCGCCGGTCGTCCGGGAGTCCGGAGGCGACCGCAGCGCCGTCACCGGAGGCACCCGGGTGCTCTCCGACCGGATCGTGGTGCGCATCACCAGCAAGCCGGGCGAGACCTTCGTCGACCGGATGATCAAGCTGGTCGAGGGCGCGGCCCGGCAGAAGACGCCGAACGAGATCGCCCTGAACATCCTCCTGGCCGCGCTGACGATCATCTTCGTCGTCGTCGTGCTCGTGCTCGGCCCCACCGCCGGGTTCGCGAACGCCGCGCCGAGCGTCACCGTCCTCGTCGCCCTGCTCGTGTGTCTCATCCCGACCACGATCGGCGCCCTGCTCTCGGCGATCGGCATCGCCGGTATGGACCGGCTGGTTCAGCACAACGTCCTGGCGATGTCAGGGCGCGCGGTCGAGGCGGCCGGCGACGTGACGACTCTGCTGCTCGACAAGACCGGCACCATCACCTACGGCAACCGGCAGGCGGCGGAGTTCACCGCGGTGGCGGGCGTGCAGCAGGCCGACCTGGTGAAGGCCGCCGCGCTGGCGTCCCTGAGCGACCCGACTCCCGAGGGCTCCTCCGTGGTGACCCTCGCCTCGGAGCTCGGCTTCACGCACGAGGGAGACCTGAACGGCGAGGTCGTGCCGTTCACGGCGCAGACCCGGATGAGCGGCGTCGACTTCGCCGACGGCTCGCAGGTCCGCAAGGGCGCTGCGTCGATGGTGGTGGCGTGGGCGCAGGAGTCGGGCCCGGTTCCGTCCTCGATCCTCAGCGACCTGGACGAGAAGGTGCTGCACATCTCCGAGGCCGGCGGCACGCCGCTCGCCGTCGCGACCAAGTCCGCGTCCGGTGAGGCCACCATCCTCGGTGTCATCTACCTGAAGGACATCGTCAAGACGGGCCTGACCGAGCGCTTCGCCGACATGCGCAGGATGGGGATCCGCACGGTGATGATCACCGGCGACAACCCGGTCACCGCCCGGGCGATCGCGGCCGAGGCGGGCGTCGACGACTTCCTGGCCGAGGCGACGCCGGAGGACAAGCTCGCGCTGATCCGCAAGGAGCAGCAGGGCGGCAACCTGGTCGCGATGACCGGCGACGGCACCAACGACGCGCCCGCGCTCGCGCAGGCCGACGTCGGGGTGGCGATGAACACCGGAACGTCGGCGGCGAAGGAGGCCGGCAACATGGTCGACCTCGACTCCGACCCGACCAAGCTGATCGACATCGTCCGGATCGGCAAGCAGCTCCTGATCACCCGCGGCGCGCTCACCACGTTCTCGATCGCGAACGACGTGGCGAAGTACTTCGCGATCATCCCCGCGATGTTCGTCGGGGTGTTCCCCGGCCTGCAGGCGATCAACATCATGCAGCTGCACTCGCCGTCCTCGGCGATCCTGTCGGCGGTGATCTTCAACGCGATCATCATCGTCATCCTGATCCCGCTCGCGCTGCGCGGCGTGCGCTACCGCGCCACCTCCGCGTCGCGGCTGCTGCAGAGCAACCTGTTGATCTACGGCCTCGGCGGCATCATCGCCCCCTTCATCGGCATCAAGCTCATCGATCTCGTGATCAGCCTGATCCCCGGATTCTAAGAAACCAGAACGGAACTCATCATGAATGCTTCGGCACGTGGAACCGGGCGACAGTACTGGGTCGGCCTGCGGGCGCTGCTCATCATCACCGTGGTGGTGGGGATCGCCTACCCCCTGCTCATCACCGGGATCGGCCAGCTCGCCTTCCCGGCCCAATCCAACGGATCGACCGTCAGCTCCGGCGGCACGGTCGTCGGGTCGGCCCTGATCGGGCAGTCCTTCACGGACAAGAAGGGCAACCCCCTTCCGCAGTGGTTCCAGTCCCGTCCGTCCGCGGCCGGCAACGGCTACGACGCCGGCGCGTCCAGCGGCAGCAACTACGGCCCGAACAACCCCGACCTGCTGAAGGCGGTGCAGCAGCGCAAGCAGACCATCGAGAAGACCGATGGCGTGAGCGCGAGCCAGATCCCGGCCGACGCGGTCACGGCCTCCGGGTCGGGCCTGGACCCGCACATCTCGCCCGCCTACGCCCTGCTGCAGGTGGACGCGGTGGCGAAGGCGCGCGGGATCAGCGCCGACTCGGTCCGCAAGCTGGTGAACGACCACGTTCAGCAGCGCGACCTCGGCTACCTCGGCGAGCCCACCGTCAACGTCCTGCAGCTGAACATCGCTCTGGCGGCGATGGACCCCAGCGGCAACAAGTAGGAGAACGGACGGATGGCGGTTCGAGGCCGGCTCCGGGTGCTGCTCGGCGCAGCACCCGGGGTCGGCAAGACCTACATGATGCTCGAGGAAGGGCATCGCCTGCACGACCTGGGCAAGGATGTCGTCGTCGCCGTCGTGGAGACCCACGAGCGCGAGGCGACGGCCGCGCTGCTGAACGGGCTCGAACTGATCCCGCGCCGCACGGTGGAGCATCGCGGCATCACCCTGACCGAGATGGACCTCGACGCCGTCATCGCCCGCAAGCCGGCGCTCGCCCTGGTCGACGAGCTCGCGCACACCAACGCCCCCGGCTCCGCGAACGCGAAACGGTGGCAGGACGTCGAGCAGATCCTCGCCGCGGGGATCGACGTGATCTCGACGGTCAACGTCCAGCACATCGAATCGCTGAACGATGTGGTGGAGCAGATCACCGGCGTCCCGCAGCGCGAGACGATCCCGGACTCCATCGTCCGCAGCGCCGACCAGATCGAGGTGGTGGACCTCACCCCGCAGTCGTTGCGCGACCGGCTCGCCGAGGGCCAGGTGTACCCGGCGGCCCGCATCGACGCAGCGCTCTCCAACTACTTCCGTCTCGGCAACCTCACCGCGCTGCGCGAGCTGACGCTGGTCTGGCTGGCCGACGAGGTCGACCAGGCGCTCCAGCGGTACCGCGCCGAGCACGGCATCCAGGAGAAGTGGGAGGCGCGGGAGCGCGTCGTCGTCGCCCTCACCGGCGGCCCCGAGGGTGAGACCCTGCTCCGCCGCGGCGCCCGGGTGGCGGCGCGATCGGGGAGCGGCGAGCTGCTGGCCGTGCATGTCGCGAGCCAGGACGGCCTGCGGGAGACCGACCCGGCGGCCCTGGCGGCCCAGCGGAAACTGGTCGAAGAGCTCGGCGGCACGTATCACCAGGTCGTCGGCACCGACACTCCGGAGGCGCTCGTCGCCTTCGCGAAGGCCAGCAACGCCACGCAGCTGGTGATCGGCGTCTCCCGGCGCAACCGGCTCACCGCGTTCCTCACCGGTTCCGGGGTGGGCGCCACGGTGATCCGCGAGTCCGGCGACATCGACGTGCATATCGTCTCGCACGCCGCCGCCGCGGGTGGGCGCAATCTGCCCAAGTTCCGGCGCACCGGTGCTCTCAGCATCCGGCGGCGGGTCTACGGATTCGCGCTCGCATTGATCGCCGGCCCCCTGCTGACCCTGGCGCTGCTGCCGATCCGCAGTCCCGACTCCCTCACCGCGGAGACGCTGAGCTACCAGCTGCTGGTCGTCGTCGTCGCCCTGGTCGGTGGCATCTGGCCGGCGCTGTTCGCCGCGGTGCTGTCCGGCCTCACGCTCGACTTCGTCTTCGTCAGCCCCTACAACACACTGACGATCGGCCTGCCGACCCACCTGCTCGCCCTCGCCCTCTACATCGTCATCGCCGCGCTGGTGAGCGTCGTGGTCGATCAGTCGGCACGCCGCACCCGCAGCGCCGCCCGTGCCTCGGCCGAGTCCGAGCTGCTCGTCACCATCGCGGGCAGCGTCATCCGCGGCGGAGACGCCGTGCAGTCCCTGGTCTCGCGCACCCGCGAGGCCTTCGGGCTGAAGGCCGTGCGCTTCATCGCCGACGACGGGGCCGTCATGACCGTCGACGGCGACATCCCGGCCGACGCCGTTCCGACCCGGGTGCCGGTGGGGGAGCGCGGCAGCCTGGAGCTGTTCGGCGACGACCTCCAGGCCGGCGACCGGCGCCTGCTCTCGGTCATCGTGACGCAGCTCGACGCCGCACTCGAGCACGCCGACCTCAGCAACGCGGCGCAGGAGATCGGGCCGCTGGAGGCCACCGACCGCGTCCGCACCGCACTGCTCGCAGCGGTCGGCCACGACCTGCGCCGTCCGCTGGCGGCGGCCACGGCCGCGGTCACGAGCCTGCGGACCGCCGGCAGCCGGCTCTCCAGCCGGGACAAGGTCGAGCTCCTGGACACGGCGGAGGTCAGCCTGCGCAACCTCGCCGACCTCCTGACCAACCTCCTCGACGTCAGCCGTGTGCAGGCCGGGGTTCTGGCGGTCTCCCTGCAGCCCGTCGACCTGGAGGATCTGCTGCCGCCGGTCCTCGACGAACTGTCGATCCGGCCGGGCGAGGTCACGATCGACGTGCCGGAGGACCTGCCGCCGGTCACCGCCGATCCCGTGCTGCTCCGCCGTGCCATCGTCAACCTGCTCAGCAACGCGCTGCGCTATTCCCCGGTCGGGCAACCGCCCCGGCTCAGCGCGAGCACCTTCGGCGGACAGGTCGAGGTCCGCGTCGCCGACCACGGTCCCGGCGTGCCGGACGACCGGAAGGAGGAGATCTTCCACCCGTTCCAGCGGATGGGGGATACGGACAACAACGCCGGCATCGGGCTCGGACTCGCCCTGACCAAGGGATTCGTCGAAGGGATGGGCGGAACGCTCGTCGCGGACGACACGCCGGCGGGCGGCCTCACCATGGTGCTCGCGCTTCCGGTCGACCAGGAGAGCGTGGCGCGCCGCGCGCAGAGCCGGGCCGACGCGGGTCTTGCCGACGACGGTCCTGCCGATGACGATGCCGACGACGACGGTCGGGCCGACGGCGGTCCCGCCTCCGAACCCGTGAAGGGCGCGTGACGATGAAGATCGTCGTAGCGGACGACGACCCGCAGATGCTCGGAGCGCTCCGGATCATGCTGGGAGCGCACGGGTACGAGGTCGCTCTCGCCCGCAACGGCAAGGAGGCGCTGAGTCTCGTCGTCAACGAGCATCCCGACCTGCTGATCCTCGACCTCGGCATGCCCCAGCTCAGCGGGATCGAGGTGATCAAAGCGATCCGGGGCTGGAACACCGTGCCCATCCTCGTCGTCTCCGGCCGTTCCGACTCCGCGGACAAGGTGGGCGCGCTGGACGCCGGCGCCGACGACTACGTCGCGAAGCCGTTCTCCGCCGACGAGCTGCTGGCCCGGATCCGGGCGCTCACCCGCCGGGTCGCCGGCGCGGTCGAGACCCCGCTGGTGCGGTTCGGGAACGTGTCGGTCGATCTCGGCAACAAGATCGTCCTCGTCCAGCAGGGCGACCGGGAACGGCCGGTGCGGCTGACCCCCACGGAGTGGCAGGTCCTCGAGCTGCTGGTGCGCAACCCGCGCAAACTGGTGACCCAGCGCACGATCCTGACCGAGATCCGCGGTCCGCAGTACATCAGCGACTCCGGGTACCTTCGCCTGTACATCGCGCAGCTCCGGAAGAAGCTCGAACCGGATCCGGGCCGCCCGCGGTTCATCCTCACCGAGCCCGGCATGGGCTACCGGTTCCAGCCGGATCCCGATCAGGACGGTGCCTAGGGAACGGTCCGCGATCGAGCGGTTCGCTGGAGTTACCCGGACCCTGATGGTCGCACCTCCCCGCGTCGCGGACCTATCATCTGGGCATGTCCGCCATCGTGATCGGTGCGGGGCAGGCCGGTCTTTCCGTCAGCCATGAACTGGAGGCGCTGGGCGTCGAGCATGTCGTGCTCGAGCGGGCGAAGCCCGGTCAAGCGTGGCGGGACCGGTGGGACAGCTTCACCCTCGTCACACCGAATTGGACGCTGGCGCTGCCGGGGAGCCCGTATTCCGGGTCGGAGCCGGAAGGGCACGTACCGCGCGACGAGATCGTGGGCTACCTCGAGGATTACGCACGCTCCGTGCGGTCGCCGATCATGGAGGGCGTCGAGGTCACTCGGCTGCGTGTCGACGGCAGCGGTCTGCACGTCGAGACCGTCGATGGAGAGCGGGCGGCGGATGCGGTTGTGGTGTGCACCGGCTCGTTCGCCCGGCAGCATCGCCCCGCCGTCCTCGACGCCGTTCCCGATCCCCTGATCGTGTCGTCGAGCGAGTACCGGAACCCGGATCAGCTCCCGGCGGGGAAGGTCGTGATCGTCGGCAGCGGCCAGACCGGTTGCCAGATCGCCGAGGAGCTGGCCCGCTCGGGCCGGGAGGTGGTGCTCGCGTGCGGACGGGCGCCCTGGGCGCCGCGACGTCTCGACGGCACGGACATCATCACGTGGCTCGATCGGACGACGTTCTTCGATGCGACGGTGGCGAGCCTGCCGTCGCCCGCGGCCAGGTTCCTGGCCAATCCGCAACTCACCGGGGCCGGGGGAGGGCACGACCTGGGCTTCCGGACGCTTCAGGCGCTCGGGGTCCGGCTCGCCGGCCATGTCGTCGGCTGCGACGGCGCACGGATCGGTTTCGCCGACGACGTGCCGGACTCGGTGGCCTTCGCCGACGAATGGTGGGCGGGCATGCGTGCGATCATGCGCGCACAGCTACCCGCCAAGGGTTTCGGCGTCCCTGACCTGCCCGTTCCGCCTCCCTTCCGGTCCGAACCGGTGGACGAGGTGAGCCTGCGGGACGTCGGCGCGGTCGTGCTGGCAGCCGGATTCCGGCCCGACTACAGCTGGATCGACGGCGAGGTCTGCGATGAGCTGGGCTTCCCTGTGACCCTGGACGGTGCGAGCCTCATGGTCCCCGGCCTGTATTTCTGCGGGGTCCACTTCATGCGGGCTCGACGGTCGGCGTTGCTGTTCGGAGTGGGAGCGGATGCCGCGATCGTGGCGCGGGAGGTCGCGGAGGCCCGCGCGTGACACTCAGCCACGTTTTACCAACCCGAAACATGCTCACAATATTCGGACCCCCGTTCGGGGGCATGATGGATCGCACATCGATCCGCCCATGCGGGGTCATCGGGCCGACGCCCTGACCGCCGCCACGGAGCAGCGGTCCGCCGCCACGCCGGCAGTGCCCGCCTCCCACGTCATCGCCGTCGTCGCCCCTCCTCAGCATGACCCGAACCGAACGCTGGAGAACCGATGTCCCGAACCGTGGCGCCTCCGCGCGCCGGAAGCCGCCCGGCGACCGAAACGGCCGCCTCCGCCCGCGACACCGGGACCGCGCAGTCGCCGGTCATGGTGCTGCTCGTGCTCATCTCCACGCTGGGCATCCTGGCGTACGCCGGATTCCTGGTGAATCCTGCCAATCGCGGGGACCTGCTGCCGTATCTGATGGTGATCACCGCCGAGAGCGTCCTGGTCGTCCAGGCGCTGTTCTCGATGTGGACCATCCTGGCGGGCAGCCGCGACCCGCGGGACTTCGCGTTCCACCGGGCCCAGGCCACCCTGTTCCTGATGCCGTCCGCGCACTCGACGGAGGGCGTGGCCGAGCGCGGCGTGCACCCGCTCGACCATCCCGAGCGGTGGCCGCTGCGCCTGTCCGGCCGCCGGGTCGTCGTCGACGTCTTCGTGACGGTCTACGGCGAGGACCCGGCGACGGTCAGGAAGACCGTCGCCGCGGCCGTGGCGATCCGCGGCGAGCACCGGACCTGGGTGCTCGACGACGGCCGGTCCGACGAGATCAAGGCCCTGGCCGCCGATGTCGGCGCCCGCTACGTGCGGCGACTGAGCAGCAACGGCGCCAAGGCGGGCAACGTCAACCACGCCCTGTCCATCGCGAAAGGCGAGTTCTTCGCCATCTTCGACGCCGACTTCGTGCCGGATCCGGACTTCCTCTACGAGACGCTGCCGTTCTTCGTCAACGAGAAGGTGGCGTTCGTGCAGACCCCGCAGACGTACGGCAACCTGACCACCACGATCGCGATCGGCGCGGCCTACATGCAGTCCGTGTTCTACCGATTCGTGCAGCCCGGGCGCAACCGCTTCAACGCGGCGTTCTGCGTCGGGACCAACGTCGTCTTCCGGCGCTCGGCGATCGACGAGATCGGGGGCCTCTACACCGACTCGAAGTCGGAGGACGTGTGGACCTCGGTGCTGCTGCACGAGAACGGCTGGCAGTCGATCTACATCCCGGACGTGCTCGCCGTCGGTGACGCCCCGGAGACCGTGGAGGCGTACAGCAAGCAGCAGCTCCGCTGGGCGACCGGCGGGTTCGAGATCCTGCTGACGCACAATCCGCTGAGCCCGCGGCGACGGCTGACCATGGACCAGCGACTGCAGTACCTGGTGACGGGGTCCTTCTATCTCTCGGGCATCTGCCCGCTGCTGCTGCTGCTCGTGCCCCCGCTCGAGATCTACTTCGATCTGCGCCCGATGAACCTCAGCATCACGGTCTTCACCTGGATCTTCTACTACGCGGGTTTCTACGCGATGCAGATCCTGCTCGCCTGGTACACCCAGGGCTCGTTCCGCTGGCAGACCCTGACCCTCGCGACGGTGTCCTTCCCGATCTACGTCCGCGCGCTGCTCAACGTGATCGCGGGGAGGGATCAGGCGTGGCACGTGACGGGCGCGCGGCGGGCGAACTCGCCGTTCAACTTCATCATTCCGCAGGTGCTCTTCTGCGTCTTCCTCGCGCTGACCTCGGTGGTCGCGATCTGGCGCGACGAGAGCAACGGCGTCCTCACCCTGGCCACGGCCTGGAACGTGACGAACACGGTGATCCTGGGAGCCTTCGTGGCCACGGCGATGAGAGAGGCGAAGCGGCTGCGGCATCCCGGTGTCGCGCGGGTACCGGCCGCGGCCGCCCCGGTGCGCACCCCGATCACCGTGGTCGCACGCCCGGACGTGGTCGTTCCGGTGCGCGCCGAGGTGGCCTCGTGACCTGGGGGAACCGGCTGCGCCTGGCCCTGGGGCTGCTCATCGTGCTCGTGCTCGTTGCCGCGTTCACGCTCATCTTCAACCAGCGCCAGACCCAGGCGACCAGCACGTCCGCGACGATCGACGCCGAGTCGTTCCCCGTCGGCACGGACTACGGCGGGCTGGTCACGCAGCAGTTCGTGAAGTCCGGCGTGCGCGTCGCGGCCGGCCAGCGGCTGTTCGCCGTCCAGAGCCTGCGCCTCCAGCAGGACATCGCCTCCGGGCTGCTGAACCCGCGGACGGCTCCCTACCCGGTCGCGGCCGACGGGACGGCCACCGTGGTGGCGGCGGTCTCCGGCACGATCTCGTCGATCGACATCCAGGAGGGCGCGTACGCACAGGCCGGAACCGTGCTTGCCCACATCGACCGGCGCGGCTCCCTGTTCGTGCGGGCCGATTTCACCCTCACCGCGGGCGACTACTCCCGCGTCGCCGACGGCGCGCCTGTCGACCTCCTGCTCCCGAACCAGCGCGTGCTCACGGGCCGGGTCCAGAGGATCGAAGTGCAGACGGTGTCGGGCCGGGCGCAGTCGACCATCCTCGTCTCCAGCGGCGGGCTGGTCGAGGGTGCGGACGACGGGCTGATCACCCCGGGCACGCCGGTCACCGCGACCCTGCACCTGCGCGAGGACGGGCCGCTCTCCGGACCGAGCGACGCCTTCGCGGCCTTCCTCCGGAAGATCGGCCTGTGAGGCGCAGCCGCGCTCCGCTCCTGGTGGCGGCCCTGACGGTGGTGGGCCTGCTCGCGGCCGGCGCCCTCACCGCCTGCCAGCCGGCAGGAGCTCGCGGCGGGGACACATCGGCTGCATCCGCGGGGACGACGGACCCGCGCATCTTCCCGGACGCCGAGATCGCACCGCTGGTCACGACGCTGCCGCAGCGCAGCGTGGCCGCACCGCCTCCCATGCGACTGGCCCACGGGCTTCTCCCGCCGACGAACCGCTGGTTCTCCGGGCTGGTGTTCGGCGCGGGCCCGCAGCCGGTGTTCCCGCTGCCGCTCTCCTTCGGACTCACGGCCGGCGGCTTCGCCTTCGGGCTTCCCTCGGTGACCGCGACGGCGAAGACGATCGCCGGCGGCTACGATCCCGCGGTCACGGTGGACGCGTCGAGCGCGTCCGCGGAGGTCACCGCCTACGACGACGTGTCGGCGACCGTGTCGCTGCACTCGCGGGATGGGGCGGCGATCGGGCACGTGACGATCGCCGAAGGCTCCCCACTGGTGAGCTTCACCGCGGACGCGGACACGACGCTCACGACGTCGGCCGGCTTCAGCGGGGCGGCCGGCCCTGCTGTGGCCACGGTGGGGGGAACGGACTACGCGCTCGTCGCGCCCTCCGGCGCGCTCGACCGCTCCGGCCGCAGCATCGCCCTTCACCCGGGCCAGGCGGCGGTCTGGTTCCCGGTGCCTCGCGGAGCGAGCGCCGCGCGCGTGGCCGGCGCGATCTCCGGGCCGCTCCTCGGCGTCGGCACCGGCTACTCGGACGGAGGCGGCACAGCGACGACCCGCCTCTCCTACCGCGCCGCCGGGGGCTCCACCGTCTTCGGCGCACTCCCGGCGCAGCGGGCGCCCCGGAGCGGGGCGGACTGCTCCCTCGGCACGTACTCCACGATCTACGGCACGATGACGGTGTGCTCCGGCGACACGCTGGAATGGAGCGTCCCCGCCGTCACGCCCGCGGGCGCACTCGATCTCGGCACGCTCGACACGGAGACGAAGGCCGCGATCGTCGATCAGCTGCGGACGGACTCCGCCACCGTCGGCCCGCTGCCGTCGGACACCTACTTCGGCGGCAAAGCGCTGTTCCGCCTGGCGAATCTGCTCACGATCGCCCGGCAGCTGGGGGAGGACCGCATCGCCGACGGCCTGCGGACCCGGCTGGCGACCGCCCTGGCCGAGTGGGCGCAGCCTGCCCGCTGCGCCTCCGCCCCAGCGCGCTGCTTCGTCTACGACCCGGCCATGCGCGGCGTCGTCGGACTGACCGCGTCGTTCGGGTCCGACCAGTTCAACGACCACCACTTCCACTACGGCTACTTCCTCTACGCCGCCGGAGCGCTGGCGACCGACGACCCGTCGGCGGTCCGGCGCCTCGCCCCGGTGATGAACCTGCTGGCCGCCGATCTCGCCACGAGCGGCCGGAGCAGCTACTTCCCCGAGCGCCGCACGTTCGACCCGTACACCGGCCACTCCTGGGCCTCGGGCTACTCGCCGTTCGCCGACGGAAACAACCAGGAGTCGAGCTCCGAGGCGGTGAACGCCTGGAACGGCCTCGCCCTGTGGGCGACCGCTAGCTCCCAGCCGGCGTTGGCTCGTGAGGCCGGCTGGATGCTGTCCGCCGAAGTCGCCGCCGCGCGCGCCCTCTGGACGGACGCCGACACCTCCGCCTTCGCGGGCTACGCGCATTCGATCGTCTCCCTGAACTGGGGAGGCAAGCGCGACTACGCCACCTGGTTCAGCGCCGATCCCAACGCGATCCTCGGCATCCAGCTCATCCCGATGGGACCCGTCTCGGGCTACCTGAAGGCGAGCGGCTCGCGGATCGGGCAGAATCTGGCCGAGGCGGCTCCCTCGGGGTACGGCGTGCCGTTCGGGGACTACCTGCTGATGTACCGGGCGCTGCAAGGCCCAGCAGGCCTGGCGGCGGCCCGCGCAGCGGCCGGGAGTCTGCCGGACAGCGCGATCGACGACGCCGACTCCCGCACCTACCTGCTCGCGTGGCTCGCGGCCCGGCACTGAGCCGGGGCGGTCCCCTTATGCGGACGGCCGCAGCCGCACCACCTCCACCCCGGACCGGAACGCCTCCCGCTCCACGACCTCCAGCCGGATGCGCTCGCGCAGGCCCGACAGCAGCGTCGGCCCGTGCCCGGCGAGCACCGGCTGCACGACGAACACGTACTCGTCGATGAGTCCCAGGTCCGCCAGCGCGAGGGGGAGGGTCACCCCGCCGACGAAGAGCCCGTCGCCCGGTTCCTGCTTGAGCCGTTCGACCGCCTGGCGCAGGTCGCCGCGGAGCAGCTCGGCGTTCCAGTCGACCTCGTCGAGCGTGGTCGAGACGACGTGCTTCTTCGCGGCGTCGATGGTCTCGGCGAACGGGCGCTGCCAGTCGTCCATCCACTCGGGCCACGCGCCCGACGGCGGCCGGCGCCAGGCCGCCTCCATCATCCGGTAGGTGACCCGGCCGAAGATCAGGGCGTCGGCCCGCGCCAGCTCGGCGGTCCAGAAACGCATCGACTCCTCGTCGGGCGGGAGGGCCGCCTCGTGGTGGCAGCAGCCGTCGAGCGTGACGTTGATGGAGTATCGGAGCGGTCTCATCCCAGTCTCCCTCGCTGTGCCGGCTCCCCGGTCCGTGGCGCCTCGCTTGGACGGTACACCGGCGGCGGTGCAGCGGGTGGGTTAGCATTTCGGAATGACCGAACCGGCTCCGATCGAAGACGTCCCGATCGGCGGGGACGGCATCCGCCTCGGGCAGTTCCTCAAGTTCGCCGGGCTCCTCGACTCCGGCGGGAACGTGAAAGAGGCCATCATCGACGGCTACGTGACCGTGAACGGCGAGGTCGACCGGCGCCGCGGACGGCAGCTGCAGCTCGGCGACGTCGTCACGTTCGAGGGGCGCAGCGTCCGCGTCTGCCCGTGAGACGTTCGGGAACTCAGCGCTAGGACCGTCCCGCGCCCGGCCCCTCCGTCCCGTGCTGCAACCCCGCGCACAGCAGTTCCGCGAGCGCGGCAAGATCCTCGCGCGCGACCTCCGCGGCTCCCGACGCGTCCCCGTCGACCTCGGCGCCGATCCCTGCGCCGGCCGCCTCGTCCCGGAGCGGGGGCGTCGTCACGATCGCGCCCCACGCCAGCGCCGCCGCCCGGAGCCGCCTGTTCCCGATCGGGATGCGCAGGCTGCCGGCGAGGACCTTCTCGATCGTCGCATGCAGGGCGCGGCGGTGGGCGGCCAGGTTGGCCCTGACCTCCGGGTGGGAGTGCTGCTCGCGCCAGACGATGACGCGGAGCACGTCGGAGTCCGCCTGCACCCGGAACAGCTTCTGGCTCAGGTTCAGCAGCGATCGCACGGGGTTGCCCGGCTCGATCAGCGGCTCCGGATCGATCGTGCCCGGGCCCAGTCGTTCGCCGACCAGCGCGCCGAGGATGTCCTTCTTCGACGGGAAGTAGTAGAACAGCAGCCCCTTGGGGACCGCCGCCGCCGCGGCGATGGCCGAGGTGGGGGTCGCGTCGAAGCCGCGCTCGGCGAACAGGGTCTCGGCCGCGTCGAGGATCCGGGTGCGCGCCTCCGGTGGCTGGTCCGCCACGTCGCCGTCCTTCCCGCAGTGTGTCGACAGGGTGCGAGGGGCCGGTCCCGGCCCCTCGCGTGGGTTCGTGCTAGTGCGTGGCCTGCGGATGGTGCATCTTCATCGCCGGCTGCACGGCCAGGAGGCCGGCGGCGAGGGCGACGACGCCCGCGATCCACGAGGTCCAGGCGGCCCCGGCGTTGGAGGCGTAGTTGCCCACCCACGGCGAGATGATGAGCAGGGCGCCGAGGGCGACGTGGATCCACTCCATCGAGACCAGGCCCGGCATCGCCAGGCTCCAGACTCCCGCCGCGACCAGCAGCACACCGAGGACGAGCATGATCGGCAGGGACGCGCCCGTGTGGGCGGTCCAGATCGTCGACAATGCCACGTAGAGACCGGCGGCGACGGCCACCCAGTCCTGCCAGCGAGTCCACTTCTTCATCGACACCAACATCCTTTCGTCAGTCGGCTCCCGATCTGGGGGTCATGTTCGATTTTAGAATTGATTGACCGGCCGGTCAATGCGCCGATCAGCTCAGGTGGCGGCCCTCCGCGCGGCCGGCGGCGCGGAGCTCCGCCGACGCCGCGTCGAGCTCGGACCACGGTCCTGCGACCCCGAGGACGGCGATGCCGGCAGTGCGCATGATGACGTCCTCGCCGGCGAGGAGGGACGCCAGCTCCTCCATGCCGGGGTTGTGGCCGACCAGCAGCAGGGTGCGGACGTCGTCGGGAACCTCGCGCACGATGTCGAGGAGCCGGCCGGCGGACGCCGCGTAGACGCGGTCCTCGAACCGGACGGGGGGCGCGGGCGCGAGCTCGGCGGACACGAGCCCCCACGTCTCGCGGGCGCGCTGCGCGGGGGAGACGATGGCGAGGTCGAGCGGGCCAACGTCGGTCGCGAGCCACCGGCCGGCGAGGGGAGCCTGCGCCTGTCCGCGCTCGGCGAGCGGCCGCTCGACGTCCGGCAGGGACCCGGACCAATCCGACTTGGCGTGGCGGAGCAGGACGAGGGTGCGGTCGGTCGTGGTCACGAGGCCAGTGTGCCGCACCGGCGGGCGGCGCGGCAGCGGGTCGTGGTGGGGCCCACCTCATACCGTGCCGTGGCCCCGGCGAAGTCGCTCCTCACGACGCGTCGAGCACCTCGCGGAGGCGCGCGGCGAACTCCCGGGGCTTTCCGGGATAGCCGGAGTCCTCCGCCGCGAAGCCGCCGTGGTGGCTCGGGAAGACGACCGGCTCCGTCCCGAGCAGCCCCGCGACCGCGGCCGACGTGCGGCCGGTGAAGAGGCCCTCCGACTCCTCGCCGACCGCGATGACGACGCGGGTGGGCGCCGCGGTCAGGGCGTCGATGTCGGGGCGGTACTCCGTGATCGCGACCGAGCGCTCCGAGAGCAGCGGGTCGTCGCGGGAGCCGTCGTCGGCCGCCGGCATCCCGAACATCGCGGGATCCGGAGCGGGCAGCGCGAAGTAGTCGTCGGTGAACTCGCCCCGCCACGAGGTCATCATGATGAACGCGGCCATGCCCGCCCCGAAGCCGCGCTCGTCGTATGCGGCGTGCACCGCCGCCAGCCCGCGCTCGGCGGCCGCCGCGTCGGGGAGGACTCCCGGCAGCGGCGGCTCGTGGGCGACCAGCGTCCGCACGTCGTCCGGGTGCGCGGCCACCAGCGCCAGTGCGGTCACCGCTCCGCCGCTGCTCGCGAACAGGTCGACCGGTCCGGCGCCGAGCGCCTCGATGATCGCGTGCACGTCCTCGGCCTGGATGGTCGGCGTGTTGGTGACCTCGCCGTCGCTGCGCGTGCTGCGCCCGAGGCCACGTGGGTCGTAGGTGACGACGACCCGGTCCGGCAGGTACGACGCGAGGGCGCGGAAGCCGCTCGCGTCCATCGGCTGGCCGATCATGACGAGCGGTGGATGATCGCCCGCCCCGGTCTGCGCCTCCTGGACGTCGTAGACGACCTCGGCGCCGGGCGTGCTGATGGTGCGCGTTTCCATGTCTGCCTCGTCTCCGTCGGCGAACGATTCCCCGCAACGGATGCTACGCGCTCGGGCCGCCGGAGGAACAGGGCTCCGGGAGTCCCGGCGGGCGCTCCCAGCCGCGCGCACTACAGTGGCGTGGCCACCCCGTGTCCAAATTCGCCGATCGGAGACCCGATGGCCCACGCCCACTCCCATTCGCACGGCCGCGGCGACCGCACCCCGAAGGCGGGCCGGACGCTCCGCGCTGTGGTCGCCGGCGTCCTGATCGCCGCGGCGCTGGCGACGGCCGCCGGGCTGGCGCTGCTCTGGCCCGACCACGCGAAGGTCGCGACCGCGTCGTCGAAGATCGAGTTCGCGCCGAAGGGGACCACCTTCCCGACCGGGAAGATCGTCGCGCTCCAGAACGGCTGCCCCGGATACTTCTCGTCCGGCGCCGCGACGACGGCGCCGGGCGACACCCGCGCGTGCCAGCTCGCCGGGGTGCAGCTGCTCGACGGGAAGAACCAGGGGCGCACGGTCACGATCCCGGTGCTCTGGCCCTACGCGAGCGCCGGGCTGCACGTCGGCGACCGGCTCGAGCTCGTGCTGCCGCCGCAGTCCACGCCCGGCGGGACGCAGGGACTCACCGTCAACGGGGTGATCCGGGACCAGGCGCTGTGGGCGTGGGCGATCGTGTTCGCGATCGTCGTGGTCGCCGTGGGCCTGCTGCGCGGATTGATGGCGCTCGTGTCGCTGGCGTTCAGCGGGTTCATGCTGGTGGCGTTCGTCCTCCCGGCGCTCGTGAGCGGGCAGCCGGGCCTCCCGGTCGCCGTCGTCGGCGGGTCCGCGATCATGTTCGTCGTCCTCTACCTCGCCCACGGGCCGTCGGTCCGGACGAGCGTCGCCCTGTTGGGCACCCTGTTCGGGATCGTGCTCACGGCCGGGATCGCGCAGCTCGCCGTCACCACGACGCACCTCACCGGAGTGACCGGCGACGTCGGCGGGATGCTGGCGGGCACCACCCAGATCGACTTCCGCGGCGTGCTGACCTGCGCGATCGTGATCGCAGGGCTGGGCGTCCTCAACGACGTGACGGTGACCCAGGCGTCCTCCGTCTGGGAGCTGCGGGCCGCGTCCCCCGCGCTCACCCGCCGCCAGCTCTTCGCCCGCGCGATGCGGATCGGCCGCGACCACATCGCCTCCACGATCTACACCATCGCCTTCGCCTACGCGGGGGCGGCGATGGTGGTGCTCATCGTCCTCTACCTCTACGACCGCTCCACGCTCAGCCTGCTCTCGCAGGAGGACCTCGCCGCCGAGGTGGTGCGCACGCTGTGCAGCGGGATCGGCCTGGTGCTCGCGGTCCCGGTCACCACCGCGATCGCGGCGGCGCTGGTTCCCGCCGAGGTGGTCGGGGCGGAGGAGAACCGGCTGCTGGACGCGCTCAAGCTGCGCTGGTACTCCTTCGTCCCGCGCGCGGCCGCGGTCGAGGAGCCGTCGCGGCCCTACTGACGCCCGCGCGGCGACGCCCGCACGAGGATGCGCGCCGCCGTCTACCCGAGAACTGGGGCGGCCAGCGCGGCTTCGAGTTCGCTGATCCGGGCCTCCGATCACAGGTCGGCGACCTACTCTGCTAGCGACGGTGGGGGAGCCGGTAGAGACAGGAATGACGATGAGTGCAGCGATTCTCCCCATCGGGAGACCGTCGCCGGTTCCGCACGTGGAGACGATCCCGGGTTCGGGCGAGGGCGAGAGCAAGACGATCAGCGTGCGCTGCTGGTGCCCGATCGGTCACGACCACACCTATGCGGAGTGGGTCGAGCTGTTCGGGCGGTCCCAGTACGACGCCCGCTGAGAGCGCGGCGCGCGGCCGCGCTCACCAGGGCGCGATCGTCCCGTCCCAGGAGAACAGCAGTCCGCTCGGCCCGTCGTCGGGCAGCGTGGCGAGGCGCACGGCGGCCTCCGCCGCCTCGGCGGGGTCGCCGCCGGCGGCCGCGGCGCGCGGGTTCAGGTTGGTGGCCCGCAGGCCTGGCGCCAGCGCGTTGACCTTGACGCCGTCCGCCGCGAGGGCGTGCGCGTAGAAGATGGTCAGGCCGTCCAGAGCGGCTTTCGACGAACGGTACGCGGCGCCGCGTCCGGACGAAGCCGCGACGTGGTCGAACTGCGGGTTCGGCCCGGTGCTCCAGGTGAGCGAGCCCGTGCCGCTGGAGATGTTGACGATCCGGGGGTGCGCGGAGCGGCGCAGCGCGGGGACCAACGCGTTGGTCACCGCGACCACGCCGAACACATTGGTCTCGTAGGTGCGCCGGAACACGTCGACGTCCACGTCGGTGACGACGTCCGCGATGTCCAGCGAGATGCCCGCGTTGTTGACCAGGACGTCCAGCGTCGGGACGGCCGCCGCCGCGGCGGCCACGCTCTCGGCGTCCGTCACGTCGAGCGGGAGGACGGCGCCGCCGACTTCGGCTGCGGTCTGCTCGCCGCGCGCGCGGTCGCGGGCACCGATGAGGACGTTCCAGCCCTGGGCTGCGAGCCGGCGGGCGATCTCCTTCCCGATTCCGCTGGTGGCTCCGGTCACGAGTGCAGTGGTGGTGTTCACGCCCTCCATGCTCCGCCGGGCCCGGCGGCGGAGCCAGGCCCGGCCAGTACCACCCTGGGCAGGCCGCCGGACCAGTCAAGCGGCGCGATGAACAGCTGACGTTTGCCGCCGCCGGCGTCCCAGGCGTGGAACGCGATCAGGTCGGCGCCGTCGTCCAGACGCAGCACGGAGTTGTGGCCGGGCCCGAGCAGGCCGGTGAGTCCGGTGCTGAGGACGTCGGCGGCCGCTCGCGGCTCGTGCGTCCAGGGACCGAGCGGATGCGGCGCGGTCGCCACCGAGACGCCGTAGCCGTCGCCCTCCCAGGAGCCGCCGGAGAAGAACAGGTGGTACTGGTCGTCCCGCCGGACGACGGCCGGCCCTTCGAGGGTGTGCCAGTCGAGGGTGCGCCCGTACATCCGGCGGGCGCGTGCGTAGAGCTGCCAGTCGGCGTCCGGCGCCAGCACGGCGACCGGGTCAGAGCCGGCGCGGGTCATGCCGTCGAGGCGCAGCACCGCGAGGTGCGTGCCCGGTCGCGTGCCGGTGAGGACGTCGCGTGCGAAGAACAGGTACCAGCTGCCGTCGGCGTCCCGGAACGGGTGCGCGTCGATCGCGAACGACTCGCCCGGGGTGAGGTTCACACCCTGGTCGACGAATGGCCCGAGCGGGGAGTCCGCGCGGGCCACCCGCAGGTGGTGCCCGGCGATGCCGTGGCCGACGGAGAAGAACATCCAGTAGGCGCCGTCGCTCGCCACGACCTCCGGCGCCCAGTAGGCGTCGCCGAGCGAGGGGTCCAGCCGCTCCAGCACGCCGCCCGCGCTCGTCCAGTTGACGAGGTCGGGGGAGCGGAGCGCCTCGAACGCGCGCGTCTCCGTGCCGTCGAGCGCGCGGTCGTCGCCGGACCCGTAGGCGATGAACCCGCCGTCGAAGCGGGTGAGGAACGGGTCGGCGAAGTAGCCGTCGTAGGCGGGCTCCGGATGGACCTGCTCCGAGCGGACCGGCCCCGAGCACACCGACTCAGAGCGCGAGCTCATCGGCGACCTCCGCCCCGGCCTTCTCGGCGCCGGACTCCGCGGCCAGCCGCGCGTACAGCTCCGCCGCGGCGGTGGGCACCCGGGCCAGCCGGCCGTCGTCCTGCTCGTCCAGCCGGATGACGCCCATCCGCCGCAGGAACGGCGTCTTCGAGCGGGCGCCGTCGCCGGAGCGCTGGCGCGCGGCGACGACGTCGTCGTCCACCACGAACTCCTCGACGTTGCGGCCGCCGGAGGCGTACGACCAGTCCACGAAGTCGAAGACCGGCCACCAGGTGTAGCCGCGGATGTCCAGGCCCTCCGCGCGCAGGCCCGCGATCGACCGCACCGAGTCGTCCAGCCACGCGGACCGGAGCCCGTCGTCGCCCTCGATGCTGGTCTCGGTGATCAGCATCGGGAGACCGTACCGGGCGGAGAACGCGCGGAGGCTGTCGGCGAGGCCGTCGCTCCAGCGGTTGGTCGCCACCTGCGCCACCTCGTCGCTGCGCTGCACCAGGGTGCGCGGGGAGAGGTCCGGGTAGTAGTTGACGCCCAGCAGGTCCACGGCCGGCGGCGCGGCGGTCAGCCGCTCCAGCCGGTCGGGGGCCGCGCCGTGCCCCAGCAGCCAGGCGTGGAGCGGGTGGGAGGGGTCGACGCGGCCGAGCAGGAGGTCGGTCGGCAGCATGCCGACCGCCTCCAGCAGCGCCGCGTGCGCGGCGAGCCCCGGGTCGTCCGACCGGTACAGCGAGGACGCCTCCACGTGCACGATGGTCGCGTCCGGGTTGGCCGCGCGGACGGCGCGGATCGTCTCCGCCATCCCCTCCACGACGCCGAGGGTGACGGCCGTCCAGCCGTCCCAGCCGGTCAGCGACGGCGGCCAGACGCCGCGGAGGCCGCAGAACGACGCCGTGGTGAGCGGCTCGTTCAGGGGGGTGACGTGGTCCACGATCCCGCGGTACCGGGCGGCGAACGCGCCGGCGAACTCCGCCACCGTCCGCGGGTAGCGCTCGTCCGCGAAGGACGCGCGCAGCCAGGTGGGCGTGCCGTAGTGCACGAGGTCGGCGATCACGGTGAGGCCGAGCTCCGTGGCGGCGTAGTGGAGGCGCTCGTCGAGCATCGTCCAGTCGAAGACTCCCGGCGCGGTGTGGACGAGCGGCCAGTTCACGCCGTACCGCACGACGGTCGCGCCGAGGTCGCGGACCGCCCGGAGGTCGTCCCGCCAGTGCTCCGTGTGCTCGGTGAGGTCGTACTCGTCCAGGTCGGCCATCGCGAAGTGCTCCGGCGGGTAGACGCAGGTGTCCTCGATCCCGGCCGCCCAGGCGAACTCGCCGGGGCCCAGCCCCGCGGCCGTCACTTGAGCCCCGTCGTGGCGACGCCGGCCACGAAGTACTTCTGCGCGAAGAAGAACGCGACGGCGATCGGGATGAGGGAGATCGTCGCTCCCGCGAGCAGGACCGCGTGGTCGGTCACGTGCTGGCCGCCGAACAGCGTGAGCCCGGCGGGCAGCGTGAGCATGTTCGGGTCGCTGGTGACGACGAGCGGCCAGAGCAGGTCGTTCCACAGGTTCATGAAGTTGAGGATCGCGACGGTCGCGATGGCGGGCTTGGCCAGCGGCAGGATGATCTGCCAGTAGATCCGGAAGTGGCCGGCCCCGTCGATCCTGGCTGCCTCGTCGAGCTCGGTGGGGATGCTGATGAAGAACTGCCGGAAGAGGAAGATCCCGAACGCACTGGTGGCGCGCGGCACGATCAGCCCCTGGTAGGTGTTCAGCCAGCCGAAGTGGAACAGCTCGATGAAGACCGGGATGAGCGTGACCTGGAACGGCACCATCAGCGTGGCGATGACCAGGATGAAGGCGAGGTTGCGGCCGCGGAACTTCAGCCGGGCCAGCGCGTAGGCGCACAGCGAGTCGAACAGCAGCGTGGCCGCGGTGGTCACGCCCGCGAACAGGAACGTGTTGCCGAGGAGGCGCAGGAAGGGGAGCTGCTCCCAGACGCCGAGGTAGCCGTGCAGGGTGATCGAGGTCGGGAAGAGCGAGGCCGGATTGCCGAAGAGGTCGCTCTCGCTGCGGAACGAGCCGGACACCATCCAGATGAACGGGACGATCGCGAAGAGCAGGCCGATCACAAGCACAATCCACTTGGACGACGCGGCGAGGGCGGACAGGCCGCTGGACCGCCGGGCGCGGACACCGGTTTCAGTCGACATCGTTGTACCTGAACAATCTGAGCTGGAGGAGCGAGAGCAGCATGATGATCGCGAAGAGGACCCAGGAGATCGCCGACGCATAGCCGGTCTGGTAGTTCACGAACCCGTCCCGGTAGATGAGGTTCACCAGGCTGTCGGTGCGGAACACCGGGCCGCCGTCGGTCATCACGTAGACGAGGTCGAACACCTGCAGCGACTGGATGGTGAGGATCATCGTGGCGAACAGCAGGGTCGGCCGCACGCTCGGGATGGTGATGTGCAGCGTGAGCTGCCGGTTGTTCGCGCCGTCGAGGCGGCCGGCCTCGTAGCGCTCGGCGGGCACCGCCTTGAGCGCGGCGACGAAGAGGATCATGGCGAAGCCGACGCTGCGCCAGACCGCCACGAAGATGACGCTCGGCAGCGCGAGGGAGGCCGACTGCAGCCAGGCGACCGGCTGGAGGCCGAGGAGCTGGGTGAGGCCGCCGACGAGGCCGATGCTCGGGTCGAGCAGGAACTTCCAGACCAGGCCGATGGTGACGAACGAGACGATCGTGGGGAAGAAGTAGACCGAGCGGACGATCCGGGTGATCAGGTTGTCCTTGAGCAGCAGCAGCGCGGAGCCGAAGCCGAGCGTGATCTGGAAGACCACGGCGAACACCGTGAAGACCAGGGTGACGCCGAGCGCGTTCCAGAACTGCGGGTCCTGGAAGAGCTTGATGTAGTTGCCGAAGCCGAGGAAGGTCTGGGTCGACGCCCCGATGGTCCAGTCGAAGAAGCTGTAGTAGAGTGTCTGCAGGATCGGGAACAGGACGAACACGCCCAGGATGACCAGGCTCGGCGCCATGAACAGCCAGGCCGGCTGGAACCGGCGCCTGCGGCGGCGCGGACCGGTGTCCGCGCCTGCGTGCCGGCGCCCGGCGGGCTCGGCCTCACGGGGGACGGGTCCCGCCCCGTCCCGCACGGGGCGGGACAGGGCGGGCTCGGTGGTGTGGGTGCTCACTACTTGCTGCACCCGGTCAGGTTGTCGATCGTCTTGGCGGCGTCGGCGGTGGCGGAGGCGACGGACGTCCCGCGGGTGATCTGGCCGATCAGCGGCACGTACGCGTTGGCGTCGACCTGGGTGGCGTTGGTGACGTGCGGCAGGTACAGCCGCGAGTCGGGCACCTGCGAGGTGAAGATCGACACGGTCGGGTCGGCCTTCAGTTTCGCGTCGTCGGCGAGGTCGGTGCGCAGCGGCGGGAAGCCGGTCTGCAGCGAGAACTTCTCCTGGGCGGTCTTGCTGGTCCAGTAGGCGAGGAACTCCTGCGCCTGCTGCGGGTACTTCGTCTTGGCCGAGACCGCGAGCGGGGCGGTGGAGCCGAGCGTCACGCTGGAGCCGTCGACGCCGACCGGGACCTTCGCGATGCCGAGGTCGATGCCGGCCGCCTTGTAGCCGGGGGCAGCCCACGGGCCGTTGATCTCCATCGCGGCCTTGCCTGCTGCGAACAGGGAGTCCGCGATGGCCCCGGTCTGTCCGACGGGCGAGATCTTGTCCTGGACGACCAGGTCGCTCCAGGTCGACAGGCTCTTCTGGCCCGCGCTGGTCTGCAGCACGCTGCAGCCCTTCGCGTCGACGATGTCGCCGCCCTCCAGCCACTGCAGGATCGGCCACATCTGGATGGTCTGGTTGTCGGCGAGGGAGATCCCGTACTGGGTCTGGCCGCCGTTCAGCGTCAGCTTCTTGGCGTCGTCCTGAAGCTCCGCGACCGTGGCGGGCGGGTTGGCGATGCCGGCCGCCGCGAAGGCCTTCTTGTTGTAGTACAGGCTGAGCGTCGCGAAGTTGGCCGGGACCGCGTAGAGCTTGCCGTCGTAGGTGAACTCCTTGACCGTGCCCGGCGCGAGCTGGTCGGTGTTGATCTTCGTGTCGCCGGAGCCGGTGTTCGTGATCGCGAGGACCGAGTTGGTCTTCACGAACTGGGCGACCGCGTTCGGGTCGCTGGACGGCGTCGCGATGTCGGGGCCCTGGCCGGTCAGCCACGCCGACGGCAGTTTCTGGGCGATCGTGTCCCACGGCTGGACGACCATGTTGACGTGGATGTCCGGGTGCGAGGCGTTGAAGTCCTTGACGATCGTGTCGTAGCCGGGACGGTCGCCGCCGGTGAACCCGGTCCAGACGGTGAGGGTGACCTTGCCGCCGGCGTCCGAGCCGGAGGTGCCGGAGCAGGCCGTGAGCGCCAGCATCGACGCGGCCACACCGGCGGCGACGACGAGGGATCTGCGGATTTTCATCGATGTTCTCCTTTGAGCAATGCAGATGAGGGGTGGGGAGGGGGGGCGGGGGATGTGCTTCGGTGATGCGGGAGGTGCTGCGGTGATGGGGGTGCTGCGGGTAGGCGGCGGGGAGCGGGTACCGGGCCGGGGCGGCTGCGCCGGTCAGGCGGCGTCGGGACAGCCGCACGAGCGCCGGGCGACGAACGTCACGCCGAGCTGTTCGTGCGCCGGTCCCTCGAACCGGCCGTCGACGAGGTCGAAGAGGCGCTCGGTGGCGCGGCGGGCCATCTCCTCGGCGGGCACGGCGATGGTGGTGATGCCGGGGGTGGTCACGCGGGCGAGCCCGAAGTCGTCGAAGCCGACGATCGAGATGTCCTCCGGGACGCGGCGACCGGCGCGCTTGAGCTCCTGGAGGCCGCCGAAGGCCATGTCGTCGTTGGCGAAGACGATGCCGTCGACCTCCCGGCCCTCGGCCAGCACGGCGGCGACCGCGGCGCGGCCCGACTCCTCGTTGAACTCGCCGTGGACGATCTGGGAGTCGGCCTCGATCCCGCGCGCTCGCACGGTCTCGAGGAAGCCCTCGCGCCGGTCGAGGCCGGTCTGGTGGTCGAGCGGGCCGGTCACGTGCACGAGCCGGCGCCGGCCGTGCACGTCGATGAGGTGCTCGGTCAGCGTGCGGGTCGCGGCGACGTCGTCGATGCCGATGCTCACCGAGCCGGGGAGGTAGGGGAAGTTGCCGATCAGCACGACCGGGAGGCCGGAGGCGACCAGTTCCTCGACGTGGAAGTCGTCGACCGCGGAACTGGTGACGATCGCGCCGTCCGCGCTGCGGGAGCGCACCACCCGCTCGTAGGCGGCGACGCCGTTCTCCGCGTCGGAGTTGGTCGAGACGATGACCTGGCTGTCGTGCGCGTTCGCGGCGTCGGAGACGCCGGTGAGCACGTGCATGAAGTAGCTGTGGCCGAAGACGTGCTGCGAGGTGTTCGGCACGATCAGCGCGACCGCGCCCGCGCGCTGGTTGCGCAGCGCCCGGCCGGCGGAGCTGGGGACGTAGCCGAGCTCCTGCGCGGCCTGCCGCACGGCCGCCTTGGTCTTGGAGCTGATCCTGGCGTGGTCCGCGAGCGCCATCGAGGCGGCGGAGGAGGTGATGCCGACCCGCTCGGCGACGTCCTTCAGCGTGACCGTCGAGCGTGCGTCTCGCGTCTTCGGCATCGGTGCCCTCCTGTCGTTCGTGAAGCTCGTTGTCCGTGGGAGCGGATGCTCAAACGATGAAGCAGTTGTTCAAACGATAAAGCACTCGTTCAATCGATGAAGCATGACGGAACTGTGTGTCTGTGATCGCTCAATCGATAAAGCATCGTGCAGGTCGCTGAACCGGGTGAGTGCTCAATCGATAAAGCACACAATAGACAGAGGCCGCCCGAAAGCGCAAGAACTTTTTTCCGCGACGGTTCGGGCCGTCGTGCTAACGTTCTCCCGATCGTGATCCGAACGCAGGAGGTGAGACCCATGACCGCAGTATCCGTAGTGGGTGCTCCCCTGCAGCGCACGATCGCGCGACGCCCGTAGCCGTCGCCGGGAGCCCCGAACCGCACGTTCGCGAAAGGCGACTCCCATGAACGCACACTCTTCTCCGCATCCTTTCCCGCCCTCGGACGCCCCCGGGCGCGAGCGGGCCCTCGTCCTGCACGGCGGCGGGTCCTCCGGCAACGCCTGGGAGATCGGCGTGGTCGCCGGCCTCCTCGCCGGCGGTCTCGACGTGACCCGCGCCGACCTCGTCGTCGGCACCTCGGCCGGATCGACGGCCGCGGCGCAGCTCACGAGCGCGCCGCCGGCCGAGCTGTACGCCGCGATCGTCGACGCCCCGCCGCCGCAGCGGCCCGGAGCGCCCCAAGCCGGAGCGCCCGGAGCCGGAGCGCCCGGAGCCGGAGCGCCCGGCTCTACCAGGCCCGGCGCCGGCCCCGATGTGGCTCGCGGCGTGGCCGGCTCCGTCTCCAGCCAGCTGGAGGTCACCGGCCGCATCATCGCCTCGTCCTCCGACGCCGCGGACATGCGCCGCCGGATGGGTGCCTGGGCCAGGGAGCTCGCCGACGGCGCCGACCCCGGCCGCCAGGCCCAGTGGCGCGCCACCGTCGCCTCCCGCCTGCCCGGTCAGGACTGGCCCGAGCAGCGCATCCTGCTCACCGCCGTGGACGCGAGCAGCGGCGAAGGCGTGGCGTTCGATCGCGACAGCGGCGTCTCGCTCGCGGACGCGGTCGCGGCCAGCTGCTCCAGCGGCTTCGCCTACGCCATCGGCGACGGGTGGTACATCGACGGCGGCTACCGGCGGAACGAGAACGCCGACCTCGCGGCCGGCTACCGGCGCGTCCTGGTGCTGTCGCCCTTCGGCGGCCGCAACCGGCACCCGGAGGAGTGGGGCATGCAGCTCGATGCGCAGGTCGAGGAGCTGCGCGCGGGAGGCAGCGCCGTCGAGACGATCCTGCCCGACGAGGCCTCCCTCGACGCGTTCGGCGAGCAGATGATGGACCTCTCGCGGCGCCCCGCCTCGGCGCGGGCCGGCTACGACCAGGGCAGGGCCGCCGCCAAGCGGCTCGATGAGTTCTGGGGCGCGGGGACGGTGTGACGGACGGCCGGCTCCCCACGCGCTCGCCGTGAGGAGCCGGCCGGTCGCGGGCAGGCGGCCGACGGACCTGTTGCCGCCCCGCCGCGCCTGGGTGTAGACCGGCTGCCAGCACGGGGCGTCGGCCCTGTCTCCTGGGGGTGGGCGTGATGAGTTCGAACGTTCCGGCGCGGCGTCCGCGTCGGCTGGGCTGGGTCTGGGCGGTGGTGGCGGTGGTGGTCGCCCTGGCCGCCGGTGTCTTCCTGGGCTGGGGGATCGGCCGGTCCTCGGCGACCACGACCGCGACCTCCGCGACGACGGGGACGGCCGGCCAGGAGGTCAGCGCCTGCGACGCGATCACCGTCTCCAACGAGGTCCTCCCCGCCGTCGTCACGGTCTCCGCGATCGGCTCGGCGGGCGGCGGGACCGGCACCGGCGAGATCATCAGCTCCGACGGGTACATCGTGACCAACAACCACGTGATCTCCGGCGCGGTGGACGGCGGCAAAATCTCGGTGCTCACCTCCGGCGGCGCGGACGCGCCGGCGACGCTCGTCGGCCGGGACCCGCGCTCGGACCTCGCGGTGCTGAAGGTCACCGCGTCGTCCTCGCTGCCGACCGTGCCGTGGGGGAACTCGGCGAAGGTGGTCGTGGGGCAGCCGGTGGTCGCGCTCGGCGCCCCGCTCGGCCTGTCCGGCACGGTGACCTCCGGCATCGTCAGCGCCCTCGGCCGTACCGTCCCGGTGCCCGGCGACAACGGGCAGACCGCGATCCTGGCCAACTCCATCCAGACCGACGCCTCGATCAACCCGGGCAACTCGGGAGGCGCGCTGGTGGACTGCTCCGGCGACCTGATCGGCATCAACTCGGCGATCGCGACGGTCCCCAACTCCGCGGGCCAGTCGGGCGGCGGCAGTGTCGGCATCGGGTTCGCGATCCCGTCCGACTTCGCGCACAGCATCGTCGACCAGATCATCGCGACCGGCCATGTCACCTACCCGTACTTCGGGATCTCGGTCGCGCCCATCCCGCCCGCGGCCGCCGAGAAGCTGAAGGTGAGCGACGGCCTCTACGTCGTCTCGGTCGTCGCCGGCGGCCCGTCCGCGACCGCAGGCCTCCAGCAGGGCGATGTCATCACCGAGATCGACGGCAAGCCGGCGACCAACGCCGACACCCTGGTCCAGACGGTCATGACCACCAAGGCGGGCCAGAAGGTCGACGTCACCTATGTGCGCGGCGGCGAGACGAAGACGACCTCGGTGACGCTCGAGAACCCGCCGAGCTGAGCGCCGCCCTGGACCTCCGGCGAGCGGTGGGCTAGGAAGGACGGGTGCCGAACGGAGCGGAGATCCATGACGTCGTCATCGCGGGCGGCGGCCCGACCGGGATGATGCTCGCCGCCGAGCTGCGGCTGCGCGGGGTCGACGTGGTCGTCCTGGAGCGCGAGCGGGAGCGCAGCCCGCTCGTGCGATCCCTGGGCCTGCACCCGCGCAGCGTGGAGATCCTGGACCAGCGCGGCCTGCTGGACCGCTTCCTCGCACTGGGCCGGCGGTATCCCGACGGCGTCGGGCGGTTCGCCGGGATCGTTCCGCCCCGCCCGGTGGAGCTGGACAGCGACCACGCGTACCTCCTCGGCATCCCGCAGACCAGCACCGACCGGCTGCTGGAGGAGCACGCCGTCGAGCAGGGCGCGCAGGTGCTGCGCGGGGCCGAGCTGACCGGCGTGGAACAGGAGGACGACGTGGTGACGATTGTGCGCGCGGACGGCGCCGTGCTCCGCTCCCGGTGGCTGGTGGGCTGCGACGGCGGCAGGAGCCTGGTGCGCCGGCTGCTCGGTGTGGGGTTCCCCGGCGAGGCGGCGCGCACGGAGTGGCTGCTCGGGGAGGTCGAGGTGACGATGCCCGCCGAGGAGGTGGCCGCGCTGTCGGAGGAGGTGCGCCGCACCCACAGGGGCTTCGGCATCGGGCCGGCCGCCGACGGGCTGTTCCGCGCGGTCGTGCCGGCGGCGACGGTGGCGGAGGATCGCACGGTCCCGCCGACGCTGGACGAGTTCCGCGCCCAGCTGCGCGCCTACGCCGGGACGGACTTCGGCGCGCGCTCGCCGCGCGCGCTGTCCCGGTTCACCGACGCCACCCGCCTCGCCGACCGGTACCGGGTGGGCCGGGTGCTCCTCGCCGGCGACGCGGCGCACGTCCACCCGCCGCTCGGCGGCCAGGGCCTGAACCTGGGCCTCCAGGACGCGTTCAACCTGGGCTGGAAGCTGGCCGCGCAGCTGGACGGCCGGGCGCCCGAGGGCCTCCTGGACAGCTACGAGACCGAGCGCAGACCCGTCGCCGAGCAGGTGCTCACCCTGACCCGCGCCCAGAGCGTGCTGATCGACCCCGAGCCGGGACCGCAGGCCGTGCGCCGGCTGCTGACCGACCTGATGGAGATCGACGGCGTCGGCCACTACCTGGCCGAGCAGGTCAGCGGCCTCGGCATCCGCTACGACCTCGGCGACGGACCCGCCCTGCTCGGCAGGCGGCTCCGCGACCTGCCGCTCCGGGACGCCTCCGGCCGGGAGCAGCGCCTCTTCGAGCGCCTCCGCGACGGCCGCGGCCTCCTGCTCGACCGCACGGGCGCGCTGACGGTCGCGGGCTGGGCGGACCGGGTGGGCGTCGTCGCGGACGCGTCCCTCCCGATCGAGGAGCCCGCGGTGCTGCTGCGGCCGGACGGGTACGTGGCCTGGATCGGGGACGGACAGGCGGGGCTGGCGGGGTCGCTTCGGCGGTGGTTCGGGGACGCGGCGTAGTCTTCCCCTCGCCGCGGCGCGCCATCGCTCGCGGACCCCGCCCCCGACCCCCTAAGCTGTGCCGGAGCGACAGGACGCGCGCAACCGGGCGGGCGAGGGGGAGCCGGCGGTCGGCGTCGCGGGGGGAAGCCTGGCCATGCGCTTGCGTTCACGTCTCACGTCCGTCGTCGGCGTCGCTGCGGTCGTCGCCGCGGTGGTCGCGCTCGGGGCGGTCGCGCCCGCGGCCGCGTACAACCTGCACACGCTGGCGGCGATCGGTTCCATCGACTCGATCTCGGTGGAGTACGACGGGCAGGACGACCGGCCGCTGCTGCACATCGTCGGCTGGGCCGGGGACCTCAACGGGCCGGGGTCGAACGGGGACGCGGCCGATCCCGCCGGCGTCGAGCTCTACACGCCGGGAGCGGGAGGGAGCCGCACCACCGTCGCGTGGGCCGAGTACGGCTCGTTCGACTACCCGCGGCCCGATGTCGCCCGCAACTACCCGGTCGGGCCGAACCAGGGCTTCGAAGTGCACACGCTCGCGCCGAGGACCGGCGCGCTGAACGTGTGCCTCCGGTTCTACAGCTTCGCCGCCTACCCCGAGAGCGCGCTCGGGCTCTCCTGCACCACGGTGAACATCCCCTCGCAGCGACCCGCGTTCCGGCCCGCACTGACCGGGGCGGCCACCGCCGGGTCCGCGTTGACCCTCGGCCTCTCGACCCCGAGCGGCGGCTCCGACCGCTACTCGTGGTGGAGCCAGAACGTCTCGGGCGTGCCGATCCCGCACAACTGGTGGTCGCAGGTCCCCGGCGCGACCGGAACGTCGTTCACCACGACGCTCGACCTCATCGGCAGCTACGTGCGGGGGATGGTCACCACCGTCCTCCCCGGCGTCGTGATCGAGCAGGCGACCGACTACCTCCAGGTCGCCCCGCCCCTCACCACGCAGGACCGGGTGTCCGCCTCCGACCGGTTCGCCACCTCCGTCGCGGCGTCGCAGAAGGCGTACCCGGACGGGACGGCCGGCGTGCCCGTGGCCTACATCGCGTCCGGGATCGAGTTCCCCGACGCGCTGTCCGCCGGCGCTGCCGCCGCGAAGCTGCACGGCACGCTGCTGCTGACGATGCCGGGGGCGCTGGACACCCGGGTGGCGGCCGAGCTCGTCCGGCTCCACCCGGCGCGCATCGTCGTCGTCGGCGGCACGAACGCGCTGTCCGACCAGGTCGTCGCCGACCTGAAGGCGCTGCCGTTCGCGACCACCGTCGACCGGATCGCCGGCTCCGACCGGTTCGCCGTCTCCCGCGCGGTCGTCGCCGACGCCTTCGGCGCGAGCGTCCCCGACCTCTTCCTGGTCACGGGCGCGGCGTTCCCCGACGCGCTCGCGGCCGCCGCGGCGGCCGCGTCCACCGGCCGCCCGGTGCTGCTCACGGACGGCCGGCTCGGCGCCCTCGACCCGGCGACCCGCGCCGCCCTCAGCGGCTGGGGGACGACGCACGTGACCATCGCCGGCGGCCCGGTCAGTGTGTCGCCGGGGATCCAGAGCGACCTCGCCTCCGCGGGCATCGCCGTGACCCGGGCGGCGGGAGGCGACCGGTTCGGCACGGCAGCGGCGCTCGCCGCCGCGCTCCCGTCGCGCACGGCCTACTTCGCCAACGGCGCCGCGTTCCCGGACGCCCTCTCGACGGCCGTGCTCGCCGGGGCGCAGCCCGGGCCGCTCCTGCTGACCAGGGGCAGCTGCACGCCCGTCGCCTCGTTCACCGGGCTCGTCGGAAGCGGGGCCACCCGCGCAGTGATCGTCGGCGGCTACGCCGTGCAGGCCGGTGACGTGCTCGACTACAGCTGCTGAGCCGGACGGGTCAGAGCTGACGGGTCAGCGCTGACGGGTCAGCGCTGACGGGTCTGGCCGCACCCGCACTCCAGGCACTAGGTTCGCGGCGTGGACCTTCGACTCTCCGACACCCTCGCCGTCGTCACCGGAGCCAGCCGCGGGATCGGGCTCGCGGCCGCCCGGGCGCTGCTCGCGGAGGGCGCGACCGTCGTCGGCGTGGCGCGCACCCCCACCGACGAGTCGCGCGCGCTGGAGGACGCGGCCGGCGCCGCGGGCTCCGGGAGCTTCCGCTTCCGCCCCGCCGACCTCTCGTCTCCCGACGCGATCGCGCAGCTGCGCGACGAGCTCGCCGCCCTCTCCGGAGGCACGATCGGCGTCCTGGTCAACAACGTCGGCTCCGCACCGCCGCGGCCGGGCGGGTTCGCCTCCATCACCGACGACGACTGGCTGCGCACGTACGAGCTCAACGCGCTCGCGGCCGTGCGCGTCACCCGCGCGCTGCTGGACCTCATCCCGGACGGCGGGGCGGTCGTCAACGTCGTGAGCGAGAACGCGATCCTCGCCGATCCGCTCGTGATGGACTACAGCGCGGCGAAGGCCGCGCTGCTGAGCTTCACCAAGTCGCTGTCCAAGGAGCTGGGCCCGCGGGGCATCCGGGTGAACTCGATCAGCCCCGGCCCCGTCGCGACCGCGCTGTGGCTGGGCGCGGGCGGCGTCGCCGAGACGGTCTCCGCCGCCGGCGGCGGCACCCCGGAGGAGGTGCGGCACGGCGCGGAGCAGGCGATGGTCACCGGGCGGTTCACCACTCCGGAGGAGGTCGGCGCGCTGGTGGCGATGCTCGCCAGCCCGGTGCTGGGCAACCTCACCGGCTCCGACGTGGTGATCGACGGCGGGATGCGTCCCACGATGTGAGGACGGCCGCGCCGACGACGGCCCCGCCCCGAACTGGGGGAGCGGCCCCGATCGATTCCGCGGGCGGTCCTCTGCCAGGCTGTCCCCCGTGCGTCAGGGTGACGCTCGAAGGGGGAGCACGCGTGACCGACGCGACCGACGACCGCATCCAGCCCGCACCGGACGGCCTGCCGCCCCTACCCGCTCCTTCGCCGGAGTACGGGGAGTTCGCGCCTGCGCCGGACGGACAGGCTCCCACGGCCGCGGCGGCGCCCGCTGGCGAGTCCGTCCCCGCGCCTCAGCCGTTCACGCAGGCCGAGCGGGTCGGTCGCGGCCTGGCGCTCGCGCTCCTCATCATCCCCGCCGGCGTCATCGCCTGGACGGTGCTCTGGAACATCGGCTTCATCGCCTCGATCGTCTCCTGGGGCGTCGCGATCGGCGCGGTCCGGCTCTACCGGTTCGGGTCGAAGGCCCGCGTCACCCGCGGCGCGTTCTGGGGGATCATCGCCATCGTCGCCGTGACCCTGGTGCTGTCCCTGCTCGCCGGGATCTACAGCGACCTCATCTCCACACTGAAGATCCCGCTCGGCGACGCGCTCACCGACTCGCGGGTCTGGAGCCTGTTCGCCGACAACCTCTTCACGAACGGCGACCTGTGGCAGGCCTACCTGCCGACCGTGGGACTCGCGCTGCTGTTCGCCGTGCTGGGCTGCTTCACCACCCTGCGGCGCGTCTCGCAGGAATCGCGCGCCTGACGACGGCTGGACCTCACCCGGGCAGACACGGCCGCCGCGGCGCGAGTAGAGTCGCGACCGGGAAGCCCGACCAACTGCGAGGGAGTCGTCCGATGACGAAGTTCATGATCTCGTTCCCCGGTTCCGCCATGCACGTGACGGAGGAGGAGCTGCCCGCCGTGTCCGACGCCGCGCACTCCGTGATCCGGGAGGCGCAGGACGCCGGCGTGTACGTCTTCGGCGGCGGGATCGACGAGGGCGTCGGTACGGTGCTGGTGTCCGGCGACGGGACGGTGTCGGCGGGGACGTACCCGGAGACCCGGCTGATGGACGGCGGGTTCACCATCCTCGACCTCCCGACCCGGGACGCCGCGCTGGAGTGGGCGGCCAAGATCGCGACCGCGTGCCGGTGCGCGCAGGAGGTCCGCGAGTTCCAGTACGACCCGCTCGCCTAGCGGGCGGGCCTCAGCCGGCGAGCGCCGGCGAGTTGAAGTAGGTCTCGTCGAAGCAGGCGAGCGCTTCGCCCCAGGTCCCGCCGGCGTCCTCGATCGCCCGCGCCTCGTCGAGCGCGGCGACGGTGGCGAACGGGACGCTGAGGCCGTGCTCGGCCAGGTCGAGGACCGACTCGACGGGCTGCCCCGGGTCGGCCGTCTCGACGGTCGCCAGGTGCTCGTAGACCGCCGGCGCGAGCTCGCGGAGCGCTTCGCCGATGAGGTCGCCGCGTCCGGTTCCGTCGGCGTCCCAGGTGAACCGGACGAGGCCGTCCTCCGGGAACGCGTATCTGTGGCGTTCCCCCGCGGCGGCGACGGCATGATCGAGGGCGGCGCGGACGGCCGCGGGTGCGATGATGTCGGTCATAAGGCTCTCCTTCGTGGCGTCGTTGTCAGCGTGTTCGGGCCTTGGTGCGCCGCCGGGCGGCAGCGGATTCAGTGATTCTGGCACGACACGTCCACCCCCAGGAAGGGGGCATTCGGGAAAGTCGGGAAATTCTGAAGGAACACTTCCTGTACTCCGTGGGGCCCCGCGGCTTCCAGGGTGCTGGTGGAGAGCGGCCGCGGAAGTGGACACGGTGTCGATCGGCAGCCGCACATTGGACACGGTGTCGATTCTGACGCCGGTGTCGCGCGCCTACCATCCTTGACATGACCGCCATCGTCGTCGAGGAAGACCGGACATTGGTCCATCCCGCAGAGTCAGCGCCCGGGGCGCCCCTCGGGCTCGGCGGCGCCCTCGGTCTCGGCGGCGGCGGATTCCGCAGCGACGCCGAGGTCGTCATCCTCGGCTACGACTGAGGCTCGGCTACGACTGAGGCGCCGGGCTCAGGCCCCGGACGTCGGCTCCTCGCCGAGTGCCGCGGACACGCCGTCGAGCAGGTCGCCCGGCCGGCACTCCAGCGCGTCGGCCAGGTGCACGAGATTGAGCACCGTCGGCATCATCGTCCCGCGCTCGAACCGCCACAGCGTGTGCTCCGCCAGGTCCGCGCGGCGGGCCAGCTCGTCGAGCGGGAAGAGCTTCCGCTCCCGACGCTCACGGATGTTGTCGCCGATCCGGCCGGCGATGGCGTTGCTCTCGGACTGCACCGATGAATGCTAACAAGGCGGCAGAGAGTAGCCTGTGAGTGCCGTGCGCTCGATCGAGCGGGCGGAGAAGACAACGAAGGAAGACACGATGGCTACAGGCACCGTCAAATGGTTCAACGCGGAGAAGGGGTACGGGTTCATCGCCCCGGATGACGGCAGCGCCGACGTTTTCGCCCACTTCAGCGAGATCTCCTCGCAGGGCTACCGCACGCTGGAGGAGAACCAGAAGGTCGAGTACGACCTCACCCAGGGGCCGAAGGGGATGCAGGCCTCCAACATCCGGCCTCTCTGAGACCGGTCCGAACGATCCGGACGGCCTCTCCCTGACGGCCACAGCCTGAACGGGCCACAGCCGGAAGGGGAGAAAGCCGGGCGATGGTCCGACCTGCCACGGGCCGGACCATCGCCCACCGGGAATGCAGTACTGCCGTCCGCCCCCATGCGGTCCGGCCTGCCATCCGGTTGCTTAGTGCACACATTATTCGCGGTGGCAGGGTTGTCAACCGGGTGGGGCGGGGAATCCAGCGGCCACGCCGCGGCGTAGGCTGGCGGCATGGCCGACGACCGCCAGCGCCCGGAGCCCGACGCGCGGGTGGATGCCGCCCGCTACCGCCTGCGCCGCGACGCGCAGGCGCGGGGCGAGGAGGTCGAGGAGGCGAACGCCGGGCAACCGACGATGGACCAGCGGTCGCACGTCATCGAGAACGCGATCCAGCAGGCGATCCGCCGCGGCGACTTCGACAACCTCCCCGGAGCGGGCAAACCGCTGCCCGGCCTCACCGGCACGCACGACCCGGACTGGTGGATCCGGCGCAAGATCGAGCGCGAGCAGCTCACCGGCCTCGGGCCGCCCGCGCTCACGTTGCGGACGGAGCACGCCGAGTTCGACGCGACGCTCGACCGGCTCGCCTCCGAGCGAGCGGTCCGCGATCATGTGGACGACTTCAACCGCCGGGTGGTGAACGCTCGGCGGCAGCTGCAGGGCGGTCCGCCCGTCGTCACGCCGACCCGCGACGCCGACGAGGAGGTCGCGCGCTGGACCGAGCGCCGCGACGCCCGCCTCCGCGAGGCCGAGGCGAACCGGCGCGCGGAGGCGGAGGCGCTGGCCGCGCTCAGCCGGCGCGAACGGCGCCGGCTGCGCAAGGGGCGCTGACCGCCGCCCGCCCGGCCGGACGGGGGTCGCAACACGCCGCCATCCGCACCGCATAACGGCGTGTTGCGACCCCTTTGCGAAGCGGAGTGCTCACTCCGACAGGTGCTGCTTGGTGTTCGTGTAGACGATCGAGTCGGCGGTCGCTCCGACCAGGCCGAGCGTCACGCGCAGGAGCTGGCCGGGCAGGGTGCTGTTCGGCGGCGGCGTGGATGCGCCGAGGGTGAGCGGCGTCCCGTCCGGAAGCGTCGCGGTCGCGGAGTCGAGGTACACCTGCACGTTCCCGCTCAACGTCATCGTGTCCGCCGTGGTCAGCAGGACCGGCCCGGTCTGCTTGCGCACGTTGAGGCTGAAGCCCTGGATGGTGATGGAGTCCGCCGAGATCTTCAGCACAGGGATGCGGCTGCCGTCCGCCAGAGGCACGGTCACGAGGTTGACGCCCTTGAGACCGGAGAAGGACAGCGAGTTGCTGCCGAGCTGCGCGGGCGGCTGCGTGAACACCGGCGCGGAGCCGTCGGGCGAGGCCGGCGTCGGAACCGGGGTCGGTGTCGGGCTGCCGGTCGCGGGTGTGCCCGGTGTCCCCGGCGTGGCCGGCAGGCCGGGCAGCGGCAGCCCGGGGGAGGGCGAGCCGGACGACGGCGACGGGCTCGGGGTGGACGACGACGAGTCGCACGAGGTGAAGATCGGGATGCAGAGCGAGGCCGGGGCCGTCGTGCGCGCCGAATCGGCGGGCAGCGGGGCGGCGCCCAGCCCGGTGAGCGCCCCCGCCAAGGCCAGGCCGGCCGCGAGCACGCCGCCGGGGATCCGTGCGCGGCCCGTCACGCGGTCTCCTCCGCCGGGGCGTCGTCCGCAGCGACGCCCTCGCGGCGGCGGCCGCGGCGACGGCGCTCGCCGCGCTGCTCCGGAGGCATCCACGCCACCGTCAGGATGCCGCCGATGGTGCTCAGCAGCATGCCGATGAAGAAGCCGCCGAGATTGACGCCGACGAGCGAGTAGACCGCGATCGCGAGCGCGATCACGCCGTAGAAGACCCGGTGCGCCGGCATGGCGACGGCCAGGATGCCGAGAAGCAGGAGCAGGATCGGGATGATCGTCGCCTGCAGGCCCTCGATGCCGAGCTGGATGTGGATGCGGCCGATGTCGAGCTGTCCGGAGAAGAACATCTCGATCCCGCCGAGCGCTGTCAGGAGGCCGCCGACGAACGGGCGGCTGCGGCGCCAGGCGCGGAAGCGCTGCCAGGCCGTGCGGTCGTCGGACGCTGCGGGCTCCGCCGTGTCATCAGCCGACTCCGCGGTGGGACCGGCGGCCGCCGAGGCGTCATCCTCCGGCGTCAGCAGCGCGGACACGTCCGGGTCGGCGTGCTCGTCCGCCGGCGTCGGCTCCTCGGGCGTCCCCGGCTCGGTCGCGGCCATCGCGTGCGTCGTCCCCGGGCGGTTCAGAAGCATCCCTTCGACCCGTCCGTGAGCTGCACGTGCATGCCGGTGAGCGTGAAGACCGAGGCCTGCGTGCTCCACGCGGTCTGCTGCAGGTGCGAGATGGTCACCGTGTCGGAGTCCTGGGCGAAGTCGCCCGCGCTGCCCTTGGCGGTGGTGTTCACCGTCGAGGCGTCGACGCCGATGCGGATGTTGTGGAACTCGGCGTCGCCGGCGAGGTCCGTCATCCCGATCTGCAGGTCGGAGGCGCTGGCGGGGTTGCCGCCGCCGCCCGCGGTGATCAGCACGCCCACCTTGCCGAGCGGGGTGTCGCTGACGACCGACTGGCACAGGTCGGCGAGCGTCGCCGATTTGATGTTGGCGATCGCGACCTGGTGCTGCTTGCCCGTGGTGTCGGGCGCGACGCCGGCGTACTGCGAGAAGCCGGTGCCGTCGAGCTTCGAGGCGCTGATCTGGAACTGGCTGCCGGAGACGGCGAACGAGACGGGGACGGCCCCCTGCGCGACCCCGGTCATCAGCAGCGTGGACACCACGGCGACGGGCACGGCGGCGAGCACGATGCGGCCGGCGTGGGAGCCGGCGAGCTTGCGGAACTTCATCGATCCTCCTGTTCGGGGGCTTGACAGCGGCGGTGCGGTCGTTCCCACGACGAGAGTAGACGCTATTGACCGGTTGTCAATAGTCGGCCGAATGGGGGACGGCCGAATTGAGGGGGAAGGGCCGTTCCGGTCATCGCGCCATGGCTGCCGCGCCGTCGCACAGCGCCTAGGCTCGATCCATGGACACCGATCGGCGCACCCGGCTCACCCCGGACGAGCGCCGGGCGCAGCTCGTCGCGCTCGGGGTGGCGCACCTCGCCGACCAGCCCCTCGACACCCTCACGATCGAGGAGCTCTCGGCGCGGGCGGGGGTGTCGCGCGGCCTCCTCTTCCACTACTTCGGGTCGAAGCAGGGCCTGCACCGCGAAGTCGTCCGCACCGCGCGCGACAGCATGCTGCACGCGACGGAGCCCGTCCCGGAGCTGCCGCCGCGCGAGCGGCTGCACGACACGCTCACCCGGATCGTCGCCTTCGTGCGCGACCACAGCGGCACGTTCTACTCGCTGGTCCGCGGGGTCGCGAGCGGCGATCAGGAGGTGCGGGTGGTGATCGAGCAGGCGCGTGCGGAGCAGGCCGAGCGGATCCTCGCCGTGTTCCTCGAGCTGGGAGCGGAGGACTCCCCGCTGCTGCGGATCGGCCTGCGCTCGTGGATCGCCTTCGCGGAGGACGTGCTGGTCGCGAGCGCGATCGGCACCGACCTGCCGTCGGCGAGCATCGTCGCCTTCCTGGAGAGCAGCGCGGAGGGCGTCGTGGCGGCCGTCCCCCGCTAGATGCCCTCCTCCTCGATGTCGTCCTGGGTGAGGACGCCGTCGTCGGGGTCGCCTTCGGGGTCGTGCTCGTCGTAGTCCGGCTCGGCCTCGCGCGGCTGCCCGCCGGTCGGCCCATAGTTCCCGTCACCGGGTCCGTCCCACACGGTGTCGCCGGCGACCCCGTCGGTGGTCACCAGCTCGTCGGCGAAGTCGGCCTCGGCGATCGGGTCGTCCAGGGCGTAGTCGACCTCACCGTCGCCCGGGTCGATCCAGCCCGCCGTGTCCCCGGCGTCCGAGTCGCCGATCGCCGGGTCGTCGGCGCCGTCCTCGGGAATGCGGTCGTCCATGCGCGTCTCCTCTCCTGCGGCGGCTGTTCGCGCCGAACGTACACCCGCGCGCGGCCGCCGCAGGAGAGGGAGACCGGAACGACTAGGGCTTCGGGAAGCTGTAGCTGCCGCTCGAGCCCGCGTCCTTGACCGCCGCTGCCACGAACGCCGCGAACTGCGAGGCGTCGGTGAAGCCGCCCTGGTAGCGCTCGCCGTTGACGAACACGGTCGGCGTGCCGAAGCTGCCGTTCGCCGGGTTCTTGAGCTGGGAGTTCGCGACCGCCTCGTTGGTGCGGTCGGTGACGAACTTCGAGAAGGTCTGGTCGTTCACGCACTTCGTGATGTCCGACGAGCTGACCCCTGCGCTCTTGAACAGCTCCACCATCTTGGCGTTGGTCAGGCCCGAGCCGGTCTGCTCGTCCGGCTGGTTGGCGAAGAGGACGCTGTTGAGGTCGAAGAACTTGTCGGGCTCGTAGTTCGCCACGCACGACATCGCCGCCGCTGCGCGGGTCGAGTACTGGTTGTTGGTGCTGGAGTCGAGGATGGCGATCGGATGGATCTCCAGCGTCGCCGTGCCGTCCGCCATCCACTGCTTCATCTGGGCGGAGTTCGTGGTCTCGAACTGGTCGCAGAACGGGCACTGGTAGTCGAGCCAGATCTGGATGTGCGCGGTCTTGCCGTCCAGCGTCTGCTTCGTCGGGGTGGGCTTGGCGCCCGGCGCGATCGCCGGGGTGGTGACCGCCTGGTCGGCCTTGGTGAGCAGGATGCCGCCGCTGAGCATGTTCTTCGGGTTGGCGACGCTGGTGGACCCGCCGAGGTTGGTGAAGATGATGAGCGCGATGGCGACGCCGACGGCGATGATGCCGACGATGACGGAGCTCTGGACGACGACCTTGCGCCGCTTGGCCTTCTTGGCGGCCTCCTCACGCATGCGGCGAGCGGTCTCGCGCGCCTCGGCTCGGCGATCGTTCTTCGTCGGGGTCGTCGCGCCTCTGCCCGTAGCAGCCATTCAGGTCATTCCATTCGAGAAAGTGGACAAGTCTCCAGCACCAAGCGTATGGGCAAAAGCTTTGGATGTGCCGAACACCCGGCTAGCGTGGGAGGGGTGGAGACCAGCGAGAGCGCACGATGACGGCTGACGACGGAGCGCGGAGCACCGGTTCGGAGACCGCAGGCGCGGAGTACGCGGCGAGGCTCGCGCGGCTCGACCAGTCGCGGTGGCGGCGGGTGCTCAACGTGCAGGCGCCGTACCGCTGGAACATCCGGCACCTCAAGCTCGGCCGCGTCCTCGACGTCGGCGCCGGGCTCGGCCGCAACCTCGCGCACCTCGCCAACGACAGCGTCGGGGTCGACCACAACGCCGACTCCATCGCGGTCGCGCGGGGGAGGGGCCTGACGGCGTTCACGAGCGCCGAGTTCCCGTCCAGCGGCTACGCCGTCCCCGGCGCCTTCGACTCGCTGCTGTTCGCACATGTCATCGAGCACGTCTCCCGCGAGTACGGGGTGCAGCTCGTGCGCGAATACCTCCCGTACGTCAAGCCGGGAGGCATGGTCTGCTTCATCACGCCGCAGGAGCGCGGCTACGCCAGCGACGCCACGCACGTCACGTTCACCGACTTCGAGGCGCTCGACCGGCTCGCCCGGGCGACCGGACTGTCGCCGGTGCGGCACTACAGCTTCCCGCTGCCGCGGGCGGCCGGGAAGCTGTTCACCTACAACGAGTTCGTCCTCCTCGCCCGCGCGCCGGGCTGACCGCCCGCGTCAGACGCGGGCGGCCGCGCCCGCCGAGGCGACGGGGACGAGGCGCTGCAGCTGCGTGACGTGCGCCGGGGTGAGGTCGGCGAGGGTCGGCACCTCCAGCAGCTTCATGGTGCGGACGACCTGGTCGCTGAGGATCTGGATGGTGCGGTCGACGCCGGCGCGGCCGCCCGCCATCAGGCCGTACAGGTAGGCCCGTCCGATCAGCGTGAACTTCGCACCGAGCGCGTAGGCCGCGACGATGTCGGCGCCGTTCATGATGCCGGTGTCGATGGCGACCTCGGTGCGGTCGCCGACCGCCTCCACGACCTTCGGCAGCAGGTGGAACGGGATCGGCGCGCGGTCGAGCTGACGGCCGCCGTGGTTGGAGAGCACGATCCCGTCCACGCCGAGCTCGACCAGCTTGATCGAGTCCTCGACGTTCTGCACGCCCTTGACGACGATCTTCCCCGGCCACATGCTCCGGATGATGTCGAGGTCGGCGAAGCTGATCGAGGGGTCCATCGCGGAGTCGAGCAGCTCGCCGACGGTGCCGCCGGTGGAGGACAGCGACGCGAACTCCAGCTTGGGCGTGGTGAGGAAGTCGTACCACCACCACGGCCGCGGGATGGCGTTGACGATGGTGCCGAGCGTGAGCTGCGGCGGGATCGAGAAGCCGTTGCGCTTGTCGCGCAGCCGCGCGCCGGCGACCGGGGTGTCGACGGTGAAGAACAGGGTGTCGAAGCCGTTGGCGGCGGCCCGGCGGACCAGCTCGTAGGAGATCTCCCTGTCGCGCATCACGTAGAGCTGGAACCAGTTGCGCCCGGTCGGGTTGGCGGCCTTCACACCCTCGATGGAGGTCGTGCCGAGCGTCGACAGCGTGAACGGGATGCCCGCGGCGCCCGCCGCTCCCGCTCCGGCGACCTCGCCCTCGGTCTGCATCAGGCGGGTGAACCCGGTCGGCGCGATCCCGAACGGCAGCGCCGACGGGCCGCCCCAGATCTCGCACGAGGTGTCGACGGTGGACACGTCGCGCAGGATCGACGGGTGGAACTCGATGTCCTGGAACGCCTGCCGCGCGCGGGCCAGCGACAGCTCGCCCTCGGCGGCGCCCTCCGTGTAGTCGAAGGCCGCCTTCGGCGTGCGGCGCTTCGCGATCGCGCGCAGGTCCTCGATCGTCAGGGCGGCGCTCAGCCGGCGCTTCTTCGCGTCGAGCTCCGGCTTCTTGAACGACAGGAGCTCGAACAGCTCGGCGGGCTTGGGGAGTTGGCGGGTGACCATGTTCGTGTGCCTAACGTGCGTCGGAGGTGGACGGGGACAGGGTGCGGGAGGGGGTCGCGTCGCGGTAGTAGCCGCTGATGTGGTCGTGGATGCGGGTGCGCGCCGCCGCGGGGTCGCCGGCATCGATCGCGGCGATCACGCCGCGGTGCTCGGCGCGGAGGCGCGCGGCCATGGCCGCCCAGTCCGGGATGCGCCCGGCGCCCGCGAGGACGTAGCCCTCGATCGAGCTGCGGAGGCCGGCCATCGTGGTCGCGACGACCGTGTTGCCGGCCGCCTCGGCCAGCGCGAGGTGGAACTGCGCGTCGAGCGCCAAGAACTCCGGCGCGGTGAGCGCGGTGTCGTCCATCGCGTCGAGGAGCTGGCGGGCGTCGGCGAGGTCGGCCGACCCGCGCTCGGCGAGTTCGCCCGCGACGGACGACTCCAGCAGCAGACGCGTGCTGACCACGTCCGCGACCGGGAAGCCGCTCGCGGCGACCTGAAGACGCATCAGCGCCTGCATGCCGCCGAGCGGCCGCGCGACGATGATGGCCCCGGAGCTCGGCCCCGAGCCGGTCTGGGTGCGGATCAGCCCCATGGCCTCCAGCACGCGCACGGCCTCGCGCACGCTGGAGCGCGCTACGCCGAACTCGGCGGCCAGCGCGCGCTCGGGCGGCAGGTGGTCGCCGGGACGCAGCCGGCCGTCGACGAGGTGCTCCTCGATGCGGGCGAGCACGCTCTCCCACGCCTTCGGCTCCGTCGGCATCGCGCACTCCTTATGTGGTCGGACCATATGGTCAGACCACACACTACCAGCACGCGGAAGAGGGGCCGCAACACGCCGTGACGTCACGGGGACGACGACGTGTCGCGACCCCTCTGCGGAGCGCGGTGCGGCGGGTCAGTCGGCGGCGGCGGGCGCCCGGCCGAACTCGACGTCCTCCACGCGCAAGCGCGGCATCGCGAGGCCGGCCACGATGGTCAGCGCCGCGACCACGGCCACGGCCGTGAACACCGCGGTGGAGGCGCCCTGCACGGCGGCGGGGGAGTGCGCGCCGCCGGTGCTGGAGAGGATGATCGCGTTCGCGATCGCGCCGAAGACGGCGACGCCGACCGCGCTGCCGATCGACCGCGCGAACATGTTGGTGCCGGTGACGACCCCGCGCTCGCTCCAGGCGACGCTCGACTGCGCGGCGATCAGCGTCGGCGTCGCGACGAGGCCCATCCCGAGCCCGACGACGAAGCAGCTCACCGCCACGAACAGCACGCTCGGGTGCACGCTCGTCGCTGCCAGGATGATGGTCCCGACGATCGCGATGCTGGTGCCGAGCAGGGCGGTGCTGCGGAAGCCGATCCGCAGGTAGAAGCGTCCGGAGATGCTGGCGGCGATCGGCCAGCCGAGCGTCAGCGCCGCGACCGCGAGGCCGGCGACCAGCGGGGGCGCGCCGACCGTGGACTCCAGGTACGTCGGCACATACGACGTGAGGCCGATCAGGATGGCGCCGATGCCGAGGGAGATGAGCGTGGTCGTGAGCAGCAGCCGCCGGGACAGCACCCAGAGCGGCATGACCGGCTCGGCTGCGCGGCGCTCCACGAGCGCGAACGCGACCAGCAGGAGCGCGCCGAGCGCGAAGGCGCCGATGCTCCACACCGAGTCCCACGCCCAGGCCTGGCCGCCCTCCAGCACCGCCAGGATCAGCAGCGACATCCCGGCGGTGAGCAGCGCGGAGCCCGCGTAGTCGATGCGGTGCTTCTTCGGCTCGATGGTCTCGTGGAAGCTGCGGATCAGCATCCAGGCGGCCAGGATGCACAGCGGCACGTTGACGAAGAAGATCCACCGCCACGACAGGAACTGCGAGAACAGCCCGCCGAGCGTCGGTCCGACCACCGAGGAGATCGCCCACACGCTCGCCAGGTAGCCCTGCGTCTTGGCGCGCTCGGCGACGGTGTAGATGTCGCCGGCGATGGTCATCGACATCGGCTGGATCGCACCGGCGCCGAGACCCTGCAGCGCGCGGAACGCGATGAGCGCCGGCATGCTCCACGCGAAGCCGCAGAGCACCGAGCCGAGGAAGAACAGGCCGATGCCCGCCAGGACGATCGGCTTGCGCCCGACCGTGTCGGAGAGCTTCGCATAGACCGGGACCGAGACCGCCTGCGCCAGCAGGTAGATGGAGAACAGCCACGGGAACGAGGCGAAGCCGCCCAGGTCGCGCACGATCGAGGGGACGGCGGTGGCGAGGATGGTGGCGTCGATCGCGACCAGTCCGGTCGTCAGCATCAGTGCGATCAGGATCGGTCCGCGCTCGGAGCGGAAGCCGACGCTCGCCCGGGAGATTTCGTTCATCCCTGTCAACAACAGCGCCTCACCCCGATCATTCCCCGCCGCGCCGACTTGACGTGAAAGAAGGGAACGCGCACAATCTGAAACATGTCTTTCACATCGGACGAGCGGCCCGCGCAGGGCCGTCGCGAGGACCGGCGGACGGTCACCGACCCGCGGGCGCTGCGGGCGCTCGCGCACCCGCTCCGGCTCGCGCTGCTCGACCACCTGATGGCGTTCGGCGCGCGCACCGCGAGCGAGTGCGCCGAGGCGGTCGGCTCGACGCCCTCCAACTGCAGCTACCACCTGCGCGCTCTGGCGAAGTTCGGGCTCGTGGAGCGGGTGGAGGCGGAGGACGGCCGCGAGCGTCCCTGGCAGTCGACCGCCACCGGGCTCACCCTCGGCCGCACCGAGGACCCGGCCATGCAGTTCGGCGCCGACTCCGTCGAGCGCTTCTTCGCCGACCACCAGATCGACGAGGATGCCGCCCGACTGCACCGCTCGATCGCGCAGCGCGACAGCGTGCCGCCCGAGTGGCGGGAGGCGAGCATCCTCTCCGGCTACGCCCTGCGGATCTCCCCGGCGGAGCTCCGCGAGCTGGGAGAGCGGCTGGACGCGCTGATCCGTCCCTACATCGCGCTCACCCGGCCGGACGCGCCCGACGACAGCGCGGTGGTCATGCTGGGCCTCAACGCCTTCCGGCACCCCGATCAGCCGCTCGCCCCCGACGGAGAGGCCGCCGGATCATGAGCCGCTCCCCGCTGCTTCGCCGCGACTACGCGCTGATCTGGTCGGCCGGCCTGGTGTCCGACACCGGCGACTGGCTGCTGATGATCGCCCTCCCGCTGTTCGCCTTCGCCGCGACCGGCTCCGCGCTCGGCGCCTCGACCGTGTTCCTCGCCGAGCTCATCCCGATGCTGCTCGCAGGCACCTTCCTCGGCGTCCTGGTGGACCGCTGGGATCCGCGCCGCACGATGATCGTCACCGCGCTGCTCCAGGGCATCGCCCTGCTGCCGCTGCTCGCGGCCGGCCCCGACCGGATGGGCATCGTCTACGCGGTCGCGGCCGTGCAAGCCTGCCTCGGCGCCGTGATGAACCCGGCCAGGCAGTCGATGGTGCCGCGCCTGCTGCGGCCGGACGAGCTGGGCCGCGGCAACGCGCTGCTCGCGATCAGCGACAACCTCGCCCGCCTGGTCGGCTCGCCGCTCGGCGGCCTCGCGTTCGCGCTGTCCGGGCTGCCCGGCGTCGTGATTGTGGACGCGGTGTCGTTCGCGCTCACCGCGCTCCTCGTCGCCTTCACGCGTCCGCTGGCGCCGCGGGTCCCCGAGCCGGGGGAGGAGTCCGCGCCCGCCGTCGAGCGTCGGCTGCTGCGCGAGTGGGTGGAGGGCATCGCGACGATCCTCCGCAACCGCGACCTGCTGACCATCACCGTCATCGCCGTCATCGGAAGTGTCGCGCAGGGCGTGTTCCTCGTCCTCTTCATCGTCTACGTGACGGAGAACCTGCACGCGGGCGACACCGAGGTCGGCATCCTGCGCGGGGTCCAGGCGATCGGCGGCGTGCTCGGCGGCCTGCTGACCGGAGTGCTGGTGCGCCGGATCGCGCCACGGCCCCTGATCGGCGTCGGCTATCTGATCTTCGGGGCGCTCTCGCTGCTGACCTGGAACCTCGCGCCGGTCACCACGGCCGTCTGGGTCTATGCGGGACTGTTCATCGCGATGGGCCTTCCCTCGGTCGCGACCGAGACCGGGGAGATCACGCTCGTGCAGACGATCACGCCGCGGGCGGCGCTCGGCCGGGTGTTCGCGGCGGTGCGGACGCTGTCGGGCGCGGCGCAGGGCGTCGGCCTCCTGCTGGCCGGGCTCATCGCGTCGTCGGCCGGGACGGTGCACGTGCTGGACGCCCAGGCGTCGCTCTACCTGCTCTGCGGCGTCCTGGCGCTGGTGTTCCTCGGCGGCGGTGCCCGCGCGGGCCGGGACGCCGTCCCCGAGCCTGCCGCATCCGGCAGCACGCCCTCCTGACGCGGCGACTCGGCCTGACGCGGCGACGTGCCCTGACGCGGCGACTTGGCGCGAAACCCGGCCGATTGCCAGACGTTTGGCGGTTCGGCACGTAGGGTGTCGGTGTGTGGCGACTGGATAGGAAGAGCGAGGACGACGACGACATGACGTCCGACGTGCCCGAGGGCGACGCGCTGCGTCCGGCCGCCAACACCACCTCGCCGCACTCGCTCAGCCTCGGCGAGGCCGGCCTCGTGGCCGGCAACATCGCCGATCCGGTCTGGGCGCGCTGGCGCGAGGAGATCGCGGCGATCGGCGGCGTGTCCCCGCTGCTGCACTTCGAGGACAGCCCGCGCACCCGGATCGAGCTGAGCACGACGCATCCCGGCGGCCTCCCGCAGTTCATCACCGGGCAGAGCACGCTGCTCTCCAGCCTGATCCGCGACGAGCTCGCCCTGCGCACGGCGCGGGCGGCGGCCAACGCGATCACCGCGAAGGGGATCGAGCTGCGCTCGGTCCGCGGCATCGAGTCCGTCCACCTCGCCATCGGCCTCGCCCAGTGGCGTTACGGCGCGGACGAGTTCCTGGCGCCGATCCTGCTGCGTCCGCTGGCGATCCGCCGCTACGGGCGCGACTTCGAGCTCAAGCTCAAGGGGCAGCCGTTCCTCAACCCGGAGCTGGCGCGCGCGCTCTCCGAGCAGTTCCAGATCACCCTCGACGCGAACGCCTTCGTCGCGCTCGCGCTCGACAACGGCGCGTTCAAGCCGCAGCCGGTCATCGACCGCCTGCGCGGCCTGACCTCGCACCTGCCCTGGTTCAACGTCCAGCCGCGGCTGGTGGTGTCGTCGTTCGTGGACGTCGCCCCCGCGCTGCGCGCCGAGGCCGAGGACTTGGACACCACGCTCCTCGACGCGCTCGCCGGCAACCCGACCGCCCGCACCACGATCGAGAGCGCCTTCAGCCCGGCCCAGCCCGTCCGCCAGGACGAGCGGCCGCCCGCCACCGACTCCCTGCTGCTCGACGCCGACGAAGAGCAGGAGAACGTCGTCGCTCAGATCGCCGCGGGCAACTCCCTGGTGGTCAAGACCCTGCCCGGCACGGGAGGCACCCAGACGATCGTCAACGCGGTCGGCGCCCTCGTCGCCCAGCACAAGCGCGTCCTCGTCGTCGGCCCGCGGCGGTCGAGCCTCGAGGACATCGCGCAGCGGTTCGCCAAGGTCGGCCTGCCCGGCCTCGCCGTCACGCCGCGCAGCCTGCGCCGCGACCTCATCCAGTCCATCGGCCGCAACGAGAAGGCGGAGCAGCCGCGCGTCACCGACGTGGACGACGCGCTGGTCCGACTGCGCAAGGTGCTCCTCGACTACCGGGCGGCCCTCGCCCGCCGCGACCCGGTGCTGCACGTCTCCGTGCTCGACGCGCTGCGCGAGCTCTCCCGGCTCGCCCTGCTCCCGTCGCCGCCGTCCACCACCGCGCGCCTGAGCCGCGCCTCCATCGCAGCGCTCGCCACCGGCCGCGACGCCGCGGCCGACGCGCTCATCCGCGCTGCCCGGCTCGGCGAGTTCCGCTACGGCCCCAACGACTCGCCCTGGTACGGCGCCTCGTTCGGCACCACCGAGGAGGGCAAGTCCGCCCACGACCTCGCCAAGAAGCTCAGCCGCGCGGAGCTGCCCCGGCTCATCGACCGCGCCAAGGCCCTGATCGGGCAGACCAGGATGCGGCCGTTCGAGTCGATCGCCGAGCTCGGCGTCTACCTGCGGCTGCTGCTCGACGTGCGGGAGACGCTCGACCGGTTCACGCCCGCCGTCTTCGACCGCTCGATCGCCGAGCTGATCGCCGCCACCTCCTCGCGCCGCGAGTCGCCCGCCATGTCGGGGGCGAACCGCCGCCGGCTGCGCAAGCTCGCGCTGGAGTACGTGCGGCCCGGCGTGCACGTCACCGACCTCAACGAGAGCCTGCGCCGCATCCAGCAGCAGCGCATCCTCTGGAACCGCTTCGCCGTCGCCGGCGTCGTGCCGGAGGTGCCGGTCGGCATCGCCGACGTGCAGGTCGCCTACCAGCGCGTCGCGGAAGACCTCGCCCGGCTCGACATCCCGCTGCGCCGCACCGGCACCCCGCAGTCGCTCTCGGTGCTGCCGATCGACGAGCTGGTCCGCCAGATCGCCGGCCTCGCCGCCGAGTCGGAGGTGCTGGCCAACCTGCAGGAGCGCACCGCGCTGCTCGGGCAGCTGCGCGAGCGCGGGCTCGACCCGCTGCTGTCCGACCTGTCGGTCCGGCACGTCCCCGAGTCGCAGGTCAGCGCCGAGCTCGAGCTCGCCTGGTGGCAGTCGGTGCTGGAGGCCCTGCTGGCCTCCGACCGCGCTCTGCTGAGCGGCAACACCAGCGTGCTCGACCGCCTGGAGGCCGACTTCCGCCTCGTGGACGAGGCGCACGCCTCCGCCACCGGCAAGCAGCTGGCGTGGATGCTCGCGGAGACCTGGAAGATCGGCATCGTGGACTGGCCGGACGAGGCCAAGGCGCTCAAGAAGCTGCTCACCACGACCACGCCGACCGCCGCGTCGCTCAACGCCGCCGCCCCGCACCTGGCGCGCCCGCTCGCGCCGGTCTGGCTGGTCTCGCCCTACGAGGTGCCCGCGATCGACGCGGAGGTCGCCTTCGACGCCGTCGTGCTCGTCGACGCCGGCGCCTCCAGCCTCGCCGAGAACGTGCCCGTGCTGCGCCGCGCCCGCCAGGTGGTCGCGTTCGGCGACCCGGTGACCCAGACCCCGTCCCGCTTCGACACCGGCGTGCACGAGTACGGCGGCACGGTCGAGGACGTCGACGTCGACGCGCTGCACGCGGACTCCGCCCTCGGCCGGCTCTCCGAGCTGCTGCCGGTCTACACGCTGGCCCGCAGCTACCGCGCGGGCGGCGAGGACCTCGCCGAGCTGGTCAACCGCCGCTTCTACGGCGGCAACATCGACTCGCTGCCGTGGGCGGGCACCTACCTCGGGCACGGCAGCCTCGCCTTGCACTATGTCACGGGCGGCCAGGGCATGCCGGACTCCGACACCGGCGCCGTGGAGAGCACGGACGCCGAGGTGGCGAAGGTCGTCGAGCTCGTGCTGCGGCACGCGACCGACCGTCCGCGCGAGTCGCTCATGGTCATCACCGCGAGCGAGCGCCACGCGGTGCGCGTCAACCAGGCGGTGCTGGCGGCGTTCGCCAAGCGCACGGAGCTCGCCGAGTTCATCCTCGGGGACGGCCCGGAGCCGTTCTCGGTGGTGACGCTCGAGCAGTCCGTCGGCCAGAGCCGCGACCGCGTCGTCTTCTCGATCGGCTACGGCCGCACGCCGCACGGCCGCCTGCTCTCCAACTTCGGCGCCCTCGCGGAGCCGGGCGGCGACCGGCTGCTGGCGGTCGGGATGACCCGCGCCCGCCGCGGCATGGACATCGTCTCCTGCTTCCGTCCGGACGACATCGACGACTCCCGGATGCGCCACGGCATCGCGGCGCTCGCCCAGGTGCTGGGGGAGGCCGACCAGCTGCAGGCCGCGGTCCCCGAGTACCTGAGCCCGGACGCGGACCCGATGGTCGTGGACCTCGCCAAGCGCCTCGCCCGCCGCGGGCTGGACGTCCAGGTCGGCTACCGCGGCAAGCTCACACTGGTAGCGTCGAACGCGGGCCGCGCCGTGGTGGTGGAGACGGACGAGGACGTGAACCGGGGCAGCCTCCGCGAGTCCCTCCGGCTGCGCCCGGACGTGCTGCGCCGCCTGGGCTGGCACTACCTCCGCGTCCACAGCTTCGAGCTGTTCGCCGACCCGGACGCCGTGGCCTCCCGCATCGCCCGCCTCATCGGCGCCGACGACGAGGCGACCACGGAGACGGCGCCGATCACCCTGCCGTCGCTCTGACCCTCCTCCTCCTCCCATTCGTGACGAATGTCGCGAATGGCGCCGCGAAAGCCGACATTCGTGACGAATGTGGAGCACGCACTTTCGTGACGAATCGCGCGAATGGCGCGGGCGAACGCGACATTCGGCACGAATGTGGGCGCGGGGTCTGACGGTTACGCTGGAGGGGTGACCCAGAAGCCCGACGCCGAGCGCCCCGCGCGCCGGTCCCGCCGTGTGCAGCGTGCCGGCGCGCCGGGCGCCGACCCGACGCCGCGGGTTCCGGAGCGGGACCGCGAGGAGGGCTCCTGGTCGCCGAACGACGAGCAGCTGCGGCGGGACGTCCCGCCGCACTACTGAGCGGCCGCCGCTACGGCAGCGGGTCGGCGTGCCGGCCGGCGCTCGCCGACGGCGGTGCCTGCTGGGCCTGCAGGAGGTCGCGGATCTCGCTGAGGAGGTCCAGCTCGGTGACCGGGGCGTCCGGCTCCACGACGCCCTTCTTGCGGAGGCGGTCCATCCGCTCCTTGAGCTTGTTGATCGGGAACACGAAGACGAAGTAGACCACGACGGCCACGATCAGGAAGTTGATGATCGCGCCGAGGACAGCGCCGAACTTGATCTCTGCGCCGTTGAGGTGCACGATCATCGCCTTGTCGAGCGAGCTCGCCTTGAAGAACGCGCTGATCAGCGGGTTGAAGAGGTTCGTCACGATCGACGTCACCACGGCGGTGAACGCGGCGCCGATGACGACCGCGACCGCCAGGTCGATCACGTTCCCGCGGAGGATGAACTCCCTGAAGCCTTTGAGCATGACCGGTCCTTTCGCCAGGTGGATGGAACTGGTGGTGCGGTGCGCCCGGGCGGGCGGGGGATCAGGCCGCGGAGCCCGAGGTGCTGGAGCCGGACGACGACGAGCCGGACGACGACGACCCGGACGAGGCCGAACCAGACGACGACGACCCGGAGGCCGACGACGACGACCCGGAGGTCGAGGACGACGACGACCCGGACGACCCCGCCGACCCACCACTCGTCTTGGTACCACCGCGCGAGTCGGTCCGGTAGAACCCGGACCCGTTGAAGGTCACGCCGACGGCGCCGAAGACCTTGCGCAGCGTCCCGCCGCAGTTCGGGCAGACCGTGAGCGCGTCGTCGGTGAACGCCTGGTGGATGTCGAAGGCGTGGCCGCAGTCGCGGCACGAGTAGGAGTAGGTGGGCATGGTCTTCCGTGTCGTGTGTGTCAGGAGAACTGGACGATGCGGGTCGGGGTGACCGCGCCGTCGACCGGCTGATCGTGCCGCTCGCGCGGGACCTCGTCCACGAGCTCGCCGTCGAAGACGACGGCGTACACCGGGGGACATTTTTCCATGCTGCCCAGCGTCTTGTCGAAATAGCCGCGGCCCCAGCCCATCCGCATGCCGCTCGCGTCCACGGCGGCGGCCGGTACGAGGATGAGGTCGACGTCGTTGATGGCGATCGGCCCGAGCAGCTCGCCGACGGCCTCCGGCATCCCGAACAGCCCCTCGGTCTCGGTCTCGCCGTCGCCGGTGGTCCAGTCCAGGAGGCCGTCCTCGCGGGACACCGGGAGCAGGACGCGCACGCCCTGCGTCAGCGCCCAGTTCACGAACGGGCGGGTGTCCGGCTCGATGGTGGTGGAGAGGTAGCAGGCGATGGAACGCGCCGACAGGTCCGTCGCGAGGTCGACCAGATTCCGGGTGATTCCGGCCGTCGCGGCCTGCCGCTCGGTGCTCGTGAGGTTCTGCCGCCGCTCCCGCAGCTCGGCGCGCAGGGCGCGCTTGCGATGGGCTGCGGTGTCCGTGTCCATAGCGCAATCCTAGAAGATCCCCTTGAGAGGGACGGTGCGAATGCGGATACTGTGGGCGCTATGGCTAATCACGTCACGAAAGCAGTCATCCCCGCGGCCGGACTCGGCACCCGGTTCCTGCCGGCCACCAAGGCGATGCCGAAGGAGATGCTGCCGGTGGTCGACAAGCCGGCGATCCAGTACGTGGTCGAGGAGGCCGTGGCGGCGGGGCTGCACGATGTCCTCATGGTCACCGGCCGCAACAAGAACGCGCTGGAGAACCACTTCGACCGCAACGCCGAGCTGGAGGACACCCTCGAGAAGAAGGGCGACACCGACCGGCTGCAGAAGGTCAACTACTCCACCTCGCTGGCCGACCTCCACTACGTGCGCCAGGGTGACCCCAAGGGTCTCGGCCACGCCGTCCTCCGCGCCAAGATGCACGTCGGGCGCGAGCCGTTCGCCGTGCTGCTCGGCGACGACATCATCGACTCCCGCGACGACCTCCTGCAGCACATGCTCGACGTCCAGCACCGCTACAACGCCACCGTCGTCGCGCTGATGGACGTGCCGCGCGAGTCCATCCACCTCTACGGCGCCGCGGCGATCGAGGAGACCGGCGACGACGACGTGGTGCGCATCACCGGGCTGGTCGAGAAGCCGGACGCCGACAAGGCGCCCTCGAACTACGCGATCATCGGCCGCTACGTCCTGCGCCCGGAGGTGTTCGACGTGCTCGAGCGCACGGAGCCGGGCCGCGGCGGCGAGATCCAGCTCACCGATGCCCTGCAGTCGATGGCGCAGGCGCCGGACTGGACCGGCGGCGTCTACGGGGTCGTCTTCCGCGGCCGGCGCTACGACACCGGCGACCGACTCGACTACATCAAGGCGATCGTCCAGCTCGCGGTCGACCGGGAGGACCTCGGGCCGGAGCTGCGGCCGTGGCTGAAGGACTTCGCCGACGGCCTCCACGACGAGCCGCGCGAGATCCTGGACGAGATGCCGACCGACGCGGCTGACGCGCCGGAGGACGTCAACCGCTAACGTCGTATCTGCGGCGCGAGGTCGTCGCAGAAGGAGGACGCCGTGGCGTTCGTCATCCCCACGCTGAGCGAGGGACGCATCGGACTGCGTCCGATCCGCCTGCGGGACGCGCGCAACCTGGAGCGCTCGCTGCTCGACAACCGCACCTGGCTGCGCCAGTGGGAGGCCACCAGCCCCTACGCGCCGGGCGCGTTCGACACCCGCGCGAGCATCCGCTCCCTTCTGGCGAACGCGCGCGCCGGCCACGGCCTGCCGTTCATCGTGGAGTACGACGGCCGCCTGGCCGGACAGCTCAACGTCTCGTCCGTCACCTACGGCTCGCTCTCCAGCGCCACCATCGGCTACTGGATCGCCGAGGAGTTCGCCGGCCGCAACATCACGCCGACCGCGGTCGCGCTGGCGACCGACTACTGCTTCTACCAGCTGGGCCTGCACCGCATGGAGATCTGCATCCGCCCGGAGAACGCGCCCAGCCTGCGGGTCGTCGAGAAGCTCGGCTTCCGCTACGAGGGGCTGCGCCGGCGGTACATCCACATCAACGGCGACTGGCGCGACCACTACTGCTTCGGGCTGGTCTCGGAGGAGCTCCAGCAGGGCGTGCTGCGCCGCTGGCTGGACGGGAACGCGCCGACGGAGGCCGCCGCCGTGACCGCGGAGGACCGCGCTGCCGCCTCCGTCCCGCTCCCGGTGGCCCGGCGCCGCTGACCCCGCCGCACCGCCGCGGGAGCGCTGCGCCTCCGTCAGCGGCCGCTGCACGCCGGTTGCGCGCCCGCTGAGAGTCCTCTCCATCGAAGACACACCCGGGCGCTGACCGGGAGCGCGCCCGGGCGACCCCTACCGTAGAGGCATGAACGGGGATGTGATGGGCGGTGGGGTGGTCGTCGCCATCGCGGCCGCCCTCTGGCTGGCCTACCTCGTCCCGGTGTGGCTGCGTCGCCGCGAGTACCTGGCGACGGAGCGCAACGCGGTGCGGCTGCAGCAGACGCTCCGCATCCTCGCCGAGACGAGCGAGCTTCCGGACGAGGTCCGCATGGAGGCGACCGCGAAGACGGTGGCGGAGCAGCAGCGGATCCTGCGCAGGGCGGAGGAACGCCGCCTGGCGACCGCGCGCGCGGAGGCCGCGGCCCACGCGCGCCGCGAGCTGGCCATCGCCGAGGAGCGCCGCCAGGCCGCGGAGGAGGCCGAACGCGCCGCGGCGGACGCCATCGCCCTGGAGCGCGCCTCCCGCGCGGCAGCGGCCCAGCGGGCACGCGCCCTCGCCGCCCTGCACGCACGCCCGGTGCTCTCGCCGCAGCGTCGCCGTCGGCTGCGCCGTTCCCGTGCCGTCTGCACGCTCGTGCTGGTCGCCGGTCTGGTGGGTGTCGCCTCGGGCGCCGCACTCCTGCTCGCGACCGGCGCCTGGCTGCTGCCCGCCGCGTCCGTGATCGTCACCGTGGCCGCCCTCGGGATGCTGAGCCGCCTGTCCCGGTCGGCCAAGGCCGCGCCGGCGCCCGTGCCGTTCATCCCGGCCGCGCCCGCGTCGCCCGCGCTGTACGACGACGCCAAGCACGATCTCCCCGTCCAGGAGGCCCTGCGCCAGAGCTGGACGCCGCAGCCGCTCCCGAAGCCCCTGCACCTGTCGCCCGGAACCGTGGCCGCGGCCGCGATGGCGTCGGTGGACGCCGCCGCCGAGCTCCGCCGCGCCGCCGCGCGTGCGGACTTCGAGCGCAAGGCGACCGCTGTCGCCGAGGCGGCGCCGGCCGCGCCCGCACCGGTCCGGCTGCGCCCGGTCGCGGCCGTTCAGGAGGCGGCGCCGGTCGCCGTGGCCGCCGCGCCGCGTCCGGCTCCCGCGCCGATCGTGGAGGCCGTCCCGAGCGTGTACTCGAGCATGGGGATCGTCGGCTCGGTGGACGACGGCGCCCTCGACCTGGACGCCGTCCTGCGCCGCCGCCGCGCCGCGAGTTGAGCGCCGCTCGATTTCGGATCGGCACGACGGGAGTGCTATTGTTTCTAAGCAGTTCCCCGGGGCTATGGCGCAGTTGGTAGCGCGCTTCGTTCGCATCGAAGAGGTCAGGAGTTCGAATCTCCTTAGCTCCACCACCAGAAGAAGGACCGCCAGATGGCGGTCCTTCTTTCGTTGAGGCTGCCTTTCGCTCAGGCGGCGCGAGGTCAGACCACCAGCATGATCGCGAGCACCAGCATCAGCACGGCGATCCCGGCGTCCAGCACGCGCCAGGCCGCCGGCCGCGCGAACACCGGCGCGGCCACCCGGGCGCCGAAGCCGAGCGTCACGAACCAGAGCAGGCTCGCCGTCGCCGCGCCCGCGCCGAACACCCAGCGGCCCGGATCGCCGTGCGTCGCGGAGAGCGAGCCGAGGAGCAGGACGGTGTCGAGGTACACGTGCGGGTTGAGCCAGGTGATCGCCAGGCACGTGGCGATCGCCGCGGCGAGAGTCCCGCCGCCGCTGGTGGCGGCGGTCAGCGTGCTCGGGCGCACCGCGCGGACGGCGGCGAACACCGCGTAGCCGACCAGGAAGGCGAAGCCCGCCCAGCGCACGATCACGAGCGCGAGCGGAGCAGCCTTCACCAGGGTCCCGATCCCGGCGACCCCGGCTGCGATCAGCGCGGCGTCGCTGGCGACGCAGATCGCGACGACTGCCAGCACGTGCTCGCGGCGCAGGCCCTGCCGGAGGACGAACGCGTTCTGGGCGCCGATGGCGACGATGAGGGCGGCGGCGGAACCGAGGCCGGTGAGGTACACGGAGAGCACCACTCGACGATAGGCAAGAAGCAGCCTTCAGTACAGCTCAATTTTCTTACGAACCATTAGCATCGCTGTTGATGGACGCTTCCACCGACCAACTGAGGACGCTCGCCGCCGTGATCGACCACGGCACCTTCGACCGCGCCGCCGCGGCCCTGCACATCACGCCGTCCGCGGTGAGCCAGCGGATCAAGTCGCTGGAGGAGCAGAGCGGCCGGATCGTGGTGCGCCGCAGCAAGCCCGTCCAGGCGACGGAGGCCGGCGCAGTGCTGCTGCGGCTCGCCCGCCAGGTGGCGCTGCTCGAGGCCGAGGCAGCGGCCGAGCTGGAGGGCGACGAGGGCGGCACGGCGGCGCCCACCGCGATCCCGCTGGTCGTGAACGCCGACTCGCTCGCGACCTGGGTGCTGCCCGCGCTCGCGACGCTGCCCGGGTCGGTCTTCGACATCACGCTGGACGACCAGGAGCACACGATCGGGCGGCTCCGGGACGGCACGGCGATGGCGGCGATCGGCTCCGACGCCGAACCGGTGCAGGGCTGCACCGTGAGCGCGCTCGGCGTCATGCGGTACCGGCCGGTCGCCAGTCCCGCCTTCGTCGCCCGGTGGTGCCCGGACGGCTGGACTCGGGAGCGGGCGGCGGTGGCGCCGGTGCTGGTCTACGACCGCAAGGACGCCCTGCAGGACCGCTACCTCGCCCGGTTCGCGCCGGGCGCCCACCCGCCGCGGCAGTTCGTCCCCGCGTCGACCGAGTTCGCCGGCGCCGCGGCGCTCGGCCTCGGCTGGGGGATGGTGCCGGACCTCCAGGCCGACCCGCTGGTCGCGGACGGCCGCCTCGTCGTGCTGGACAGGGACGGCGCGGTCGACGTGCCGCTGTACTGGCAGCAGTGGTCGCTCCGGTCGGCCGCGCTCGACGCCGTCGCCGCGGCGATCGCCCGAGCGGCCGCGGCGGCGCTGCGCCCCGCCTGAGCCGCCCCGGTCGCCCGGCCCGCGTGAGCCGGAGAGGCTAGAGCGCCTCGGGCCGCAGGTCGAGGCGGCGCAGCAGCTGGGCGTTGAGCGCGACGACGATGGTCGAGAGCGACATCAGGATGGCGCCGACCGACATCGGCAGCACGAACCCGATCGGCGCGAGCACACCGGCCGCGAGGGGCACCGACAGCAGGTTGTACCCGGCCGCCCACCACAGGTTCTGCTGCATCTTGCGGTAGCTCGCGCGCGACAGCCGGATCACCGACAGCACCGACCGCGGATCGTCGCTGGCGAGGATGACACCGGCCGACGCGATCGCGACGTCCGTCCCCGCCCCGATCGCGATGCCCACGTCGGCGCGCGCCAGCGCGGGGGCGTCGTTGACGCCGTCGCCGACCATCGCGACCCGGCGGCCCTCGGCCTGCAGCCGCGCGACCGTGGTCTCCTTGTCCTCGGGCCGGACGCCCGCGAACCAGCGCTCGATGCCGAGCTCGGCGGCGACGGACGCCGCCACGGCCTCCGCGTCGCCGGTGATCATCACGACCTGGAGGTCCTGGGCCCGCAGTGCCTGAACGGCCTGGCGGGACTCCTGGCGGATCTCGTCGGCCAGGCGGAGCGCGCCCGCGGTCCGCCCGTCGACCAGCACGTGCAGGATGATCGCGCCCTCCGCGCGCCACGCGGCGGCGACCGGGCGCTCGTCCGCGCCGCGGAGCTCCAGCAGCGCGGGGCCGCCGACCTCCACGCGATGTCCGTCGACGGTCGCGGAGACTCCGACCGCCGGGGAGGCCGTGAAATCGCTCGCAACGGGCACGGCGAGGCCGAGCGCCGCGGCGCGGTCGACGATCGCGCGGGCGAGGGGATGCTCGGAGTCCGCCTCCGCCGCGGCGGCGAGGGCGAGCACCCGGTCGTCATCGCCGTCGGTGTCGATGCCGGTGACGGCGGGCTCGCCCTTGGTCAGCGTGCCGGTCTTGTCGAACAGCACCGTGTCGACGGTGCGCATCGTCTCCAGCGCCAGTCGGTCCTTCACCAGGACGCCGCCGCGGGCCGCCCGCTCGGTGGCGATCGAGACGACGAGCGGGATCGCGAGGCCGAGGGCGTGCGGGCAGGCGATCACGAGCACGGTGATGGCGCGGACGACCGCGTCGTCGGGCAGTCCGACGGCCGTCCAGACCACGGCGGTGATGACCGCGGAGCCGAGCGCGAACCAGAACAGCCAGCCCGCGGCGCGGTCGGCGATGCGCTGGGCGCGTGACGAGGAGTTCTGGGCGTCCGCGACGAGCCGCCGGATCCCGGCCAGCGCGGTGTCCTCACCGACGGCCGTCACCTGGACACGGAGGGCCGAATCGGTCGCGACCGTGCCGGCGATGACGGGGTCGCCCTCCCCGCGGGCGACCGGGCGGGACTCGCCGGTGATCATCGACTCGTCCACCTGCGCCGCGCCGGACGCCACGCGCCCGTCGGCGGGGACCCGCCCGCCCGGGCGGACCAGCACGACGTCGCCCAGCGCGAGGTCGGCGGGGGAGACGACGACCGTGGTGTCGCCCTCCAGCTTCTCCGCCTCGTCGGGCAGCAGCGCGGCGAGCGAGTCGAGGGCGGAGGTGGTCTGGGCGAGCGAGCGCATCTCGATCCAGTGGCCCAGCAGCATGATGACGATGAGGAGGGCGAGCTCCCACCAGAAGTCGAGCCGGTGGTCGAGGAGTCCGAGGGTGGCGCCCCACGACGCGACGAAGGCGACGGTGATCGCGAGCGCGATGAGCAGCATCATGCCGGGCTGCCGGGAGCGGATCTCGGAGACGCCGCCGGACAGGAACGGCCGGCCGCCCCAGACGAACATGACGGTGCCGAGCACGGGGGAGACCCACGGCAGCCACGCGGTCTTGGGGAGTTCGTAGCCGAGGATCATCGCGAACGCCGGCGAGCACAGCACCACCGGGACGGCGACGACCAGCATGATCCAGAACAGGCGGCGGAACGCGGCGACGTGGCCGGAGTGGTCGTGACCGGAGTGGTCGTGACCCGCGTGGTCGTGACCGGACTGCGCGTGTGCGGAATGGTCGTGGGTGGCGTGGTCGTGCATGGCGTGGTCGTGAGCGGAGTGGTCGTGGGCGCTGTGGTCGTGATCGCCGTGGTCGTGGTCGCCGTGCTCGTGCGTGGCGTGCTCGTGCTCGGCCTCGTGCTCGACGGCCTCCGCCTCGCTGTGCTCCGAATGCCCGCTCACGCTGTCCTCCGCTTCTCGCCGCGATACCCAGGAGGGGTATCAGATCCATTACGACTGTATACCCACCAGGGGTACCAGTCAAGGCGAGCGGAGGCAAGCGGAACCCCGCCACGGGCCCCGCATGGGCCGGGGCGCGTCCCCCTCGCGGCTAGATCGTCGCCAGCACCAGATCCAGCGCGTCCACGAACCGGTCGGCGCTCTCGCGGGTGATGCACAGCGGCGGCTTGATCTTCAGCACGTTCTTGCCGTCGCCGGTGGGCTGGACGATCGCGCCCTCCTGCAGCATCCGCTCGCAGACCAGCTTCGCCTCGGCCGTCGCCGGCTCCAGCGTCTCCCGGTCGCGCACCAGTTCGAGCCCGAGGTACAGCCCCATGCCGTGCACGGCGCCGACGAGGGGATGCCGCTCGCCGAGCGCGCGCAGCCGCCCCGCGAGGTGGTCGCCGACCTCGGCCGCGTTCTCCTGCAGCCGTTCGTCGCGCATCACGTTCAGGACCGTCAGCCCCACGACCGAGCTGACCGGGCTGCCGCCCGCCGACGAGAAGAACGAGCCTTCCGCCGCGAACGACTCCGCGATCTCCCGGCGGGTGATGACCGCGCCGAGCGGGTGCCCGTTGCCCATCGCCTTCGCGACCGTGATCACGTCGGGGACGACGCCCTGCTGCGCGGAGCCCCAGAAGTAGTGCCCGAGCCGGCCGTAGCCGACCTGCACCTCGTCGGCGATGCAGACACCGCCGCGCGCCCGGATCCGCTCGTAGACGCCCGCCAGGTAGCCGTCCGGCAGCATCAGGCCGCCCGCGTTGCCGAAGACCGGCTCCGCGATGAACCCCGCGACCTCCTTCCCGGCCGCGTCGAGCGCGGCGAGCTGCTCGTCGAGCTCGGCCAGGTACGCGGGGCCGGAGCCGGCGCCGCGGTGCCGGCCGTGGAACACGTTCGGCGACGCGATCAGCTCCACCCAGTCCGGCCGGGTCTCCAGGGCGCGCGGGTTGTCGCCGAGGGACGACGAGACGGCGTCGGCGCCGACGGTCCAGCCGTGGTAGGCCTCCGTGACCGCGAGGACGGTGCGCCGGCCGGTGTGCACCTGCGCCAGCCGGAGCGCGAGGTCGACCGCCTCGCTGCCGCTGTTGACGAGGAAGACCGTGTCGAGACCCTCCGGCGCGACCTCGGCGAGGCGCTCGGTGAACCGGGAGAGCTCCTCGTAGTGGAAGCGCGAGTTCGTGTTGAGCAGCGCCCACTGGTCGCTGACCGCGCGCACGAGCCGCGGGTGCGCGTGGCCGATCTGGGTCACGTTGTTGACCATGTCGAGGTAGCTCTGCGCCCGGGTGTCGAACAGGTGGTGCCGCCAGCCGCGCTCGATCAGCGGAGGCTCGGCGAAGTAGTGCTCCTGCACACGCGCGAACGAGGAGTCGCGGCGCGCCAGCACGTCAGCGGGGTCCGGCGCCGGAGCGGCCGGCTCGACGCCGAACAGGGCGGCCGGGTCCGGGGAGACCCCGCTCCACACCGACAGCGGCAGCGCGGGGGTGACGAAGGCGGGCGGCCGCCAGCCGGGCACGCGGCTCAGCTGCACGGTCAGCCGCACGGCGCTGCCGATCGCGTCCCCGCGCCCGACGGCGGCGGTGGTGAGCGGCCGGGACAGGCCGTCCAGCCAGAGGTCGAGGCCGTCGCCGTGCAGCAGCCACGCGCCGCCGACGAGCCGCAGCTCGCCGCCGAACGGGGCGTGCACGACCGTTCCGGCGGGGACGTCGAGCGTCACGCCGAGCGCGATCGTCGCGGACGGCTGCGAGCGGTCCAGCCGGGCGCGGGTCAGGCGGGCCTCGGCGTAGCGGGTGAGCGCGTGGCCGTGCTCCCGGCAGATCCGCTCCAGCACCGCGTCCTCGGAGCCCGGGCGCTGCCAGCGTCCCTCGTCGAGGTCGTGGCCGGCGACGGAGAGGTCGGCGAGGTGTGCGTCGGTGCTGTCCAGCGCGATCAGGCGCCCGAGGGCCGCGGCGCCCTCCTGCGCACCGGTCGCGGCGAGGCGGGCGCGGATCGCGGCCTCCACCTCGGCGAAAGGGAGGCGCCGCGCCACGTCGAAGGCGACCCACTCGTGCGCGCGGTTCTCGTCGGCGTACGCGTTGTCACCGTCCAGGGCGACCTGCTGCTCGCCGCTCACCACGAGCACCGCGCCGCGCAGCACGACGAGCGGCCAGAGCGCCGCGAGGTCGGCGTCGTCGAGCGGCGACTCCGCGTGGAACGCCTCGATCAGGTCGAGGACCGCCAGCGGGTCCTCCGGCTGGTGGTGCAGGGCGCTCGTCACCGTCGCCGCGAGCTCGGCGACCAGCCAGCCCTCGGCGACGTCGCCGAAGTCGATCACGCCGGGGCCGTCCGCGCCGAGCACGATGTTGTCGTCGGTCACGTCGCCGTGGATGGCCTGCACCCGCAGCCGGCGCCGCAACGGCTCGAGAGCGGCCAGCGCGGCCTCCGCCGACTCCACGACGGCCCGCCGCTTCGCCGGCTGGGGGACGTGCCCGGCGAGCAGGGCCACCACGTCGCCGCCGATCCGGGCGTCCCACTGGGTCGTGCGGGCGAGCCCCGGGTGCCGCAGCCCGGCGAGCCCGGCGGCGATGCTCCCGGACAGCCGGCCCAGGGTGCGCAGCTGTTCGGGGCTCAGCCGCGCCACATCGGTCAGCGGCTCGCCGTCGAGGAAGCCGAGCACGCGCGCGTTGAGGGTGCGGCCGCGCACCTCCACGGCGACGACCTCCGCCCCGTCGCGCGCGGGCAGAACGGCGGGGATGCGCGCGTCGGCGTCCGCCAGCACGGCGAGGGCGGCGTTCTGGGCGTGCAGCTCCTCGGCGGAGAACACCGGGTTGGCGATCTTGAGCACGTAGCGCCCCTCCCCGGTGTCGACGAGGAAGTTGCGGTCCTGGTTGCTGCCGAGCTCGGTGATCCGCCCGGTCAGCCCGAACGCGCTCTCGGCGACGGCCGCCGCGTCGTCGGCGCCGACCTCCGGGCGGGGCAGGGACGGCTGGACCAGGAAGTCGGAATTGGGCACGGATGCTCCTCGGCTGCGGGGGCTGGACGCCGCCAGTCTATTGAAGCTCTCGCACACGGCGCACCCAGCGAACGTACGGGCGCGGCAACGTAGCATCGACGCGTGAAATCCTGGAGGACAGCGGTCGTGGCGTTCGTGGTCGACGCCGTGCTGATCCTCGCGTTCGTGCTCATCGGACGCCGTAGCCACGGCGAGGCGGCGACGGTCGGCGGGGTGCTCACCACCTACTGGCCGTTCTTCATCGGCCTGGTCGCCGGCTGGCTGGTCACCTGGGCGTGGCGCCGCCCGCTCGCGCTGATCTGGCCGGGTGTCCCGGTCTGGCTGATGACGGTCGCGCTCGGGATGCTCATCCGCACCTCGGCCGGCCAGGGCGTCGAGCCCGCCTTCATCGCCGTCGCGTTCGTCGTCCTCGGGGTGTTCCTGGTCGGCTGGCGGATCGCCGCGATCCCGTTCGCCCGCAGGCGGGCGCTGCGGCGCGTCTAGCCGGCCGCTCGCGCCGCGGTCTCAGAACGCCGCGGAGATCAGCGTCGCGATCGTGTAGATCGCGAGGCCGGCGAGGGCTCCGACCACCGTCCCGTTGATCCGGATGAACTGGAGGTCGCGCCCCACCTGGGTCTCGATCTTGTCGGTCGTCTCGGCCGGGTCCCAGCCGCGCACCGTCTCGGTAATGACGCTCGCGATGTCGTGCCGGTACGTCGACACCAGGTGACCGGCCGCCTCGGACAGGCGCGCGTTCAGCGACGCGCGCAGCGCCGGGTCCGCCGCGACCCTGTCGGCCGTGTCGGCGAGCGCCGCCGCGGCGCGCACGCGCAGCTCGCTGTCCGGGTCGCTGAGAGCATCCACAGCGGCTGCGCGCGCCGCCGACCAGGCCTGCGCGGCCAGCTCGCGGATGCGCGGGTCGTCGAACGCGCGCGCCTTCGCGGCCTCCAGCCCGGCGATCGTCTCCGGGTCGTGCTGCAGGCGGTCGCTCAGCTCGGCGAGGTAGCCGTCGAACGCCCGGCGGGCACGGTGCGCCGGGTCGTGGCGGACGTCGGAGATGAAGCGGCGCAGCTCCTGGTACACGCGCTCGTCCACCAGCCGGTCCACGAAGGACGGCAGCCACGACGGGAGCCGCCCGGAGACCAGGTTGGCCAGCGCGTCGGGGTGGATGACCAGCCAGTCGTCGAACCGGTCGAGCAGCAGGTCGACGGCGGCGTGGTGGCCGCCCGAGCTGAGGATCCGCTCGCCCAGGCGCCCGATCGGCGGCGCCCACTCCGGGTCGATCACGTGGGTGCGCACGACCGCCTCGACGGCCTCTCGCATGCGGTCGTCGTCCAGCAGGCCGAAGAGTCCGACGATGGCGCCGGAGCCTTCGTCCACCACCCGGCGGGCGTTGCCCGGCTCGGTCAGCCAGCGTGCGGCCGCGCCGGACACGTCGTAGGCCGCCAGCCGGGTCGCGACCACGTCGTCGGACAGGAACTCGGTCTCCACGAACTCGCCGAGGGTCTCGCCGATCTCGTCCTTGCGGGTCGGGATGATCGCGGTGTGCGGGATGCGCAGGCCGAGGGGATGCTTGAAGAGCGCCGTCACGGCGAACCAGTCCGCGAGCGCGCCGACCATCGCGCCCTCCGCGGCCGCGCGCACGAAGCCGAGCCACGGGTAGCGGCCCTGCAGCGCGAACGAGACGGCGAAGATCACGGCCGCGACTGCGAGCAGGCTGGTCGCCAGCACCTTCATGCTCCGCAGCGCGCGGCGGCGCTCGGCGTCGCGGCGCTCGACCTGGGCGCGCTCGGCGGCGAGGCGCCGGCTCTCGGCGGTCTCGGGGTCGCCCGCGCGGGCCGTCGGCGCGGTCACCGGACGAGGTGGAGCTCGTGGCTGGTGTTGTTCAGCCGGTACGGTCCGTCGTCGCCGGCGACCACGATGTCCTCGATGCGGACCCCGAAGCGGCCGGGGAGGTAGATCCCCGGCTCGATGGAGAAGCACATCCCCGCCACGATCGGCTGCGTCTCGCCCTCGACCAGGTAGGCCGGCTCGTGCGTCGTGGTGCCGATGCCGTGGCCGACGCGGTGCACGAAGTACTCGCCGTAGCCGGCGTCCCGGATCACCGCGCGGGCGGTCCGGTCGATCTCCTGGAGCGGCACCCCCACCGCGACGGCGTCGAACGCGGCCTGCTGGGCGCGCTTGACCACCTCGAAGACCTCGTGCTCCTCGTCGGTCGGCTCGCCGACGTGGACGGTGCGGGTGGTGTCGGAGCCGTAGCCGTCCATCAGCCCGCCGAAGTCGAGGACGACCATGTCGCCCTGCTGGATGACCCGGTCGCCGGCCTCGTGGTGCGGGTTGGCGCCGTTGGGCCCGGAGCCGACGATCGTGAAGTCGACCCGGGAGTGGCCGTGCTCGCGCAGCAGCCGGTCCAGGTCCGCGGCCACCTCGTCCTCCCGGCGGCCGGCGAAGGCGACGTTCAGGATGTCCTCGAACGTCGCGTCGGCGGCGGCCCCCGCGGCGGCGAGCCGGTCGAGCTCGTCGGGCGCCTTGACCGCGCGCAGCATGGGCAGCGCCGCGGAGAACGCCGCGAAGCGCACGTCCGGGAGCTCGTGCTGCAGCGCCAGCAGGTGCAGCGCCCAGGCGGAATCGGAGACGGCGTAGCGGCCTCCCGACCAGAGCTGGTCCACGAGCGGGGCGTGCTCGTCCTCCCCGTCGGCCCAGGTGATCAGGCGGATGGCCCCGGCGGCCCGGGTCGCGGCGGCGCTGTCGTGCTCCAGGACGGGCACCACCATCGTCGGCTCGCCCTCGCCCGGGATGACCAGCATGGTCAGCCGCTCGGTCGACGGCGGCAGGTAGTCGGCGAAGTAGGCCAGGTCCGGGCCGGGCGCGACCAGCAGGGCGTCCAGCCCGGCCTCCCGCGCCTGTGCGGCGCCACGGGCCAGCCGGTCGGCGAAGTGCTGCGCGGTGAGCTGCTCCATGGCGCCTGTCACTCCTCGATCGGGCCGAGCCAGGCGTTCGCGACCGTGCTGTGCGCGGACTCGGCGTCGGACGGGTGGAAGATGCCGGCGAGGACGTCGCGGTAGAGCCGCCCGAGCTCGTTCCCGGTGAAGAAGGTCGAGCCGCCGGAGACCCGGATGGCCTGGTCGACGACCCGGCGCGCGGTCTCGGTGGCGCGGACCTTCATCCCCACGAGCTTCGGGAACCACTGCGCGCCGTGGTCGGCGAGGGTGTCGACATCGCGGGTGATCGCGTCCAGCTGGGGGAGGAGCGCGTCCTGGTCGATCGCGGCCGAGGCGACGCGCCAGCGGATGTCCGGGTCGTTCGCGTAGCTGCGGCCGTCGTTCTTGAGGCTCTTCCTGCGGTGCGCGGAGGCGACGGCGAGCTCGAGCGCGCGGGCGCCGATGCCGGTGTAGACGGCGGCGAGCAGCAGCTCGAAGTTGGCGAAGATCGCGAAGACGAGCGGGTCCGGGTTGGGGCCGGGGTCGAGCCGGCGCACGACGCGGTCCGCCCGCGCCAGGGCGCCGTCGAGGACGGTGGTGCTGCTCTGCGTCGCGCGCATCCCGATGGTGTCCCAGTCCTCGCGGATCTCGAAGCCGCCGCCCGTGCGCTCCACGAAGCCGTAGACGATCTTGGGGGCGTCGGCGCTGGTCGTGTCGAGGCCCATCGTCCCGAGTCGGGTCCACGCGGGGGAGAGCGAGGTGAAGATCTTGGTGCCGAAGTAGCGGTACGAGCCGTCCGGCTCCGGCCGGGCCTCGGTGGTGGAGCCGAACAGCACCAGGTCGTTGCCGGCCTCGCTCAGCCCGAACGCGAAGACCTCGCCCGCCCCCGCTTCCCGCAGCAGGAACTCGAGGGAGTCGTCGCCGCGGTCGCGCAGGGTCTTGGCGACGCCGGTCCAGACCAGGTGCATGTTGACCGCGAGCGCGGTGGCGGGAGCCGCGCCGGCGAGCCGCACCTGCAGGCGCGCGGTCTGCTCCAGCGTCAGCCCCAGTCCGCCGAACTCGGTCGGGACCATGGCCTTCAGGTAGCCGGCGTCCGCCAGCTCGGCGAAGTCCTCGGTGAAGAACCGGTTCTCCGCGTCGTATTCGGCGGCTCGGGAGCGGAACCGCTCCAGTCGCTCGTCGCTCAACAGCTCGCTGTCCGCACTCACCTTCCCCAGCCTAGGTCTCGCGGCGCCGAGGGGCACGCAAACGCCCGCAAAACGCGGTTCTCCGGTCGTCTGCGTGCCCCTCGAGCGGATCAGGACGCGGTGTAGCCGCCGTCCACGAGGTGGTAGCTGCCGGTGATGAACGACGCGGCGTCGGAGGCGAGGAAGGCGACGAGGGCCGCGACCTCCTCCGGCTCGCCCAGCCGGCCGAGGGCGTGCTTGCCCTCCAGGAACTTCAGGGCCTCGGGCGTCATGTTGGCCTCGACCAGGGGCGTCTTGATGAAGCCGGGGCCGACCGCGACGACGCGGACTTTCTTGTCGGCGTACTCGAGGGCCGCGTTCTGGGTGAGTCCGAGCAGGCCGTGCTTGGCGGTGACGTAGGCCGACGAGTTCGCGAAGCCGACGCTGCCGAGGATGGACGCCATGTTGACGATCGCGCCGCCGCCGTTCTCCGCCATCGCGGTCAGCTGCGGCTGCATCGAGTACAGCACCGCGTTGAGGTTGACCTCGATGACCTTGCGCCAGCTCTCCAGCGAGTAGTCGGCGACCGGAGCGGCCTCGCCGCCGATGCCGGCGTTGTTGACCGCGATCTTGAGGGGCGCGAGGGCGTTGGCGGCCTCGACGCTCGCCGTGGCGAACGCGGGGTCGGTCACGTCTCCGGCGAGGGCCGCCGCGGTTCCGCCCGCCGCCTCGATCTCGGCGACGACGGCCTTGGCGTGCTCCTCGTTGAGGTCGGTGACCAGGACGGCGGCCCCGCTGGCCGCGAGGGTCAGCGCCACCGCGCGCCCGATGCCCGAGCCACCGCCGGTGACGATCGCAGAGCGGCCGGCGACATCGTACTGAGCCATGAATGTTCTCCTTCCAGATATCCGACACCTGTCGGATAAGTCCATTGTACGATCGGAAGGTGAACACAGGGAGGCCGAACGGCCCGCAGGCCGGTGCGCCCGCAGCGAACAGCTCGGCGAACACGTCGGCGAATGCGGGGGCGCCCGAAAGGGCGCGCCTCGACGCCCGGCAGACGAAGACGCTGGCCCGGCTGAGCGCCGCGGTGCTCTCCCTCGCGGCCGAGCAGTCGATCGCCGATGTGACGGTCTCCCGGCTGGCGGCCACCGCAGGTGTGCACCGGTCGACCGTGTACGAGTACGCCGCGTCGCCTGCGGCCCTGCTGCAGCGCGTGCTCCGCGCCCAACTCGACGACCTGCGCGCCGCCTACCTCGTGGACGTCGCGCCGGACGACGCCGCCGCCGCGATCAGCGGTGTCACCCGCGCAGTCCTTCAGCACGTGGACGAGCACGACGCGGTCTACCGCCGCGGCCTCGGCCCGGAGGGGGCGGAGGCGGGCCTGCACGCGATGCTCAGCGAGCACTTCCAGGGCTCCATCGAGCTGCTGCTCGACCAGCACAGCGTCAGCGTCCCCGCGGCCGACGAGCTGGAGCGGCGCACGATCGAGCGCTACCTCGCCGACGGCATCATCGGCGCGATCGAGGTCTGGCTCACCCGGCCTCGGCCGCGGGATGTGGACGCGCTGCTCGGCCTGCTCGAACGGCTCACGCCGCCCTGGTGGCCGGACCGATGAGCGGCTTCCTCGACCGGGTGCGCCGTGCGCTCGGGCTGCGGCGCGTCCCGCTGCTGCACATCGCCTCCGATGTGGGGGAGGGCCCGGTCGTCGTGCTCGTGCACGGCATCGCGTCGTCGTCGGTGACGTTCCAGAACCTCGTGCCGCTGCTGGAGCCGCGGCACCGCGCCATCTCCATCGACATCCTCGGCTTCGGCCGGTCGCCCGCCCCGGAGGACGCCCAGTACACGATCGAGGAGCACGTGGCCGCACTCGACCGCACGCTGCGCTCGCTGAAGCTGCGCGAGCCGTTCGTCCTCGTCGGCCACTCGCTCGGCAGCCTCATCGTCGCGCGGTACGCCGCCGAGCGCCCTGGCGCCCTGAGCCGGCTCGTCCTGGTCGGGCCGCCGGTCTACGGCACTCCCGCCGAGATCGGCGACCGCCGGGTGCGCACCCGGGTCAGTGCCTACCTGCGCGCGTACGAGTTCCTCCGCAACAACAAGGAGTTCACCCTCCGCAACGCGAACATCCTCGGCAAGCTGCTGCCCATCAAGAACGTCTTCGAGATCACCGAGAAGAGCTGGCGCCCGTTCGTGCTGTCGCTGGAGAACTGCATCGAGCGGCAGACCGTGATCGGCGACCTGGCCCGGGTCCACGATGTTGATGGCAAGAGCTGTCCGGTGGAGGTCGTCTACGGCACGATGGACGCCTTCATCGCGCCGGGCAGCCTCGCCGTGATCGAGGCCATGCGGCACGTCACGATGCACCGGGTCGAGGCCAACGACCACCTCATCCGCAAGCGGCTCGCGCGCGTCGTCGCGGCGGCCTGCGATGCGGGTCAGTCGGCCAGGGACATCGAGGCGACGACCGCGAGGTAAGTCTCCCCGTCGAAGCCGTCGAACAGCACCGTCTGCGTGACGTAACCCTGCACGAGCCCCATGTACACCGGCGCCTGCCGCGCGGCCAGGGCGCGCGCCTCCTCGACGGGCAGCGTCTGGGCGTGCCAGTCGGTCAGGTAGCCCGCGAACATGGCGCGGATGCGCCCGCCGATCTCGGAGGACATCTGCTTCAGCCGCGGATTGATCGGCACCTGCCCCCAGACCTGCACCAGGAGCTGGAGGTCCACGAGGTGCGTCGTCAGGCCGGTGACGAGCATGCGGACGATCTCGCCGGGCGTGGGGAGGGGCTGCCGGGCTCGTGCCTCCTCGACCTCCAGGAACCGGGCGTCGAGGATCTCCGACGCGGTCAGCTCCATCAGCTCGTCCTTGCTGGTGAAGTGCCCGTAGATCGCGCCGGCGGAGAGTCCGGACTCGGCGATGATGTCGGCCATCGAGGTGGCTGCGAAGCCGTTGCGCGCGAAGCAGCGGAGGGCGGCCTGGGCGATCTCGTGGCGTCGCGCCGTGCGGTACTCCTCGGTGACCTTGGGCATCGGTCTCCTCCTCGTGGCGGAAAAAAGAACGTTCGTTCTTGACAATAGCGTCCCGGCTGTCGATTATAAAGAACGAGCATTCGTTTTTATTGAGTGGAGGTCGTCATGAGCACCAGCACCGATCGGGGCGTCGATCGTCCCGGCGGGGAAGGGCGCGCTGCGCACGGCGAGCACGTCGCTTCGTCTCCCGAGCAAGCAGCGGGTCCCGTCGTCCACACGCCCTGGGCGCGAGCGCTCGCGCTCGCCGTCGGAGCGGCGGCCATCGTCGTCGTCATCCTGCTCGCCTTCCTCTGGCCGACCGTGACCTCGACGGTCAAGGACCTCCCCATCGGGATCGCCGGCCCGTCCGCGCAGGTGAGCGCGGTGGAGAAGCAGCTCGACAAGGCGGCGAGCGGCGCGTTCGCGGTCACGACCCTGAGCGACCGGCAGGCGGCCGTCGACGCGATCCAGAAGCGCGACGTCTACGGCGCGATCGTCCTCGGCGACAGCCCGGAGGTGCTGACCGCCTCCGCCAACGGCGCGGCGGTGACGCAGATCCTGAACCAGGTGGCGGGCAACCTCCAGACCGCGGCCAACGCGCAGGCGCAGGCGGCCGTGCAGCAGGCCATCGCCGCCGGCCACGCGCCCGCCGGGACGAAGGCGCCCACCATCACCGTGAAGGTGACCGACGTCGTCCCGCTCGCCTCCACCGACTCCCGCGGGCTCGGCCTGGCCGCGTCGTCCTTCCCGCTCGTGCTGGGCGGGATGCTCGGCGGCGTGCTCATCTCCCTGCTGGTCGCCGGGAGTTGGCGCCGCCTCGGCGCGGTGGCGCTCTACGGGGTGGCGGGCGGTCTGGCGGTCACCGGCATCCTGCAGGGCTGGTTCGGAATCCTGCAGGGCGACTACTGGGTGAACGCGCTCGCCGTGGGGCTGGCGATGTTCGCGATCGCGGCCTTCGTGGTCGGGATGAACGCGCTGTTCGGGCGGGTCGGCATCGCGATCGGCGCCGTGCTCACGGTGCTGGTCGGCAATCCGCTGTCGGCCGCCGCCCAGCCGCTGCAGTTCCTGGTCGGGCCGTGGGGCGCGGTCGGGCAGTGGTTCGTGCCGGGCGCCTCCGTAACCCTGCTGCGCGACCTGTCGTACTTCCCGTCGGCCGACGCGCTGTTCCCGTGGCTGGTGCTGCTCGGCTGGGCCGTGGTCGGCGTGATCGGGATGCTCGCCGGGCACTTCCGCGACCAGGAGGTCACCGAAGCGGCGGCCTAGGCTGGGCGGTATGCAGAATCGCACTCTCGGACGGACCGGACGCGACGTGTCGGTCATCGGTCTCGGCACGTGGCAGCTCGGCGCCGACTGGGGCGACGTCACCGAGGCCGACGCGCTCGCCGTCCTCGACGCGGCGACCGAGGCCGGGGTCACCTTCTTCGACACCGCCGACGTCTATGGCGACGGCCGCAGCGAGCAGCTCATCGGCCGCTACCGTGCCGCCCACCCGGATCTCCCGTTGACCGTCGCCACCAAGATGGGCCGCCGGGAGGCGCAGGACCCGGCGAACTTCACGCTCGGGAAATTCCGCGAGTGGACGGACCGCTCCCGCCGCAACCTCGGCATGGACACCCTCGACCTCGTCCAGCTGCACTGCCCTCCCACCCCGGTGTTCTCGAACGCCGCGGTCTACGACGCGCTCGACACCCTGGTGGAGGAGGGTGCGATCGCGAACTACGGCGTCAGCGTCGAGACCTGCGCAGAGGCTCTGGAGGCCATCGCGCGGCCGGGGACGGCGAGCGTCCAGATCATCCTCAACGCGTTCCGGCTGAAGCCGCTCGACGAGGTGCTGCCGGCGGCGCGGGAGGCCGGGGTCGGCATCATCGCTCGGGTGCCGCTCGCCTCCGGGCTGCTGAGCGGCCGCTACTCGGAGACGACGGAGTTCGCCGCGGACGACCACCGCAGCTACAACCGGCACGGCGAGGCGTTCGACGTGGGGGAGACCTTCTCCGGCGTCGACGACGCGGAGGGCGTCCGCGCGGCCCGCGAGTTCGCGGCGCTCGCGCCCGAGGGTGCGACGCCCGCGCAGGCGGCCCTTGCGTGGATCGTGGCGCAGGGCGGCGTGAGCACCGTCATCCCCGGCGCCCGCTCGCCGGAGCAGGCGCGCGCGAACGCGGCAGCAGCCGTCGTCGCGCTCCCGGCCGGCTTCGCCGACGCCGTCCGCGGCCTGTACGACCGCACCTTCCGCGCCACCACCCACCCCCGCTGGTGAAACGTGAGTAATCGCGGAAATCCGTCGTCGGATTTCCGCGATTACTCACGTCTCGTGGCCAGGAGGTGGGAGAGGCGGGTGACGAGAGGGAGCGGGGTGCGAAGGTCGGCGGCGGTGACGCGGACGACGCGCCAGCCGAGGTCCTCGAGGTGCTCGCGCCGGTGGATGTCGCGGAACCAGACCTCTCTGTCGACACGGTGGCCGTCACCCTCGTATTCGAGGACCACGCGCTCTGACGGATACGCCATATCGACGCGCGCGAGGAAGCTCCCATCGCGACGGTGGATCACGTAGTTCAGCCACGGCTCCGCGAGTCCCGCATCGAGGAGGATCAACCGCAGTCGCGTCTCGGCGGGCGACTCCGACCGCGTTCGGACGAGCGGTATCGCGGCCCGCGCGGTCGCGATACCGCGCCTCCCGGACGCGGTCCCCACGATCTCCGCCAGCGCTTCGACCGTCGTCAGCGGGTGCCGATAGCTCAGCAGCCAGTCGCCGACGGCGACGAGGGCGTCGCGGCCGAGGACGGCGGCCAGGTCCAGCCACGTCTGTTCGGGAGTGGTCAGCGGCAGGCCGCGAAAAGAGATCGTCCTCCAGGCGGAGAGCGTGTGGCCGACGACGGATGTCGCCTGCACGGCGCGACCGCCGGCGGGGACGCTCACGTGGAGCCGGTCGTCGGCGCGGGCTGCCGCCGGGAGGGGCGCTCCCCACAGCTCCGCCGCTGTCGTGTGGCTGAACGCCACCCGCTCGTGCCGGTGCAGCAGGAAGGCGCCGCAGCGCGTCTCCAGTCCCGCGTCCCCGCCGGCGACCCGCACGCCCCTGATCGGGGTGTGTAGGTCGCTCGCCCGGAGCCGTCCCGCCGACACCCCGCTCTCGAGGGCATCCCGTGTCCGGAACGCGCCTGAACGGAAATCCCGCCCTAACTCCGCTGCCCGTCTCCCCATCCCGCCACCCTGCCGGACCGAGCCGAATCCCGCTCCCGTTCTCCACAGCCGGCGACCGAGACGTGACTAAACGCGGAAAAGCTGTGGACGATTTCCGCGATCAGTCACGTTTCGGCGGCTAGGAGGGCTGGACGGGGACGGGCTCGGTGTCGGGGATGGGGGAGGCGTCGCGCCCGCGCAGGTCGGGGTGCACCCGCCAGGCCAGTGCGGGCACCAGGAAGCCGACGAACGCGAACGCGCCCGCCGCCCAGAACGCGCCGACCGGCCCGTGCGCATCGATCAGGAAGCCCGCGAGCGCGGAGCCCAGCGCCGCGCCGATGAGCTGCCCGGTGCCGACCCAGCCGTAGGCCTCCGCCGTGTCGGAGAACTTGACGCTGGCCGACACGATCGCGAACAGCACCGCCAGTGCCGGCGCGATGCCGAGCCCCGCGACGATCAGCGTCAGCGACAGCCCCCACCACGACCACAGCATGAACGTGGAGATGACGACGCCGACGAACACGATCAGCATGCGCCGCGCCGTCGCCCACGGCCCGATCGGGATGTGCCCGAACGCGAGACCGCCGACCAGGGAGCCGAGCGACCAGATCGCCAGGACGATGCCGGCGAACGGCGAGCCCTCGCCGAAGTTCGCCACGACCCCGGCCTCCACCGCTGCGCACGAGCCGATCAGCAGGAAGCCGACCACGGTCGCCAGCAGCACGGGGGGCCGCGCCAGCACCATCCCGAAGCGCCGCTTGCTGCGCGGGATGCGCACCCGACCCACCTCGGGGGAGGAGATGAACCAGGCGCCGCCGAGCAGCATGATCGCCACCGACATCAGGATGCCCTCGACCGTGCCGATCTGGGTGGAGACGAAGGTGATCGCGACGGGTCCGGCGATCCAGATGATCTCCTGCGCGGAGGCGTCGAGGGAGAACAGCGGGGTGAGCTGGCGCGAGTTCACCATCTTGGGGTAGATCGTCCGCACGGCCGGCTGGATGGGCGGCATGCTGAGGCCCGCGAAGAACGCGACCGCCATGGTGAGGGGGATCGGCATGACGAACACGCCGATCGCGGCCACGGCGGCGGAGCACAGCGCCAGCGTCGTCCACAGCACCGTGCGCATGCCGAGCACGCCCATCAGGCGGCTCGTCATCGGGCCGGCGATCGCCTGGCCGATGCTCATCGCGCCGAGCACGAGGCCGGCCGCGCCGTAGGAGTGGTGGATGCGCTCGATGTGCAGCAGGAACGCCAGCGAGAGCATCCCGAACGGGAACCGCGCGGTCAGTTGCGCGGCGATGATGCGCGCGACGCCGGGCGTCTTCAGAAGGCTCGAGTAGCTGCTCACAGTCTTCCCACTCTATCGGTCGGCGACCGCGGCGTAAGGGCCGTGAAACCCGTTCGAGGGGGTGTGGAAATGTGCATAACTTCTTCACACCTGTGGATGACACGCCCACTAGATATGGGGGCATGGAAATGTCGGGACCCGGCTATATAGTGGTTCACGCGACAGGGGGCCCGACCAGCTCCCGGGGCTCCCGGACGGAGCTTTCGGGGCGTTCCGCCCGCCCTGTCGCGGGGAACTTCGCCGCTCACCGGAGCGGCACTGTTGAGGTAATAGAGGGAGAGATAGTGGCTATCACTGTTGTGAAGCGGAACGGCGAGCGCGAGCCGTACGACGCCAACAAGATCAACCTGGCCATCGAGCACGCCGCGGCCGGTCTGGACGAGAACATCACTTGGGTCACCCAGATCGCGAGCGAGCTGGAGTTGACCCTGTTCGACGGGATCACGACGCAGCAGCTCGACGAGGCGGTCATCCAGGTCGCCCTGCAGAACGTCAAGGACGACCCGGCGTTCGACACCGTCGCCGCACGCCTCCTCCTCAAGACGATCTACAAGCGCGTCCTCGGCGACTACGAGACCCTCGACGAGCTCACCGAGCTGCACACCTCGCACTTCCGTGCCTACGTCGAGCGCGGCGTCGCCGAGACGCTGCTCGACTCGCGCTTTACCACCCTGTTCGACCTCGACAGCCTGGCCGCGCATCTCGACCCGTCGCGCGACGAGCTGCTCAAGTACATCGGCGTCGTCACCCTCAACAACCGCTACGGCATCAAGGCCCGCAACGGCGACTCCCTCGAGGTGCCGCAGTACTTCTGGATGCGCATCGCCATGGGCCTCTCCCTCAACGAGGCCGACCCGACCGCGCACGCCCTCGCGTTCTACGACAAGATGTCGCGCCTGGAGTACCTGGCGGCCGGCTCCACGCTCGTCAATGCCGGCACCGCCTACCCGCAGCTCTCCAACTGCTTCGTCATGGAGATGCAGGACGACATCGAGCACATCGCCAAGTCGGTCCGCGACGTCATGTGGCTCACCAAGGGCACCGGCGGCATCGGCCTCTCGGTCACCAAGCTGCGCGCCCAGGGCTCGCCGATCCGCTCCAACAACACCACCTCGACCGGCCCGATCCCGTTCATGCACACGATCGACTCGGTGCTGCGCGCGGTCAGCCGCGGCGGCAAGAAGTTCGGCGCGCTCTGCTTCTACATGGAGAACTGGCACCTCGACTTCCCGGAGTTCCTCGACCTCCGCCAGAACTCCGGCGACCCGTACCGCCGCACCCGCACCGCCAACACCGCGGTGTGGATCAGCGACGAGTTCATGAAGCGCGTCCAGAACGACGAGGACTGGTACCTCTTCGACCCGCTGGAGGTCGCCGACCTCAACGAGCTGTACGGCAAGGAGTTTTCGCAGCGCTACGCGGAGTACGTCGCGCTGGCCGAGGCCGGAGAGCTGCGGATGTTCAAGAAGATCAGCGCCCGCGCGCAGTTCAAGGACATCCTGATGAGCCTCCAGACCACCAGCCACCCGTGGCTGACCTGGAAGGACACGATCAACAACCGCGCCCTCAACAACAACACGGGCACGATCCACCTCTCCAACCTCTGCACCGAGATCACGCTGCCGCAGGACCGGGACAACGTGTCGGTCTGCAACCTGGCCTCCATCAACCTGTCGCGTCACCTGATCGACGGCAAGATGGACTGGGAGCGCATCGAGGCGAGCGCCCGCCAGGCCGTCCGTCAGCTCGACAACCTGATCGACATCACGGTGTCCAGCGTCGACGAGGCCGACTTCTCCAACCAGCAGAACCGCGCGATCGGCCTCGGCGTGATGGGCTTCACCGACATCGTCGAGCGCCTCGGCTTCAGCTACGAGAGCGAAGAGGCGTACGCCCTGATCGACGAGATCATGGAGCACGTCTCCTACGCGGCGATCGACGAGAGCGCCGACCTGGCCCGCGAGCGCGGCGCGTACCCGAACTTCGAGGGCTCGCGCTGGTCGAAGGGCCTGGTGCCCTACGACTCGATCGCCCTGACGGAGGCCGACCGCGGCGTCCCGATCACGGTCGACCGCACCATCCGCCTCGACTGGGACCGCCTGCGCGAGAAGGTCAAGGGCGGCATGCGCAACGCCACCCTGATGGCCATCGCTCCCACGGCCTCCATCGGCCTCGTCGCCGGGACCACCCCCGGCTTCGACCCGCAGTTCTCGCAGATCTTCAGCCGGTCGACCTCCTCGGGCAAGTTCCTCGAGGTCAACCGCAACCTGGTCGAGACGCTGCAGGAGCGCGGCATCTGGCAGGACGTCCGCGAGTCGATCCTGCGCTCGCAGGGCGACATCCAGGGCATCGCGGCGATCCCGGACGAGGTCAAGGCCACGTTCAAGACCAGCTTCCAGCTCTCGCCGTACGCCTTCATCGAGGTGGCGGCCCGCGCCCAGAAGTGGATCGACCAGGCGATCAGCCGCAACATGTACCTCGAGACGCGCGACCTCGGCGACATGATGGACATCTACTACGCCGCGTGGGAGAAGGGCGTCAAGACGACCTACTACCTGCACATGAAGCCGCGTCACCAGGCCGAGCAGTCGACCGTCAAGGTCAACAAGGCCGAGGAGATCTCCGGCGGCCGCACCGGCTTCGCCACGGTGGGCGCCGGCGCTCCGGCCGCGGCTCCCGCCGTCACCGAGACCGCTCCGGCCGCCGCCCCCGCCCGTCGCGGCTTCGGCTTCGGCGGCCTCACCTCCAACGCCGCTGGGGGTGACAAGTAATGAACAGCACCAAGATCGAGGAGTACTACGTGCCCGTCGACCCGATGGACGACCTGCAGTGCGAGTCCTGCCAGTAGCCCGTAACCGCCGAGTACGCACATAATCGACCGGAAACCGCCGAGTACGCAGACAATTCGCGTACTCGGCGGTCGCCGAACGAAGAAAGAAGAAGACACATGGGCATCCTGGGAACGGGAATCGAGGAGGGCCTCCTCCTCAAGCCGGTGAAGTACCAGTGGGCGATGGACCTCTACGACCAGGCCGTCGCGAACACCTGGTTCCCCAACGAGATCCAGCTCGGCGAGGACATCGCCGACTTCAAGCGGATGACCGACGAGGAGCGTCACGCGGTCACCTTCCTGATGAGCTACTTCAACCCGAACGAGCTCCTGGTGAACAAGGCGCTGGCCTTCGGCGTCTACCCCTACATCAACGCGGCCGAGGCGCACCTCTACCTCGCCAAGCAGATGTGGGAGGAGGCCAACCACTGCATGTCGTTCGAGTACGTCCTGGAGACGTTCCCGATCGACCGCGAGCAGGCCTACAACTCGCACGTCGACATCCCGTCGATGGCGCGCAAGGAGGAGTTCGAGGTCCGCTTCATCAAGCGGATGACCGAGCAGGCGCTCGACATCACGACGACCGAGGGCAAGCAGGACTTCATCCGCAACCTCGTGGCCTACAACGTGATCCTCGAGGGCATCTGGTTCTACTCGGGCTTCATGGTGGCGCTGTCGTTCCGCCAGCGGAACCTGCTGCGCAACTTCGGCTCGCTGATCGACTGGGTGGTGCGCGACGAGTCGCTGCACCTCAAGTTCGGCATCAACCTCATCCTGACGGTGCTCGAGGAGAACCCCGACCTGCAGACGCCGGAGTTCGCGAACGAGATCCGCCAGATGATCCTGGACGCCGTGGAGATGGAGGAGCAGTACAACCGCGATCTCCTGCCGGGCGGCATCCTGGGCCTGAACGCCAACTACATCAACCAGTACGTCAAGTACCTGGCCGACCGCCGGCTGGAGGAGCTCGGCTTCGAGGCCGAGTACAAGGTCTCCAACCCGGCCAAGTGGATGGCGACCGCCAACGACACGCTCGAGCTGGTCAACTTCTTCGAGTCGACCAACACCTCGTACGAGTCGAACGCGAAGGCGTCGAGCGGTCACTGACATGACGATGCGGAACTCTCCGCTGATCACGGCCGCCGCGCTGGACGCCGCTTCCGGGACCGAGTCCCTGTGGAGCGGCGCCGGCCGGCGGCGGTCGACGTTGCGGGTGCTCGACGTGCGCTGGAAGCTCGGCGGTCCTCCCGGGGCCGAGGAGTTCGCGAAGGGCCACATTCCGGGCGCGGTATACGTCGACCTCGACACCGAGCTGGCCGGGCACGGCGCGCCGACGGACGGCCGGCATCCGCTGCCCGACATCGACGCCTTCCAGGCGTCCGCGCGTCGCTGGGGCCTGAACGACGGGGACAGCGTGGTCGTCTACGACGACGTCTCCGGCACCTCCGCGGCCCGGCTCTGGTGGCTGCTGCGATACGCCGGCTTCGAGGACGTGCGCGTGCTCGACGGCGGCCTGGCCGCGTGGGTCGCGTTCGGCGGCGGTCTCGACACGACGAGCTCCGTCCCTGTTCCCGGGACGGTCGAGCTCGCCTACGGCTCTCTTCCGACGCTCGACGCGGACGCCGCGGCGGCCATCGCGGCGAACGGCGTCCTGCTCGACGCCCGCGCGGCCGAGCGGTTCCGCGGCGAGGTCGAGCCGGTCGATCCGCGCGCCGGCCACATCCCCGGCGCCGTGAGCGCGCCGACCGCCGACACGATCGGGCCCGACGGCCGGATGCTCAGCCCGGACCGGCTCGCCGAACGCTTCGCCGAGCTCGGCGTCACCGCGGGCACTCCGGCGGGCGTGTACTGCGGCTCGGGTGTGACCGCCGCCCACCTCGCGCTCGCGATGGAGGCCGCCGGACTGCCGGTGCCGGCGCTCTACCCCGGCTCGTTCTCCGCGTGGTCGAACGATCCCGAGCGACCGGTCGCCGTCGGTGCGCTGTAACACGTCGACACAGCCCGTGCGCATCCTGGCGCACGCGTCTATCGTTCCTGCATGACCGCGCTCGATCTCATCCCCGCCTCCGCCCACGGGAATCTCCCGCTGGGCGAGGTGTGCGACTCGGCGGCGGCGCTGATCGGCAACACCCCCATCGTCGAGCTGCACGCCCTCCCGTCCGGACTCGACGTCCGGGTCCTGGTGAAACTGGAGGGGCGCAACCCCGGCGGCTCATCGAAGGACCGCATCGCCCTCAACATGATCCGCACCGCGGAGGCGGCCGGCGCGCTCGCCCCGGGTGGCACCATCGTGGAGGCCACCAGCGGCAACACCGGGATCGGCCTCGCCCTGATCGGCCGGCTCACCGGCCACCCGGTGGTCATCGTCCACGCCGCCGACATCTCCGAGGAGAAGCGCAAGGTCCTCGCCGCCTACGGAGCGCGCCTCGTCGAGGCCGACTGGGAGGCCGGCCCCGACGACCCCGCGAACCCGCGTGCCATCGCCGACCGGATCGCTGCGGAGACGCCCGGTTCCTGGCGTCCCGCCCAGTTCGCGAACACCGCGAACCCCGAGGCGCACTACCGCGGCACCGGCCCCGAGATCTGGCGGCAGACCGCCGGCCGGGTGACGCACTTCGTCGCCGCGATCGGCACCGGCGGAACCGTGAGCGGCACCGGAAGATACCTTAAGGAGGTCAGTGGCGGCGCCGTCGAGGTGCACGGCGCCAACCCGGCCGGATCGACCTACGACGGCGGAGCGGCCGGACGCATCCTGGTCGACGGCGTCGGCACGGCGTGGCCGCGCGAGTTCTGGCCGCAGACCTTCGACCCGGAGGTGGTGGACGAGGTGCACACGGTCGAGGATGGTGTGGTCTACCGCACCCTCCGCCGGCTCGCCGCCGAGGAGGCGCTGCTGCTCGGACCGTCGTCGGCGCTGGCCGTCGCGACGGCACTGCGCGTGGCGCGGGAGGCGCGGCCCGGGTCGGTCATCGTCGCGATCGCCCCGGACGGCGGAACGAACTACCTGACCAAGGCCTACGACGCCGACTGGCTGACCGCGGCCGGCGTCGGCGTCGACTGACGCGGCGCCCCGGCGACGACACGACACCGTACCACACCACGGCCGCCCGTCCGGCCACTGACAGCAGGGAACGCATGGCACTCCTCCACTTCGGCTGGTTCCTCGGCGCCGGGTTCGGCGTCCAAGGCTGGGGCGACCCGACCTACGGCGTCGGCTACGACTGGAAGCAGCCGCCGATCTACCAGGACGCCGCGCGGGCCTTCGAGGGCGCCGGCTTCGACCTCTTCATCATCGAGGACGGCGTCGCCGTGCCGGACACCTACGGCGGCTCGGCCGAGGTGAACCTCGCCGCGGCCCGCTTCGTCCCGAAGCACGACCCGCTGCCGCTCGTGCCCTACCTGCTCGGCGCGACCAGCCGGCTCGGCGTCGTGCCGACGCTCAGCGCGAGCTTCTACGAGCCCTTCACCGCCGCGCGCCTGCTCAGCACGCTGCAGCACTTCGCGGGAGGCCGGCTCGGCTTCAACGTGGTGACCAGCGGCTCCGACCTCGCCGCGCAGAACTACGGCCTCGACAAGCAGGTGGAGCACGACCTCCGCTACGACCGCGCCGACGAGTGGGTGGAGGTCGTCCGCAAGCTCTGGCGCAGCTGGGAGCCCGACGCGATCGTGGAGGACGTCGCGGGCGGCGTCTTCGCCGACTACCGCAAGGTGCACACCATCGACCACGAGGGCCGGTTCTTCCGCGTCCGCGGGCCGCTCAACACCGCGCCGGCGGCCGAGGATCCGGTCATGGTGCAGGCGGGCGCCTCCGGTCGCGGCCGCGACTTCGCCGGGAAGAACTCCGACGTGGTGCTGGCGCTGGCCTCCACCCCCGAGCGGATGCGCGAGTACCGCGACAGCATCCGCGAGGTCGCGGTGCAGCACGGCCGCCCGGCGGACGCCGTGAAGGTGCTGTTCGTCGTGCAGCCGATCCTGACCGCGAACGCGGAGGAGACAGCGAGCGTGCGCGCGGCGCGTGCGGAGCTGACCCAGGCCGCGATCGACGAGCAGCTCCAGTCGATCAGCTACCTGACCGGGGTCGACTTCAAGACCTTCGACCTCGACGCCCCGCTGCCGGAGATCACCACCAACAGCAACCGCGGGACGCTCGACAACTTCGTCTCCTCCGCGCCCGCGGGCTCCACGCTGCGCGAGATCCTGCAGACCCGCGCGAAGAAGGACGGCCTGGCCATCATCGGCACCGCCGACGAGGTGGCCGACCACCTGGGCGAGCTGGGGGAGGCCGTCGGCGGCGACGGCTTCCTGTTCACCGGCCAGGTGCACCCCGCCAACGTGCACCGCACCCTCGACCCGCTCGTCCCCGCGCTGCGCCGGCGCGGGCTGCTGCGCACCGAGCTCGGCGACGGCGGCCTGCGGCAGAACCTGGCCGACTTCTGAGGATGGGCACCGTCCGGCTCGGAGTGCAGCCGCCCACCGTCTCCGACATCGTCGCGATCGCCGACGGCGCCCCGGTCGAGCTCGACGCGGACGCCCGGGCGACGGTCGCGGCCTCCCGGGCGGTCGTCGACCGCGCGATCGCGTCGGGGGAACCGGTCTACGGGCTCAACCGCCGCCTCGGCGCCGGGCGCGACGACGCGGTGGCGGACGACGAGCTGGCCGCCTTCCAGCGCCGCACCATCGCGAACCACCGCGGCGGCATCGGCGAACCGCTCACCGAACGTGAGGCGCGCGCCGTGGTCGCCGCCCGCCTCGCCGGCTTCACGCGCGGGGGAGCGGGCGTGCGGCCCGAACTGGCCGACGCGTACGCGGCGCTGCTGAACGCGGGCGTGACGCCGCGCATCCCGTCGCGCGGCTCCGTGGGAGCGGCCGACCTGACCGCGCTGGCCGAGGTCGCCGCGGTCGTCACGGGCGCCGGGACGGTCCTGCGCGACGGCGGCCCGGTGCCGGCCGCGGAGGCGCTGGAGGCCGCGGGCCTCGCGCCGATCGAGCTCGCACCGCACGAGGCGCTCGCCGCCCTGAGCGCCAACGCGCTGAGCGTGGGCGTCGGTTCGCTCGCGGCCGTCAGCGCTCGGCAGCTCGCGGAGGCGGCCGACCTGGTCGTCGCGCTGTCGCTGGAGGCCGTCGGCGCCCACGGACCCGCGGGCAACCTCAGCCCCTACACGGAGGCGGTGGCGGAGGCGCGCGGCGGCGACGGGCAGCGCGCGTCCGCGCGCGCCATCCGCGCGGCCCTGGCCGGGAGCGCCCTGGAGTCGCCGGACCGCACCGTGAGCGTCCAGGATCCGCTCGCCTTCCGCACGGCGCCGCAGCTCCACGGGGCGCTGCGGGAGGCCGTCGCCCGGCTCCGCACCGAACTGGAGGTGGAGCTCGCCGCGCGCTCGGAGAACCCGGTGGTCGACATCCCCAGCGGCCGCCTCGTCTCCGGCGGCAACTTCCAGGCCCTCCCGCTGGCACTCGCCCTCGAGAACCTGCGTCTCGCCCTCGCGCACGTCGCGGAGGCCTCCGAGCGGCGCAGCGCCGCCCTCTCGCTCGCGCTCGCGCCGGCCCGCCGCGAGGGCCGCACGCGCGTCCCCGGCCTCCTGCTCTACGCCGCGGCCGACGCCGTCGCCGAGGTGCGCCAGCTCGCCGCGCCGGCGACGCTCGGCAGCTCGACGCTCTCCGGCGTCGAGGACCACGCGACCTACGCGCCGCTGGCGCTCCGGCTCCTGCAGCGGTCGCTCGCGCTCACCGCTGATGTGCTGGCGATCGAGGCGCTGCACGCCGCCGACCTGCTCGGCGTGCTCGACACAGCGCCGACCGGCGCGGGCACGCGATCCCTCGCCGAGGCGCTCGCCGCCGCGCTCGCCGCTGACGCGGCTCCCGCCGCCGCCCTCGTCGCGGAGACCACCCACCTCCTCCTCGGCTGACGCCGCCGACATTCGTGACGAATGTCGCGAATACGGTCGCCATTCCCCACATTCGTCACGAATCGCGCGCCGCGCGATTCCTTACATTCGTGCCGAATGTCGCGAATGGCCCCGCGATTCCCCACATTCGTCACGAATCGCGCTACCGCGGGCGAGGGGTGGCTCCCTACAGGTCCTTGCGGAAGCCGAGGTAGGAGACCCGCTCCCAGTCGTCGTCGAGGTCGAACAGCGGCGAGTAACCGAGCGAGAGGTACAGCGCTACCGCCTCCGGCTGCCGCGCTCCCGTGGTGAGCACGATCGTGCGCACGCCGCGGCGCGCCGCCTCCGCCTCGAGCTCGCCCATCACCCGACGGGCGAGGCCCTGGCGGCGGTAGCCGGAGTGCGTCCAGACCCGCTTGACCTCGACCGTGGAGTCGTCCTCCCGCATGAACGCGCCGCCCGCCACCGGGGTGCCGTCCTCGTCGATGAGGAGCAGGAAGGTGCCGCCCTCCTCCGCCGTGAACCGCTCGGCCGGATACCGCGACAGCTCCGCCGACGACGGGATGCCGTCGTTGAGGCCGTAGCGCTCGTCGTACTCGCGCGACAGCTCCTCGACCAGCGGCGCGGCGCGCGGATCGTCCGGGCGGGTGACGAGCACCCGGGCCGTCGCGGCGAGACCGGATTGCGGTTGGATCACGACCCGACCCTAGCGCGGCACGGCGCGGCGCGCGCATTCGACGTCACGGGAGGTCGCAGACAACGGAATCCGCGCAAAGAAACACGAAATCTCTCGGAAACTTGCAGGAAAAGTAGCGTTTCGCGCGCGATTTAGTATGCGTATAAGGCCTCGGGCCTGGGGTATCCTCCCCTTACCCCTCCTGCAACCCTGCACCAGGAAGAAGGACAACTACCATCATGCGCATCCGTTCCGTGGCCCCTGTGGCCGCCCTCGCCGCCGTGGCCGCGCTCGCGCTGTCCGGTTGTGTCGACAACTCCACCCCCTCGTCGAGCGGCTCAGCGTCGAGCGCCGCGTTCGACGTGAAGAAGGACGACACTCTCGCGAACAGCCTCCCGTCGAAGATCAAGTCGGCGGGCGTTCTGACCGTCGGCATGGACGACACGTACCCGCCCAACGAGTACAAGGACGACAACGGCAACCCGGTCGGCTGGGAGGTCGACTTCACCAACGCGATCGGCGCCAAGCTCGGCGTCAAGATCAACTACGCGATCGCCAAGTTCGACAACATCATCCCGAGCATCACCGGCGGCAAGGACGACTTCGGGATGTCCTCGTTCACAGACACGGTCGAGCGCGAGAAGCAGGTCGACTTCGTCAACTACTACAACGCCGGCATCCTGTGGGCGTCCGCCAAGGGCAAGAACGTCGACCCCGACAACGCCTGCGGTCTGAAGGTCGCCGTCCAGTCGACCACTTACGAGGACACCGACGAGGTCCCCGCCAAGTCGAAGGCCTGCACCGACAAGGGCAAGCCGGCCATCCAGGCGCTCCGCTACGACAACCAGGACGACGCCACCAACGCGGTCATCCTCGGCAAGGCCGACGCCCTCAGCGCCGACTCGCCCGTCACCCTCTACGCAGTGTCCAAGTCCAGCGGCAAGCTCCAGGCCGCGGGCAAGACCTTCGACATCGCGCCCTACGGCATCCCGGTCGCCAAGAACTCCGACCTGACCCCGGTGCTGCAGAAGACCATCCAGGCGCTGATCGACGACGGCACCTACAAGAAGATCCTCGACAAGTGGGGCGTCGCCGACGGCGGCGTCACCAAGGCCGACCTCAACGCAGCCGCGAAGGGCTGACCATGTCCCAGGGCAATCCGGCCGGTCCGGCGACGGGGGCAGCCCCGTCGCCGGCCGGCGCCCCGCCGTCCGAGCCGATCAAGGCGATCAAGCTCCGCCACCCGTGGCGGATCGTGTTCGCGGTCGTGCTCGTCCTGCTGTTCGTCTGGTTCGTCATCGACGCCTCGCAGCGCTCCGCCTACGGCTGGCAGTACGTGGGCAAGTACGTCTTCGACAAGCGCATCAGTGCGGCTGCGCTCGTGACCCTCCAGCTGACGATCTACTCCATGGTCATCGGCGTCATCCTGGGCCTCGTGCTGGCGGTGATGCGGCTCTCGCCGAATCCCGTCGTCAAGTCCGTCGCCTGGCTGTACCTCTGGATCTTCCGCGGAACGCCCGTCTACGTGCAGCTCGTGTTCTGGGGCCTGTTCTCGCTGATCTACCCGCACGTCTTCCTCGGCGTGCCGTGGACGAACCTCGGCGTGAGCGTCGACCTCGGCTTCATGCAGAACGCGTTCATCATCGCGATCGTCGGCCTGGCGCTCAACGAGGCCGCGTACATGGCCGAGATCGTGCGCGCCGGTCTGCTCTCGGTCGACAGCGGCCAGGAGGAGGCCGCGACAGCCCTCGGCATGTCGTGGTGGCAGACGATGACCCGTATCGTCATCCCGCAGGCCATGCGCGTGATCATCCCGCCGACCGGCAACGAGGTCATCTCGATGCTGAAGACCACCTCGCTGGTCGCGGCGATCCCGCTCACCACCGACCTCTACGGGGTCGCGCGCGACATCTCCGCGGTCACGTACACGCCGATCCCGCTGCTGATCGTCGCGTCGCTCTGGTACCTGCTGTTCACCTCGATCCTGATGGTGGGCCAGTACTTCCTGGAGAAGCGGTTCTCGCGCGGCGTCAACATGCGCAGGCCGGACAACAAGGAGCCGGCGCTCGCCACCGGCGCCCTGCCCGCCGCGGGCGCGCCCGACGGCAACGATCTGGGAGGCAAGGGATGACCGACACCACCGCACGCGAGTCGGCCGCACGGGCCGGCGTGACGCCGATGGTCCTGGCCGAGGGCGTCTCCAAGAGCTTCGGCTCCAACGAGGTGCTCAAGTCCATCTCGCTGTCCGTCCGCCCGGGCGAGGTGCTCTGCATCATCGGCCCGTCGGGATCGGGCAAGTCCACCTTCCTGCGCTGCATCAACCACCTGGAGCGCGTGGACGCCGGCCGGCTGTCGGTCGACGGCCAGGTGGTCGGCTACCGCCAGCACGGCGACAAGCTCTACGAGCTGAAGCCCAAGGAGGCCTCCCGGCAGCGGCGCGAGATCGGCATGGTGTTCCAGCGCTTCAACCTGTTCCCGCACATGACGGCCCTCGAGAACATCATCGAGGCGCCGATCCGGGTCAAGGGCCTGCCGAAGGCGCGCGCTGTGGAGCGGGCGAACGAGCTGCTGGTCCGGGTCGGCCTCGCCGACAAGGGCGACCACTACCCGTCGCAGCTCTCCGGTGGCCAGCAGCAGCGCGTGGCGATCGCCCGCGCGCTCGCGATGGACCCGAAGCTGATGCTCTTCGACGAGCCCACCTCGGCGCTCGACCCCGAGCTGGTCGGCGAGGTGCTCGACGTGATGAAGGGCCTGGCGGCCTCCGGCATGACGATGGTCGTCGTCACCCACGAGATGGGCTTCGCCCGCGAGGTCGCGGACGAGCTGGTCTTCATGGACGGCGGCGTCGTGGTGGAGTCCGGCGACCCGCGCGAGGTGCTCGCCAACCCGCAGCACCAGCGCACCCAGGCCTTCCTGTCGAAGGTGCTGTAGCCCCGGGACCGGTTCCGGGAGCTCGCGGAGCGGGCGTCGTCGCTGTCTGACAGAATCGTCGGATGGACAACGACGCCCGCTCTTCCCGTCCGGTGGTCTTCGTCACCGGCGCCTCGCGTCCGAACTCGATCGGGGCGGCGATCGCGCGGAACCTGGCCTCGATCGGCTGGGATGTCGCGTTCGCCTTCTGGGACGACTACGACGCCGCGATGCCGTGGGGCGCCAGTGAGCGCGGCCACGATGCGTTCGCCGACGAGCTGCGCGCCTTCGGCGGCCGCGCACTCCCGGTGGCGGTCGACCTGTCCCACCCCGAGGCGCCGGCCCGCGCCCTCGATCGCGTCCGCGCCGGTCTCGGTCCGGTCCGGGCGCTGGTCGCGAGCCACGCGCACAGCGTCGACAGCGGCATCCTGGACACGACCGTCGACGCGTTCGACGCGCACTTCGCCGTGAACACCCGCGGCACCTGGCTGCTGATCAAGGCGTTCGCCGAGCAGTTCGTCCAGCCGTCCGAGCCCGACGCGGCCACCGGCCGGATCGTCGCGCTGACCAGCGACCACACGGCGCACAACCTCCCGTACGGTGCCAGCAAGGGCGCGCTCGACCGCATCGTCATCGCGGCCGCGGTGGAGCTGGCGCACCTCGGCATCACCGCGAACCTGATCAACCCCGGCCCGATCGACACCGGCTGGATGACGCCCGACCTGGCGGAGGCGCTGGCCGCCGAGACGGCCCTCGGCCGCCTGGGGAGACCGCAGGACACCGCCGACCTCGTCGCGTTCCTGCTCTCCCCGTCCGGCGGCTGGATCAACGGCCAGCTCCTCCACTCCAACGGCGGCTTCCACCTCCCCGTCTGACCACTGCCAGACCGCCGAGTACGCTGAAAATCAGGAATGTGACCGGTCACAACCTGATTTTCTGCGTACTCGACGGTTGCGGGCGGTGTCAGGGAGACCCGAGGACTTTGCGGATGCGTTGGAGGGAGACGGTCTCGGCGGTGCCGAGGGACTGGGCGAAGAGGGAGACGCGGAACTCCTCCAGCATCCAGCGGGCGTGCACGAGGTTCTCGGGGGAGTGCGGGGCGGGCGGGATGCGGCCGCCGGCCTCCGTGTAGAGCGCGGTCGCGGTCTCGACCTGGGTCTGCCAGGCGCGGTCGCGGCCGGGGTTGGTCGGGAGCGCCTGCATGCGCTGGGTGATCCCGTTCAGGTAGCGGGGGAGGTGCTTCAGCTGCTCCAGCCCGGTCGCCGACACGAAGCCGGGCCCAGCGCTCTTGTCGGCCCAGACAAGGCCGCCGAGCTGCGTCTTCGCGTCGTTGAGCGCCGACAGGTACGTCAGTGACGTCGTCCCGCCGATCGCCTTCTCGGCCGCCCGCGCCGCGGTGAGGATGCGGGTGACGAGCGCGACCGTCTCGAACATCGAGTCCATCACGACGCCGGACACCCGGTCCCGGACCGCCTCGAACTCGGCCCGCATGAAGAGCTGGCCGTCCGGCTTCATCCGGTACAGCACCGAGTCGATCACCGCGAGCAGGCAGTCGTCGAAGAGCGCCTTGGTGTTCGGGTAGGGGCTCGCGGCGAGCGTCAGCTTCTCGTTCGCCGTCAGGTGCTGCTGCACGTACGCGACCGGCGACGGGATGCTCGCCAGCAGCAGCCTCCGGACGCCGCCCGGCAGCGCCCGCGCCTGCTCGGCCGGCGTCGACATCAACCGGATGCTGACGCTCGCACCGTCGTCGACCAGTGCGGGGTAGGCGCGGATGGTGTTGACCGTGCCGCCCGGACCCTTCTGCGTGGTGTCGAGGTGGCGGGGCAGCTCGTCCAGATCCCAGCTGGTGAGGCCCGAACGCTCGATCGCGTCCGGCTGGCGCGCCTCCGCGACGCGCGCGACGGAGTCGCGGGCGCGCGAACGCAGCCGCTCCTGCAGCGCCATCAGGTCCTTGCCTCTCGCGAGCGGGCGGCCGCGCTCGCCGATCACCTGGAAGGTCGGGCGCAGGTGGGCGGGCAGCCGCTCCAGATCGAAGTCCGCGCCCGTCACCCGCGAGCCGGTCTGCCGCGAGATGGTCGCGGCGAGCGTGTCGGCGAGGGAGGCCGCGGGGCGGCGGCCGTCGTGCGCGTCCATCCCGGCCGCGGAGGAGAGCTCGCCGAGCAGCCGTTTCGCCCAGTCGGCGGCGGGCACGACCTGACGGCGGATGGCCTTCGGCAGCGACTTGATCATGGCCGTCACGAGGTCCTGGCGCAGGCCCGGCACCTGCCAGTCGAAGCCGTCCGGCACGAGCCCGGCCAGCAGCGGCAGCGGCACCTGCACGGTGACGCCGTCGTCCTCCGCGCCCGGCTCGAAGCGGTAGCGGAGGGTGAGCCGCTGGTCGCCCTGCCGCCAGACCGGCGGGAAGGCCTCCTCGTCGATCCCGGCCGCGTCGTCCTCGAGCAGCGCCTCCGGGGTCATGGTCAGCAGGTCGGGCGTCTCGTTCCTGGCCTTCTTCCACCAGCCCTCGAACGACCGGGTGGAGACCACGTCGGCGGGGATGCGCGCGTCGTAGAACTCGAAGACGGCCTCGTCGTCGTTGAGGATGTCGCGCCGGCGGGTGCGCTCCTCCAGCTCGCGCAGCTCGGCGAGGAGCTTCCGGTTGGCCCGGTCGAACGCCTGCCGGGAGTCCCACTCGCCGTCCACGAGCGCGTGCCGGATGAACAGCTCCCGCGACAGCTGGGGGTCGATCCGGGCGAACTGCACGCGGCGGCGGGGGATGATCGGGACGCCGAACAGCGTGACCCGCTCGTAAGCCACGACCGCGCCCTGGTTCTTCTCCCAGTGCGGCTCGCTGTACTGCCGCTTGCAGAGGTCGCCGGCGATCGGCTCGGCCCACGCCGGGTCGATGGCCGCGTTCATCCGTGCGAACAGCCGGGAGGTCTCCACAAGCTCCGCGGACATGATCGCGTTCGGCTGCTTCTTGGCGAGCGCCGAACCGGGGAAGATCACGAACCGGGTCTGCCGCGCGCCGAGGTACTCGGACATCCGTTGGCCGCGCGCCGATCCTTTGTTGCCGGACTCGCGCGCATCCTTGAGCCCGATGTGCGACAGCAGCCCGGCCAGCAGCGACCGGTGGATGCCGTCCGGGTTCACCGAGGGTTCGCCGATGGTCAGCTCCAGCGGCCGGGCGAGCTGACGCAGCTGCCGGTACACGTCCTGCCACTCGCGCACGCGCAGGAAGTTGAGGTACTCGGCCTTGCACAGCCTCCGGAACGCGCTGGAGGACAGCTCGCGCTGCTGCTCCTCCAGGTAGTTCCAGAGGTTGAGCAGGGTGAGGAAGTCGCTGGTCGGGTCGACGAACCGGGCGTGCTTCTCGTCGGCGCTGCCGCGCTTCTCCACCGGCCGCTCGCGCACGTCCTGGATGGTGAGGCCGGCGACGATCGCCATGACCTCCCGCGAGGTGTTGTGCCGCTTGGACTCCACGACCATGCGGGCGAACCGCGGGTCGATGGGCAGCCGGGCGAGCTGGCGGCCGATCCGGGTCAACTCGATGCCGCCGGAGCGCGTGGACGCCTTCGTCGCCCCCAGCTCCGCCAGCAGGTCCAGCCCGTCCTTGATGCCGCGCGAGTCCGGCGGGGTCAGGAACGGGAACGCGGCGATGTCGCCCAGCCCGAGCGAGATCATCTGCAGGATGACGGCAGCGAGGTTGGTGCGCAGGATCTCCGGCTCGGTGAACTCCGGCCGCTTCTCGAAGTCCTCCTGCGAGTACAGCCGGATCGCGATGCCGTCGCTGGTGCGGCCCGACCGGCCGGAGCGCTGGTTGGCGCTCGCCTGCGAGATCGCCTCGATCGGGAGCCGCTGCACCTTGGCGCGGGTCGAGTAGCGGCTGATGCGGGCGGTTCCGGCGTCCACGACGTACTTGATGCCCGGCACGGTGAGGCTGGTCTCGGCGACGTTGGTGGCGAGCACGACCCGCCGCCGGACGCCGGGCATCGTGGACGGCTGGAAGACCCGGTGCTGCTCGGCGGAGGACAACCGGCCGTACAGCGGCAGCACCTCGGTGCCCGGCAGGTTGCGCCCGCGGATCGCGTCGGCGGCGTCGCGGATTTCGTTCTCGCCGGAGAGGAAGACGAGAACGTCGCCGGGCGCCTCGCGGGAAAGTTCGTCGAGCGCGTCGTTGATGCCCTGCAGATAGTCCCGGTCGGCGGCAGGCACCGGATCCGGGTCGTCCTCGTCGTCCTCCAGCGCCTCGGCGACGAGCGGCCGGTAGCGCAGCTCGACCGGGTAGGTGCGGCCGGAGACCTCCACGATCGGCGCCGGCGTGCCGTCCGCCGCGGCGAAGTGCGCGGCGAAGCTCTCCGGGTCGATGGTGGCGGAGGTGATGATCACCTTGAGGTCGGGGCGCTTCGGCAGCAGTTCGCGCAGGTAGCCGAGCAGGAAGTCGATGTTGAGGCTGCGCTCGTGCGCCTCGTCGATGATGATCGTGTCGTAGGCGCGCAGCAGCCGGTCGCGGTGGATCTCGTTGAGCAGGATGCCGTCGGTCATCAGCTTGATGCGCGTTGCGGCCGACACCCGGTCGGTGAAGCGCACCTGGTAGCCGACCAGCTCGCCGACGCTCTGGCCCAGCTCCTCCGCGATCCGCTCGGCGATCGTGCGCGCTGCGAGTCGCCGCGGCTGCGTGTGGCCGATGCTCTCCCGGCCGAGCTCGAGGCAGATCTTCGGCAGCTGCGTCGTCTTGCCCGAGCCGGTCTCGCCGGCGACGATCACGACCTGGTTGTCGCGGATGGCGCGCGCGAGGTCGTCCCGCTTCTGGCTGACGGGCAGCTCGGGCGGGAAGACGATGCGGGGGAGGGTGACCGGTGCGGACATGAGCCCTCCAGTCTATCCGTTCTGGTCGTCTCAAAGCTCTTGTGCACGCAGACTACTTTGTGTTACAAAGTAACTCATGAATGAGAACCTGTCCGGAGACGCCAGGGAGATGCTCGACCTCATCGATGGTCAGCAGCGCCGCGTCGACCGTGGACTCCGCATCCCCGTCGTCTGGCTGTACACCGTGTGGGCGGTCGCCTGGCTGGTCGGCTTCCTCGCCCTGTACTTCGCGCAACTCGGCGTGTTCGATCCGGTCGCCGCCGGCATCGTGTTCGCCGTGCTCATCGTCGGATCGATCGTCGCCTCGGCCGTGATCGGCTCCCGGATCGGCCGCGGCGTGCGCGGCGACTCGCAGTTCGCCGGCACCGTCTACGGACTCTCCTGGTCGGTGTGCTCCGTCGCGTTCGCGCTGCTGGGCATCGGCCTGATCGCCGAGGGGATGCCGGGCGACCTCGCCGGCATCTACTTTCCGAGCGCCTACGCACTCATGTGCGGGACGCTCTATCTCGCGGGAGCCGCGGTCTGGCACGACCGCCTGCAGCTCGTCCTCGGCCTCGCGCTCCTGGTGGTCGGCGCCGTCGCGCCGTTCCTGGGGCTCGGCCCGAACCTCCTGCTCATGGCCGTCGCGGGCGGCGTGGTCTTCGGAGCAGGCGCCCTCGTCACGCTCCGCACGCTGAGCCCGCGGCGGTGACCGGCGTGGACGAGCTCGACCCGGTCATCCACGCCGCCGCCCGCCTCAAGATCACCGCGACCCTGGCGACCGTCGCGGAGGGCGGCAGCATGTCGTTCCCGCGCCTCCAGGAGCTGCTCGACCTCACCGCGGGCAACCTCGCCACGCACCTGCGCAAGCTGGAGGACGCCGGGTACGTCGAGGTCGAGAAGTCGCACCGCGGGCGTGTCCCCGTCACCTATCTCGCCCTCACCACGACGGGGCGCCGGGCGTTCGAGGACTACACGGCGGCGCTGCGGTCGATCCTGGGGGCGTGACGGAGGCCACCCGCGCAAACGGGGCATTGTGGCAGCCCGCGGCGTGACGTAGGTTTCCCTCAACCCGACCGGGTCACGTCACCGTCGACGAAGGAGCCCCGCCATGCCTCACGGCTACGCCACCATGTCCGTCGCCAGCATCCTGGCCGAGACCGCGCACCGGATGCCCGACAACGTGGCGTTGATCTTCAACGGCCAGGAGATCGCCTACCGCGACCTCTGGGATCAGACCCGCCGCTATGCGGGCGCGCTGCGCGACCTCGGGGTCGGGCCGGGGGACCGGGTTGCCCTGATGATCCCGAACGTGCCCGACTTCCCACGGGCCTACTACGCGGTGCTCGCCCTCGGCGCTGTCGTGGTCCCCATCCACGCCCTGCTCAAGGCGACGGAGATCGAGTACGTCCTGCGCGACTCCGGGTCGAAGCTGCTGATCTGCGCCGCGCCGTTGCTCGGCGAGGGCGCGAAAGGCGCGGCGCTGGCCGGCATCGACACGCTCTCGGTGCTGGTGCCCGACGACATGGTGGAGCAGCTCCCGTTCCCGCGCCTGGAGGATGCCGCGGCCGGCGCCGAGCCGATCGACAGCTACGTGCCGCGCGACCCGGTGGACACCGCGACCATCCTCTACACGAGCGGCACGACCGGCAAGCCGAAGGGCGCGGAGGGCTGCCACTTCGCTCTGGTCGAGCAGGTGAACGTCCTGCTCTCCGGCACCTTCGACTTCCTGCCGACCGACCGCGTGCTCGGCTGCCTCCCGCTCTTCCACACCTTCGGCCAGACCTGCGTGATGAACATGGGGTTCCGCGCCGGCGCGGCCATCGTGCTGGTGCCGAAGTTCGACGGGGCGACCGCGCTCCAACTGCTCAACGCGCACGCCTGCACCATCATGACCGGCGTGCCGACCATGTACATCGCGCTGCTGGAGGCGGCCAAGACGAATCCGGAGCGGCCGCCGCTGAGGTACGGACTGAGCGGCGGCGCCGCGATCCCGGTGGCGGTGATCGAACGGATGAAGGAGGTCTACGGCATCGACATCCACGAGGGCTACGGCCTGACCGAGACCTCGCCGGTCGCCTCCTTCAACCACCGCGGCAAGCCGACCAGAGTCGGCACCGTCGGCCAGCCGATCTGGGGCGTCGACGTGGAGATCGCCGACCCGGAGGTGGACCACGCCATCCATTTACTGCCGCGCGGCGAGCTCGGCGAGATCGTCATCCGCGGCCACAACCTGATGAAGGGCTACCTCAACCTCCCCGAGGCGAACGCGGAGGCGGTCGTGGACGGCTGGTTCCGCACCGGCGACCTCGGCACCAAGAGCGACGACGACTACATCACGATCGTGGACCGCAAGAAGGACATGATCGTCCGCAACGGCTACAACGTGTACCCGCGCGAGGTGGAGGAGGCGCTCTCGACGCATCCGGCCGTCGCGCTGGTGGCCGTCTTCGGCGTCGCGCACGAGACGCACGGCCAGGAGATCATGGCGGCGGTCACGCTGATGCCGGGCTCCGAGGCGACAGGGGAGGAGCTGGTCGCCTTCGCGCAGGAGCGCGTGGCGGCCTACAAGTTCCCGCGCCGGGTGGAGATCCTGGAGGTGCTCCCGCTCGGCCCCAGCGGCAAGGTCCTCAAGCGCGAGCTGGTCGCCCGCTACGAGGCGCAGACACCGGTGGGGTGAGCAGCCGCCCGGGTCAGGGCGCCGTGTCGAGGGTGCGGAGCCGGTACGAGGAGTTGAGGTAGTACGCGGCCAGCAGCGCGTAGCTGATGCACGCGACCGCGGGCACGAACGAGTTCTCCGGCTTGCTGGCGAGCGCGCCGACGCAGGAGATGAACGCCAGGATCGCGAGGATCCCGCCGAGCCAGAAGCCGGCGGCCGGGCGGCCGGTCGCCCGCCACCAGGGCCGCGGGTCCTCGCGGTTCTCGCCCGCGCCGCGGAACGTGCGGGTGCCGACGATGACGTACGCGATGTTGAGGATGGCGACGACCAGCACGTCCAGCGACGCGTTGACGACCCGGTCGATGACGAAGAAGTTGAGCGCCAGGATCAGTCCGAAGGCGCCGACGATGTAGATCACCTTCCCCGTGATCGTCGTGATTCTCACGGTGCGAGCCTAGCGGCGATGCGGCGGGCGCGGAGTCGGTTCAGCGGGAGGATCGGGCCCCCGATCACCCGACGGCGTCCCTGACCCGGTGAGTGAGGCGAGGGGATCGCACGACTCGTTCGCTTGTCGAGGGTCGATTCGCCCATTTGCGAGCATGAGCCAGCCCGACATCCTTCACGCGGTCGCGGGTGGTCGGCACCCAGATCTGCGACTGGGACGTCGACCGGTTCACTACCAACTGGGCGATGACATTCGGGGCCCAGGAGAACTCCGCGGATGGCGTGAAATGGAAATGCACGGCCCGGGTGAGCGCCGCGCAGATCCAGTCAGCGAACTGTACAGCGCCGTAGCGGTGGCTCTCCAGCTGCATCGGGACCTCGAGGACGCGTTTCATGTGCGGTGCGGATGACGAGTAGATGAACTGCGCCATAGCGGTGATCGCTTCCTCGCGCGGCAGGGGGCCACCTTCATCGAGCAGCACAAGCAGGTCCTCGTCGCGTGCGTCGGCGTACTCGCAGAGGCGGCGAACGGCTTCCGTCAGCGCCTTTCTGGTCGTTACGGCGGCGGTCTGACCGGATTCCGCAGGGCTGCCGACCGGCTTCACCTCGCCGGAGAAGAAGATCCTGCCGCCCCGACGGACGAGGTAGTCCGCGAGGTCGTCGATGAGGTCGACTCGTTGCGGATATCGGACATGGCTTCCGGTCGTGAATATCTCGGAGCCCTTCTTCTCCCACCGCCTAGGGTGCTTTCCGGATTCGTGGATCTCCGCTCGAAACTCCCGTTCCTTCGAGCGTTCGAACTTCGCCCCGAAGGCCCGCACCGACGTAGAGGGCACGACGATACCGGCGTAACCGAATATCGGATTGTGAAAGAACTTCTTGTGTTGCGGTGAGACGTAGGGACCGACATGGCCGAATTCGTCCAGATACGCGATGAGCAAGCGGACCCCCCTCAGTCGCTAGATATCTCAGACCCCGGATACGCAGAAGGCCGCCCGAGGCGGCCTTCTGTAGGTGGCGCGTGGTCCGCTGTGGAACTGCTACCGACAACAAGAATAGACATATCAGTCCGAGCAGGGCAAGAGGCCCGGCGAGATATCCTGCTGAAATAACGAACGGGCGCGGAGGACTTCGCCTCCGCGCCCGATCCCTGAGCCCCGCCGCCGCGGCGCTCGGGTCAGTTGACCTCGTCCGGGTGCGCGCTCACGCGGCCCTCGCGCTCCATGGCCGTGATGGCGGCGACCTCGGAGTCCGTCAGCTCGAAGTCGAAGACGTCGAAGTTCTCGGCCATCCGCTCGCGGCGGTTGGACTTGGGGAAGACGATGTTGCCAGTCTGCAGGTGCCAGCGGATGACGACCTGCGCCGGGGTCTTGCCGTGCGCTGCCGCCGGGGCGGTGACCTCCGGGGCCTCGAACAGTGGGTACTTGCCCTGCCCGAGCGGGCCCCAGGCCTCGATGTGGATGCCGTGCTCGCGGGCGAACGCGGTCACCTCCGGCTGCTGGTGCGCCGGGTGCAGCTCGATCTGGTTGACGGCGGGCACGATCTCCGTGTTGGCAAGCAGCTTCTCCAGGTGCGGGACCAGGAAGTTGGACACGCCGATCGCCTTGGCGCGGCCGGTCGCGTAGATCTTCTCCAGCGAGCGCCACGCCTCGACGTAGGTGTCCTTCTGCGGCGTCGGCCAGTGGATGAGGTAGAGGTCCACGTAGTCGAGGCCGAGCTTGGCGAGCGACTCGTCGAACGCGGCCTCGGCGTCGGTCTGGCGGTCGTTCCAGAGCTTCGTCGTGACGAACAGCTCGTCGCGCGGGATGCCGGAGGAGGCGATCGCGGCGCCCACGCCCTCCTCGTTGCCGTAGATGGCGGCGGTGTCGATGTGGCGGTAGCCGACCTCGAGCGCGTCGGTGACGATGCGCGTCGTCTCGGCCGGGTCGACCTTGAAGACGCCGAAGCCGAGCTGCGGGATGGTGGTGCCGTTGTTCAGGGTGAGGAGCGGAGTATTTGCGTGTGCAACCATATCGTCCACGATAGCAAGCCCCGCGCGAGCCCGCGCGGCGCCCGCTGGTCGTAGGGTGAGCGCATGACGAACCGGCTGGCTGGCGCGATCAGCCCGTACCTGCGCGCGCACGCCGAGAACCCGGTCGACTGGTACCCGTGGGGACCGGAGGCCTTCGCCGAGGCGCGGCGCCGCGACGTGCCGGTGATCGTCTCCATCGGCTACGCGACCTGCCACTGGTGCCATGTGATGGCCAGGGAGAGCTTCAGCGACCCCGCCGTCGCCGCCCTCATGAACGAGCGGTTCGTCGCGATCAAGGTCGACCGCGAGGAGCACCCGGAGGTCGACTCCGCCTACCTGTCCGCCGCGAGCGCGTTCACCGACGGGCTCGGCTGGCCGCTGACCGTCTTCGCCACGTCGGCGGGCCGCGCGTTCTACGCCGGCACCTACTTCCCTCCCGTGGCGATGGGAGGCCGCCCGTCGTTCACGCAGATCCTCGACGCCGTCGCCGACGCCTGGACGCAGCGGCGCGACGAGGTGGAGACCGACGCCGGCAAGGTGGGGGAGGCGCTCGCCGCGGCCGCCGCACGTGCCACGACCGTCTCCGAGCTGCCGGACGGCCGCAGTCTCGACGCCGCGGCCGGAGTGCTGGCCGAGACCGAGGACCCGGAGTTCGGCGGGTTCGGCGACGCGCCCAAGTTCCCGGTCGCCCCTGTCCTCGGCTTCCTGCTCGAGCGTCCGGCGGGCCGGGAGCTCGCCCACCGGACGCTGCGGCGGATGGCCGACTCCCCGCTGCGCGATCCGGTCGACGGCGGCTTCTTCCGCTACGCGACCCGGCGCGACTGGAGCGACCCGCACTACGAGCGCATGCTGTACGACAACGCGCAGCTCCTCGGCGCGTACGCCACCGCCTGGGCGCAGACCGGCGAGGAGTGGGCGGAGCGCACCGCCGACGGCGTCGCCGCCTTCCTGCTCGGCGTGCTCCGCCGGCCGGGCGGCGGGTTCGCCTCCGCGCAGGACTCGGAGAGCGAGATCGACGGCGCCCGCGTCGAGGGCGGCTACTACCGGGCTCCCGCCGAGGAGCGCGCCCGGCTGCGGCCGCCGGCCATCGATGAGAAGGTGCTGACCGGCTGGAACGGCTTCGCGATCGGCGCGCTCGCCCGCGCGGGACGCATCCTCGACCGGCCGGCCTGGATCGCCGCGGCGGGCGAGGCGGCCCGCTCCGTCCTCGCCGCGCATCGCCGCGCCGACGGCACGCTCGGGCGCGCCTCGGTCGACGGGCGGGTGTCGGACGCCGCCGCCACGCTCGAGGATTACGGCGGGCTGGCGGGCGGCCTGCTGGAGCTGGCGCTGGCCACCGGTGACGCGGCGGTCGCGACCGAGGCCAGGGACCTCGTCGACCTGTGCCTGGAGGCCGCCGGAACCGGGCACGACACCGGAACCGGACACGACACCGGAACCGGACACGGCACCGGAGCGGGCGGGGACGACTGCCCGTTCGGCGTGCCGGGCGGCGGCGACCCGTTGCTCGCGGCGGCCGGCCTGGCGGTGCAGGTCGACCCGTCCGAGGGAGCGTACCCGTCCGGGCTCACCGCGACGGCCTCCGCCGCACACACCCTGTTCCTGATGACGGCGAGCCGACGCTACGAGCGCGCCGCCCGCGAGGCGATGCGGCTCATCGCCGGGCCGGCGGTGAGCGTCCCCAGCGCGTTCGGCGCCGCGCTGGCGCTGATGTCGCGGCTGGAGGGCGAAGCCCAGCAGCTCGTGGTGGTGCGCGATCCTGCCGCGGGCGTAGGCGCTGACGACCCCGAAGGCCTGATCTCTGCCGCCCGACGGCATCCCGCCGACCTGGTCGCCCTCGTGGACGCGCCGCAGGGCGAGGCCCTGGCCGCGGCGGGCTTCGAGCTCTTCGCCGCCCGCGGAACCCGCGACGGCCTGCCGACCGCCTACCTCTGCCGCGACTTCGTCTGCCGGCGCCCCGTCACATCGCCCGCGGGGCTCTGACCGGCGTCGCCGGCGCGGCACTTGAGGTCAGCGCAGCACCTGCGCTCAGCGGAGCACCCGGTAGGTCAGGTGCGCGACCTCCGGCGTGACCCGCGACCGCAGCAGCTCCAGCCGGAGCGACGGCACGCGGTCGAACACGCGCTCGCCGGCCCCGAGGGTGAGCGGCGCCACGTGCAGCCGCAGCTCGTCCACGATGCCCGCCCAGAGCGCCTGGTTCAGCGTCTCCGCTCCGCCCGCGATCGCGACATCCGCGTCCCCGGCGGCGGCGCGGGCCCGGTCGGTGGCCGCGTGGATGCCGTCGGTCACGAACTCGAAGCGCGTGCCGCCCGCCATCGTGAGCGGCTCCCTCTCGTAGTGGGTGAGCACGAAGACCGGCGCGTGGTACGGCGGGTCGTCTCCCCACCAGCCGCGCCAGTCGCCGAACCGGTCGCCCTCGGCCGGCCAGTCGCCGCGCACCGGGCCGAACATGTTGCGGCCCATCACGTAGGCGCCGGCGGCCGTGATCGCGGCGATCTCCTCCGCGTGCGCGTCGGCGTACTCGAACATCCAGGTGTGCAGCCGTTCGACCCCGTGCTCGCCCAGCGGGTGCTCCAGGGACTGATTGGGCCCGGCGGCGAACCCGTCGAGCGAGACGGCGATATCGGCGGTGACGATCCCCATGCCGCCTGGTTTACTACGCGCGCTCGACCTTGTCGAGCATCCCCCAGACGGCCTCGCTCAGTTCGGGGTGCTCCAGGGCGATCCGGCGCAGCACGCCGAACTCGAAGCGCGTGTAGGTGTCGCGGCCCGCGGCGGGGTGGTGCGCCCTGGACTGCTCCTCGGCGAGGTCGAACTCCTCGATCGCGCCGGCGCGCAGCGAGATGACCACCTGCTCGTCGACGCTGGGCAGGTCCGGGATGAAGTGCCAGGGGTCCTCGCCCGCGCGGCAGCGGTGCTCGATGATGGCGGAGAGCTCGTCGCGCGCCTGCTGGCGCAGCACTTCGATGCTCCTCGGGACCTGGTCCACGTCGCCCTCCTTCACTGCGCCTCTGTTCCCCATAGCGGCGGTCCCGGCGTCGTCGCCGGTACGGTGCGTACAGCCTAGGGGGCGAAGGCGTGCACCGCGAATCGGGGTGTAACGAGGAGTCCACGCCCGGGTGAACAGTGCGTGGCGGGGGAGATCGGGCCGTGCTCAGTGCGTGCGCGAGAGCAGGTACTCGTTCAGCTCGGCCGTCAGCGCGGCGTCCACCGGGTACTCGCGGCCGTCGAGGTGCGTGATCGGAGCGGCCTGCCGGACGCTGGAGACCAGCCAAAGCGCGTCGGCGGCCTCCAGCTCCTCGGCGGTGATGTGGCGGTACTCCGTTGCGTAGCCGCGCGCCTCGAAGAACGCGAAGACGGCGGCCTGCGTCGTGCCGGCGAGGATGCCCTGGTCCGTCTGCGGCGTGCGGACGACGCCGTCGGCGAGCACGATGACGTTGGAGGTGGGCCCCTCCAGCGCGTAGCCGTCGGAGCTGATGAAGATCACGTCGTCGGCGCCGCGCCGGGCGGCCTCCCGCTGGGCCGCGCGGTTGACGGCGTAGGAGAGGCTCTTCGCACCCGCCAGCAGCCACGGCGAGGTCTCGGCCACGTCGTGCCGCAGGCCGCGATCGAGGGCGACCACGGAGATCCCGAGGCGCTGCTGCGTGAAGTCCTCGCCCTCGTCCACGAAGATCCAGCCGCTGGGATACCCGGCGCCCTCCACCCCGCGGGTGTAGATCAGCTTGGCGAACAGCTCGCCGCCGTCGCCGTTGCGCGACCGGTAGTCGGCGATGCCGGCGAGGACGGCCTCGTGCCAGACGTGCTCCGCGGGGACGGGGAGGTCGAGGAGCTCGGCGGAGTGCGCGAGCCGCATGAGGTGCGGGCCGAGCGCCTGCGGGTGGCCGTCGATCACGGCGATGGTCTCGAACACGCCGTCGCCGCGCGTGATGCCGAGGTCGGTGATGCGCACCTGCGCGGCGTCGAAGTCGGCGAGGGCGAAGCCCGGGTCGCCGTCGGCGGGCTCTCCGGTGGGCACGGTGATGGTCAGCAGCGTCGCGCGGGTCATGTGCCCATTGTGCCCTGGGAGCGCCGGAGGCGGCAGTGCCGGCGGGGCGGGCCGCTAGTCGGTCTGGCGGATGCGGAAGGCGTCGTCGCCGTCAGGGGTCGCGTCGGAGACCCGCACGTCGTCCACCGCGCTGCCGGGAGGACCGGCACGCAGCCAGTCGATCATCCGGTCCACGCTGGCCGGGTCGCCCTCCACCTCGACCTCCACGCTGCCGTCCGAACGGTTGCGCGCCCAGCCGGCCACGCCGAGGCGGCGCGCCTCCTCGCGGGCGCTCCAGCGGTAGCCGACGCCCTGCACCATCCCGGTCACGACCGCGCGTCGGCGGATCGTCGTCTGTTCCTGGCTCACGGCGCCCATTGTGCTCCTGATTGAATTGTCCCGTGACCTCCACCGCCGCACTCCGCTCCGACCTCTCCGCCGCCGGGTTCACCGTCGACGGGCTGACCGCGCTGTGGGGTGAGGAGGCGGCGAACGCGCTGCACCGCGGGCAGCGCGTCCCGGCCGAGCGGGCGCTCGCCCGGAGCGGCGCCGGCCCGCTGGCGACGCTCGCCGCGCTGTTCGTGCTCGGCCGGCCGGTGGAGCGCGATGCGGCGATCGCCGCCCTCCCCGCCCTCGGGCTCGACGGCGCGCGGGAGCTCGGGCTGATCCGCGTGGACGCGGGCGCCGTCGCACCGGCTGTCGACCTCCGCCCCTACGCTTTCGTCGACGGGCTCGGCCCCGCCGAGTGGTGGATCGTCTCCGACCTCGGCGAGCTGGCGCTGGGCGGCCCGCTGCCGGAGGACCACGTGCTGGGCGTCGGCGGCGCCTCCATGACCTTGAGCGGCCTCATGCTCCAGCGGCCGGTCGGCTCGGCGCTCGACCTCGGGACCGGCTGCGGCATCCAGGCGCTGCACGCCTCCCGGCACGCCGAGCGGGTCGTCGCGACCGACATCTCCGAGCGGGCGCTGCGCCTCGCCGCGCTGAACGCCGAGCTGAACGGGGTGGAGGGCGTCGAGTTCCGGCTCGGGAGCATGTTCGGGCCGGTCGCCGGGGAGACCTTCGACCACATCGTCTCCAACCCGCCGTTCGTCATCACGCCGCGCACCGAGGGCGTTCCGGCCTACGAGTACCGCGACGGCGGGATGGTCGGCGACGGGCTGGTCGCGTCGTTCATCGCGGGCGCGGGCGCCCACCTGAACCCGGGCGGTGTCGCGCAGCTGCTCGGCAACTGGGAGTACCACGGGACGGCCGATGCGCTGGAGCGCGTCCGCGGCTGGGTGGACGACTCCACGGAGCCCCTCGACGCTTGGGTGATCGAGCGGGACACCGAGGACGCCGCCCAGTACGCCGAAACCTGGATCCGCGACGGCGGCACCCGGCCGGGGACGCCGCAGTTCGACGCGCTGCTCGGCGCCTGGCTGGACGACTTCGAGGCGCGCGGCGTGCGCGAGGTCGGGTTCGGCTACGTGCTGCTGCGACGAGCGGAGGGTGTGCCGACGCTGCGCCGCTTCGAGCGGCTGCACGGCGCGCTCGGTGCGAACCAGGCCGGGCTCGGCGTCCACCTCGGTGACTGCCTCGCGGCGCACGACGTACAGGCCGCGCTGGACGACGATGCGTTCGGCGCGCTGCGGCTCACCGTCGCGGGCGACGTGACCGAGGAGCGGCACCTCTGGCCCGGCGCGGAGTCGCCGAGCGCGATCCTGCTGCGCCAGGGCGGCGGCTTCGGGCGCGCGGTGGCGGCCGACACCGGGCTGGCGGCGCTGGTCGGAGCGAGCGACGGCGAGCTCAGCATCAGCGCGATCGTCGGCGCGCTCGCGCAGCTCCTGGAGGTGGACGAGGACGCCCTCCGCGCCGACCTCCTCCCCACCGTCCGCGCACTCGTCACCGACGGCCTCCTCCGCCTCCCCTGATCCGCGCCCCCTCACGCCCCCTCGCGCCACCGCTCGCCGCCCCGCCAGCACCAGCCGCGTACGCGAAAAGTCAGGCGAAAACCGTCGAGTACGCAGATAATTCGCGTACTCGACTGGTGCTGGCGCGCGGGAGACAGGTGCTGGCGCAGGAGACAGGTGCTAGCGCGGGGGGAGGGGGACGAGGCGGACGTCGGTGAGGCGGCCGTCCGCGACGGCGGCGGTCAGGTAGGTGCACGCCGGCTGGCGGCGCCGGTCCGTGGGAGAGCCGGGGTTCAGGAGGCGCAGCCCGCCCGGCGACACCGTGTCCCACGGGATGTGCGAGTGCCCGAACACGAGCACGTCCGTGTCGGGGAAGTCCCGGTCGCAGCGCTGCTCGCGTCCTGTCGCGGCGCCCGTCTCGTGGATCATCGCGAACCGCAAGCCGCCCAGCTCGAACCGCGCGACCTCCGGCAGCCGACGCCGCAGGCCCGGTGCGTCGTTGTTCCCCCACACCCCGATCAGCCGCCGGGAGCGCTCCTCCAACAGGTCGAGCGTCGCCTCGTCGACCCAGTCGCCCGCGTGCAGGACGACGTCGGCGGCCTCCACCTCGGCCAGCACCTGCGGGGGCAGCGCCTTCGCCCGCAGCGGGATGTGGGTGTCGGACAGCATCAGCAGCTTCACGTTGGCAAACGGTAGGCGATTCCGCCGGGCGAGGCTAGCGTCGGAGGTATGGACCTCAGGACCCTCGGAAACAGCGGCACCATCGTGTCCGCCTTCGCTCTCGGCACGATGACCTTCGGCGCGGAGGCCGACGAGCCGACCTCGCACGCCATCCTCGACCGGTACGTCGACGCCGGCGGCACCCTGATCGACACCGCCGACGTGTACAGCGCGGGGACGTCGGAGTCGATCATCGGGCGCTGGCTGGCCCGCAACCACGGCGCCCGCGACCGGCTGGTCGTCGCGACCAAGGCGCGCTTCCCGATGGGGGAGGGCTCCAACGACCTCGGCCTCTCGCGCACGCACCTGCGCAAGGCGCTGGATGACTCGCTGCGTCGGCTCGGCGTGGACCACATCGACCTCTACCAGATGCACGCCTGGGACTACATCACGCCGCTGGAGGAGACGCTGCGCTTCCTCGACGACGCCGTGTCCGCGGGCAAGATCGGCTACTACGGCTTCTCGAACTACCTCGGCTGGCAGCTCACCAAGGCGGTCGCCGTGGCGGACGCCTACGGCTTCGTGGCACCGGTGACGCTGCAGCCGCAGTACAGCCTGCTGGTCCGCGGCATCGAGCACGAGATCGTGCCGGCGGCGCTGGACTCCGGGATCGGCCTGCTGCCCTGGTCGCCGCTGGCCGGCGGCTGGCTGAGCGGCAAGTACCGCCGCGACGAGGCGCCGACCGGAGCCACCCGCCTCGGCGAGAACCCGAAGCGCGGGATGGAGGCCTTCGACGCCCGCAACGCCGACCCGCACACCTGGGACGTCATCGACGCGGTTCAGGCGGTCGCGGAGGAGACCGGCGCCAGCATGTCGCAGGTGGCGCTGGCCTGGCTGGTCGACCGGCCCGCCGTGTCCAGCGTGATCCTCGGCGCGCGGACGATCGAGCAGTTGGACGACAACCTGGCGGCGGCCGACCTTCAGCTGACCGACGAGCAGCGGAGCCGCTTGGACGAGGCGAGCACACCGCGCGCGGAGGTCTACCCGTACGGGCCGCAGGCGGTCGCGCAGCGGCACCGCAAGCGCGAAGGCGGCCGCTGACCCGCTCAGGAGCGGAGGGCGGCCGTCTCGGACACGAGAGCCACGGCCGCCCGCTCCACCGCCGCAGCCGGGAGGCTGAGGCCGAGGACGACGTCCGTGGAGCGGGGCAGCGAGGCGGCGGAAGACTGGGCGCCCCCGGTCTCCGGCTCCGCACCGTCCGGCGCCGTCCCGTCCACCGGCGTCATCCCGAGCACCGAGACCCGCAACTCCACCACCCCGCCCGGCACGCGGCGCCCGGCGAAGGAGAGCGCGGACGACGCTGAGGCCAGGGTCGTCCACTCGTCCGCCCCCAGCGTGAGGTCGCCCGGGAGCCCGGCCAGCCACGCGCCGAGTTCCGCGGCCTCGTCGAGGCTCAGCAGCGGCCCGGCCAGCCGCCATCGCCGGTCGCCGTCCACCGCGACGGCCTCCGCGGTGAGCATGTCGCCGTCTCGCGTGAGTGGACGGAGCGACAGGCTCCGCGGCGCCGTGGCGTCCGAGAGGAGCACGCCCGTCACCGCGGGGCGGGGACGACCGTGAGCACCCGCTCGATGTACTCGAAGAACGACACCATGAAGCCGCGCAGGAAGGCCTCCGTCGACTCGTTCGTGACGGTGCCGTCGTCCTCGATCAGCCCGGGCGTGAGGTGGATGTAGGCCTCCGGCGCGTTCATCTGCGGCGCTTGCAGGAAGCTCAGCATGCTGCGGAGCTGCTGCTGCGCGACGGCCGTGCCGATCGGCCCGGGGGAGGCTCCGATGACGGCGGTGGCCTTGCGGGCGATCACGTTCTCCCCGTACGGCCGGCTCGCCCAGTCGATCGCGTTCTTCAGCGCGCCGGGGACGGACCGGTTGTACTCCGGCGTGACGAACAACAGCGCCTGCTGGGCGGCGATGGTCGCCTTGAAGTCGCGGGCGACCTCCGGGAAGTCGCCATCGTAGTCGCGGCTGTAGAGGGGGAGGTCCGCGATCCCGATCTCGGTGAAGACCAACTCCTCCGGCGCCAGTTTCAGGAGCGCCTTCGAGAGCCGGCGGTTGATGGACCCTGTGGAGATGCTGCCGACGATGTAGCCGACGCGGTAAGGCGGTTGGAGCTCGTTGACCGTTGCCATGCCGCCAGCTTGCTCCGGTGTCGGGGCGCTGTCGAGTCCCGCGGCTGAGCCGTCCGCGCCGCCATCTGAGTCCTACCCAGGCCGGAATAGGGCATCTTCCCGATGTGGGAGGGGGTCCTTAGAGACGAGTCTGAGGACATCGAAGAAAGCAGTGCGACGAAGGGTGTGGGGATCATGATGCTGTCCGAGGAGTTCGTGGCGTCGCGGGTGTACGCGGGGGATGTCCAGCGGGCCGAGCGCGACCGGGAGCTGGTGCGCCGGCTCCGCGAGGAGCATGCGGAGCGCCGGGCCGAGCGCCGCGTGCAGCGCCAGGCGCGGACCGCGCGGGCGGACGGGTCCACGCCCGCGCCGGAGCCGGTCGCCGCGCCGGTGGAGGCAGCGCCCGTCGACGGGCGCGACGGCGTTCCGCAGACCGCGCGCGAGACGGAGCGGGAGCTCGCCCACGCCGGGCGGTGACCGCGGTTCTGCCCTGGGCGAAGCAGGGCGGACAGGGGGTTCGGATGTCGGTGGTGCATGGCACGATGAGGCCATGCGATCACCGGCGTCCAGCCCCACGATGATCGGGCGCGAGTCCGATCTGGAGGCGCTGCGCGACGAGCTGGAGACCGTCCGCCGCGACGGTGGGCTGCGCGCCGTGGTCATCGGCGGCGAGGCGGGCATCGGCAAGTCGCGCCTGCTCGCCGAGTTCCTGGCCGAGGCCGAGGGGACCGCCACAGTGCTGCTCGGCCGGTGCGTCGACCTCGGCAACGACGGAGCGCCGTACGCGCCGTTCGCCGCCATCCTGCGGCGCCTCATCGAGCTGCGCGGGCTGGACGCCGTGCTCGACGCGGCCGGCCACGGCGCCGGCGTGCTCTCGGTGCTCCTGCCCGAGCTCGCCGACGACTCCGCGGTCCCGGCGCGCACGGGTGCCGAACGGCTCTACGAGCTCGTCACGGTGCTGTTCGAGACGCTCTCCGCGGAGCAGCCGCTCGTACTCGCGGTGGAGGACCTGCACTGGGCCGACACGGCGACGCTCGAACTGCTGCGCTTCATCGTGCGGATGGCCGAGCGCGGCCGGCTCCTGGTGGTGCTGAGCTATCGCACCGACGAGATCACGCGCGGCCACCCGCTGCGGGCCTACCTCGCCGAGCTGGAGCGCACCCGCCGCGTCACGCGCTGGGAGCTCGCCCGCCTCGGCCGCGGCCAGGTGGAGGCGCTCATCACCCGGTTGCTCGGCTGCGAACCCGACGCCGCGACGGTCGACCGCGTGTACGAGATGAGCGAGGGCGTCCCGTTCTTCGTCGAGGAGCTCATCGGTATCGACGGCCTCGCGACCGGGGAGGACCTGCCGGAGACGCTCCGGGAACTGCTGCTCGCCCGGTTCGAGAAGCTCAGCGATTCCGGCCAGCGGCTGCTGCGCCTGGTCTCCGCGGGCGGGGTCTGCGTCGACCACGAGCTGCTCAGCGCGGTCTACGAGGGAACGCCCGACGAGCTCGACGCCGCGGCGCGGGAGGCCGTGGTCGCCAACGTGCTGGTCGCCGACTCGACCGAGTACACCTTCCGGCACGCGCTCGTGCGCGAGGCCATCCACGCCGACCTCCTGCCCGGGGAGCGCACGCGCTTCCACATGCGCTTCGCGGAGGCTCTGGAGGCGAGCCCGCAGCGCTCGGCCACACAGCTCTCCACGCACTGGCTGGCCGCCCACGACCTGCGCCGGGCCTTCCTGTCCTCGCTGGAGGCGATGAGCGAGGCGCGGATGTCGTACGCGTACGCAACTGCCGCCGCGATGGGCGACCGTGCCCTGGAGCTCTGGGACAGTGTGCCCGACGCCGAGGAGCTGAGCGCGCGCTGGCTGAAGACCGGCGGCCGCACCGAGCTGCTGGCGCGCACCGCGTCGGCGCTGCGCAACGCGGGCGACAACGAGCGCGCGCTCGCCCTGGTCAATGTGGCGCTGGAGACCGCGGGCGAGCTGCCGCCCGCCCGGCAGGCGCGACTGCTGCGCGACAAGGCGCAGTACCTCCAGAACCTCAACCGCGCCGGCGTGCTGGAGCTGCTGCAGAGCGCGCTCGACGTCGTCCCGCCGCACACGCTGCCGGCGGGCGACGGGCTCCGGCCGCAGCTGCTCGCCGAGCTCGCCGCGCGGTACATGCTGGCCGCCCGGTTCGACGAGGCGGTGACGATGGCGACGCAGGCGATCGCGGAGGCGGGAGAGAGCTCCGACGCTCTCCGCTCGATCGCGTACAACATCCTCGGCAGTTCACTCGTCTCCGTGGGCTCGGTCGAGCGCGGGCTGGCGGAGCTCGACGAGGCGCGCCGCCTCGCGGAGCACGACGTCGGCGCGGAGCTGCGCTACGCGGTCAACGCGTCCGACGCCATGAACAATCTCGGGCGCTACGCCGAGGCCGTGCTGATCGCCGAGGGCGGCGTCCGCGAGGCGCGGGCCAGGGGCGTCGAGCGCTCGTCGGGCGTGATCCTCTCCTCGAACACCGTCGAGCCGCTGCTGGCGCTCGGTGAGCTCGACCGTGCCGAGGCGCTGCTCGACCCCGCCCTCGCGCTCGACCCGCCGCCGAGCTTCCGCGCGCACCTGCAGCGCATGAAGCTGTGGATCACGCTGTGGCGCGGGGACCTGGAGACCACCGAGACACTGCTGCGCCGCTGGCACGGCGGGCTGCGGACGCTGGGGGAGCTGGAGGTGCAGTCCGAGCTGGGCGTCGCGCGGCTCGCCGCCGAGGTCGCGATCGCGCGCGGCGACGCCTTCGACGCCTGGGAGCACACCGCGCCCGTCCGTGCGGCGACCCACCGGCCGCTACCGGCCTACGACCTCCCCGTGCTCGCCGCGGCCGCACGCGCCCTCGCCGACGTGGCGTTCCACTCGCCGCAGGAGCGCGCCGACCGGGACGACCCGATCGACGTCGCCGCGGAGACCTCCGGCCTGGACGCGGCGCTCGCCGCCATCGAAGGCTGGCCGACCGCGGTGGCGTGGGGCCCGCTGATCCGCGCGGAGCTCGCGACCGCCCTCGCCGCCGCCACAGAACTGCCGGCCGACGCCGACGTGCCGGCCGCCGACCGGTTCGACGGCGCGCGCGTGGCCTGGGACGCCGCGGTCGAGGCGGCCGCCTCACCGCTCGCTCCCGCGCACCTGCATCCCTACGCGCTGGTGCGCGCCGCGCGGGTGGCCCGGGCGGCGGGGGACCGTCCGGCGGCGGAGCGACTCGCCGTCTCCGCCCGCGACGAGGCGGAGCGCACCGGCTTCGGCCTCCTCGCCGACGCGGCGGGAGCGCTGATCTCGTCGCGCGGCAACCGGGCGGTGGGCGGCCCGGCCGCGCTCGGCCCGGGCGCACCGCTCACCGAGCGCGAGGAGCAGGTCCTCGCCCTCATCGAGCAGGGGCTCAGCAACAAGCAGATCGGCGAGGTGCTCTTCATCTCGGCCAAGACCGCGAGTGTGCACGTCTCCAGCATCCTCCGCAAGGTGGGCGCAGCCAGCCGCACCGAGGCCGTCTACCGCGCCTCCCGCACCTCCCGCTGACCAGCAGCCATCGCTTCCTCGGTTCCTCCCGCGACACGCCGGGGCACGGCGGGAGGAACTGAGGACGCGATGGCGTGTGGACGCGATGGCGTGAGGGCGGGGCGCCGCTCAGCGTTCGGCGGCGACCGCGCAGACGATGCAGAGCTCGGTCGTCGGCCGCGCCTCCAGGCGCTGCACGCCGATCGCGCGTCCGCAGGTCGCGCAGGTGCCGTAGCGTCCCAGCCGGATGCGCTCGCGTGCCGCGTCCACCGCGGCGATGTCCGCGGCGGTCTCCGAGCGGAGGGCGTGCAGCCTGCTCCACTCCGAGCTCAGCGTCGGCCCCTCCGGGTCGTGCTCGTCGTCGGCGGTCGACTCCGACCGCGACGACAGCAGCGCCCCCAGCGCCTCCGCGTGCCGCTGCGACTGGGCGACGTCTCCCTGGCGCCGCTCCGCGAGCATCCTGTCGAACCGCTCCAGGTCGTCGGTGGTCAACCCGACGTCCTGGATGATGTACAACTCTCGTGTCTCCGGTGATTCGGTGTGCATCCGCGCACCCCCTTCCGATCCCGCCGTGTCAGCGTACGCCTCGGTTCGTGTTCGAGACGTAGGCTCGGCGCGTGCCTTCGTTTCGTGTGATCATCCCGGTCGGGCGGCTGCGGCCCGACGTGAGCCCGACCGCGGTCGAGCCGGCCGCTGCCGCAGCGGTCGCCGAGTGGACGACCGTCGAGGCCACCAGCGTCGACGTGGTGAGCCGCGAGGCGCGGCTGACCGTGCGATTCACCGCGGACGGCGCGCACGAGGCGCTCCGCGTGGCCGAGCATGCCGTGGAGGCCGTCGCCCTGCTCGCGGACACCGGGAACTGGCGGCTCACCGAGCGCGTCGGCGGCCGCTGGTTCCGTCGGGCCTGACGGCAGATCGGCACGACGGTCGATCGGCACGGTCCCCGGGCCGGGACGCCTGCTCAGACCGCCGCCGGCAGGGACGCCTCGATCAGCCCGACGATCCGCGGGTCGTCCGGTTCCATCTGCGGGCGGAAGCGGTGCACCGCGCCCTCCGGCGTGATGACGAACTTCTCGAAGTTCCACTTCACCTTGCCGGCCTTGCCGTCCCCGTCCGGGTGCGTGGTCAGCTCGGTGTAGAGCGGGTGGGCGTTGCGGCCGTTCAGCCGCACCTTCTCCATCATCGGGAACGTGACGCCCCAGGTCGTGGAGCAGTACTCCTTGATCGCGTCGGTCGAGCTGAGCTCCTGGAGGAACTGGTTGCTCGGGAAGCCGATCACGGTGAACCCGCGGTCGCCGTAGGTCTCCTGCAGCTTCTCGAGCTTCTCGTACTGCGGCGCGAGCCCGCAGCGGGACGCGACGTTGACGACGAGGATGACCTTGCCCGAATAGGCGGCGAGGCTGGTCGGAGCTCCATCGATGGTGTGGAACGGGATATCCATCAGGGTCATGCGTCGAGCCTACGTCCCGATACGGACCTGTATGCACGGATGCGGCGAAGACCCAGGAACGCCCCGGCCCAGGTCGTCAGGCGCCGATCCCTCAGGCGCTCGCGAGCGGCGCCGCCGGGTCGGACGCCCACTCGTTGAGCGACCCGTCGTACACGGTCACGTCGTCCCGGCCGAGCAGCGCCAGCGCGAGCGCGTCGGCCGCCGCGGCGATCCCGCCGCCGCAGTAGGCGACGATCGGGTCGGGGGAGGCGAGCACGTCGGCGAACAAACCGTGCAGCTCCGCGGGCGGCAGGAGCGCGTTGGTGGCGCGGTCCACCAGCCGCACCGCCGGCGCGCTCACGCTGCCGGGGATGTGCCGCGCGGCGAAGTCCTTCGGCGGCGCGCCGCACACCAGCGTCCCCGGCCGGTCGCCCGCGAGCAGGGCCGCGACGTCGTCGCGGTCGCTCCAGAACCCCGGGAGCTCGCGGGCCGCGAACGGCTGCGCGGGCGCGGGGACGACCGTCCCCGACTCCAGCGGGCGGCCCTCCTCGCGCCACTTCGTCAGGCCGCCGTCCAGCACCGCGACCCGGTCGTGCCCGAACGAGCGGAACAGCCACCACAGCCGCGAGGCCCACTGCCCGACCGCGCCGTCGTAGACGACCACGGTGGTGTCGGCGTCGACGCCCAGCACGGCCGAGGCCGCCGCGAACGCCGCGGCGCCGGGCCGGGTGAAGGGGAACGGTGCCGCCGGATCGCTGAACGGGTCGAGCAGGTCGGCGAACACCGCTCCGGGGAGGTGGCCCTCCGCGTAGCGCTCGCGCCCGCTCGCGTAGCTCGTGCGGCCGCCGTCGGTGACCGGGACGACCGAGGCGTCGATCACGACGAGGCCGTCGGAGCCGAGATGATCGCAGAGCCACTGCGTCGACACCAGCGGCCCGGCGAGCGCGGCGCCCAGCGCGGAGCCGCGGACGGCGTCGGGATCGGAGGCGGTCGGCTCGCCGGTGCGCGCGGTCGTGAGAGTCATGCGCACCACGCTAACCGGGGCCTCCGACGTCGCTCCAGGGCGCGCGCAACGGTGCGTAATCCGCGCTGTTCACACATCAGCACTCGATGACGTTGACAGCGAGTCCGCCCTCGCTGGTCTCCTTGTACTTGGTGGACATGTCCAGACCGGTCTGGCGCATCGTCTCGATCACGGTGTCCAGCGACACCAGGTGCGACCCGTCGCCGTGCAGGGCGAGCCGCGCGGCCGAGACCGCGGTCGAGGACGCGATCGCGTTCCGCTCGATGCAGGGGATCTGGACCAGCCCGCCGACCGGGTCGCAGGTGAGCCCGAGGTGGTGCTCCATCGCGATCTCCGCGGCGTTCTCGACCTGGGTGGGCGTCCCGCCGAGGACGGCGCAGAGCGCGCCGGCGGCCATCGCGCACGCCGAGCCGACCTCCGCCTGGCAGCCGCCCTCCGCGCCGGAGATCGACGCGTTCGCCTTGAACAGGGAGCCGATCGCGGTGGCGGTCAGCAGGTACTTGCGGATGCCGTCGAGCGACGCGCCCGGCACGAAGCGCAGGTAGTAGTGCGCCACCGCCGGCACGATCCCCGCCGCGCCGTTGGTCGGCGCCGTGACGACGCGGCCTCCGGAGGCGTTCTCCTCGTTCACGGCCAGCGCGAAGGCGTGCAGCCATTCCAGCGATGTGGCGCGTCCCGGGTCGTCCTGCACGCTCTCCAGGTGCTCCCGCATGGCCGCGGCGCGGCGCTTGACGCCGAGACCGCCCGGGAGGGTGCCGTCGCCGGCGAGGCCGCGCGCGACGCACTCCGCCATGGCCTCCCAGATCAGGTCGAGGCGCGCGTCCGTGGCCTCCGCTCCATGCAGGGCGGCCTCGTTGCGGCGCGCCACCTCGCAGATCGGGATGTCGAGCCGCGCGCAGATGGCGAGCAGCTCCTCGGCCGAGTCGTAGGGCAGCGGGTGCGCGGCGCGGGCGGCGAGGTCGGCCTCCTCGCCGTCGCGCCGGATGAAGCCGCCGCCGATCGAGTAGTAGGTCTCCTCCAGCAGGGGGAACGGCTCGCGCGTGCCGTCCGCGGCGCGGCCCCAGGCGCGCAGAGTGAGGGCGTTGGGGTGCCCGGGGAGCCGGGTCCGCGGCTCGAAGTCGATGTCGTCCTTGGACAGCGGGATGTCGCGCACGCCCGCAAGCCGGAGCGTCGCGCCCTCGCCGATCGCGGACCAGGCGCCGCGCACGTCGTCGGGGCGGCAGTTCTCCGGCTCGTTGCCGCGCAGTCCCGCGACCACCGCGTCCGGCGTCCCGTGTCCGATCCCGGTGGAGCCCAGGGAGCCGTAGAGGGTGCAGGTGACCTGGTCGACGCGCTCCACGAGCCCGTCGGCGACGAGACGGTCGGCGAACGCCTTGGCCGCCCGGAGGGGTCCGACGGTATGCGAGCTCGACGGGCCGATGCCGATCGAGAACAGGTCGAAGGCGGAGACGTACGCTGTCACTTCTCCAGTCTACGACGGCGCCCGCGCGGGATTCCCGCGCAGAGGCGCGCATCGGCGCAGAGATCCTGCGTGATCCTCACCCTTCGCGGACGCGCACCCTCGCGTCGCCCGGCGGGCACCAGGTGGTCTCCAGTCCGCCCTCCCTCGGCGTGTACTCGATGAGGAACTGACCGCCCTCGTCCGGTCCCTCCACCACCACGCCCGGGCGGTCCCCGAGCCACACGGTCGTTCCGACGCCGATGTCCATGGCGGTCACACTACGCCCCGGGCAGCGGAGGAGGGAGAAGTAGCAACTTAAGTTGACAAATCGGGTTAAGCAACTAAAGTTGCTCCCATGAACGCTCCCACCCCGGCTCCGGACCCGCTCGGCGGGGTCGCCGACGGCCTCGCCGCCGTCGTCGCCCTGCGCGAGCTCGCCGACCGGCTCGAAGACGCGGAGGTCGAGCACGCCCTCCGCGAGGGCTGGAGCTGGACCCAGATCGCCGACGCGCTCGGCGTCACCCGCCAGGCCGTGCACAAGAAGCACCTGCGCCGCGTCGCGGCCGCGGGCGTAGCCCTGAGGAGACGCAATGTCTGACATCCCTCCCGGAACCGCCAACAACGCCCCGGGCCAGCCGCTCTCCAAAGCGCTCCGCTCGGTCGTGATCGCCTCGGTCACCGAGGCGCAGCGCCGCAACGCGACACTCGTGGAGGCCGAGCACCTGCTGCTCGCGCTGTCCCGCGACGGCAGCGGCACCGTCCGCCAGGTGCTCGCGTCGGCAGGCCTCGACCCGGACGGGCTGGAGGCCGCGCTGCTCGCCGAGCGCGAGGCCAGCCTCCGGGTGGCCGGCGTCACGCCTCCGCCGGAGGAGCGCCTGGCCGCCTCGCCCCGGGTCGCCCGTCCGCGCTGGGGCGCGTCGGCGAAGGAGGCGCTCACCCGGGCGCACCGTGTCGCGTCGGCGCACCGCCGCCAGCGCTCGGGCGAGGCCGACCTCGTCACCGCGATCTTCGGGCTGGAGCTCGGCACCGTCCCGCGGGCGCTGACCCTCGCGGGCGTGGACCGGCCCGCGGTCGTCGCGGCGCTCCGCAACGCGGGCTGAGGCGCTCCCGCTCGCCCGCCGTCGTCCATCCCGCCGCCGCCGCTTACAGCGCCGCCGCGGCCCTGTAAGCGCGCTGTAAGCGCCGTGCAAGCGCCCTCGGCGAGCATCGACTCATCCACCTCACCAGGAAGGACCACCATGACTCGCAGCACCGAGTGGGCCGTCGAGGCCCACGGGCTCGTCAAGGTCTTCGGCGACAACCGGGCGGTCGACGGCGTCGACCTGAACGTCCGCGCCGGCACCGTCTACGGCGTCCTCGGCCCCAACGGAGCCGGGAAGACCACCACCATCTCCATGCTCGCCACCCTGCTCCGGCCGGACGGCGGCGACGCCTTCGTCTTCGGCCACGACATCCGCAGGGAGCAGCAGATCGTCCGCCAGCTCCTCGGCGTGACCGCTCAGTTCGCCTCCGTCGACGAGACGCTCTCCGCCAACGAGAACCTGATGATCTTCGCGCGCCTGCTCGGCCTCAGCGGCCGGGAGGCGAAGGCCAAGACCGCCGAGCTCCTCGAGGAGTTCGGGCTGACCGACGCCGCCAAGCGCCCGCTGAAGAAGTTCTCCGGCGGCATGCGCCGGCGGCTCGACCTGGCGGCCAGCCTGATCGCGCAGCCGCCGCTGATCTTCCTCGACGAGCCGACCACCGGGCTCGACCCGCGGACCCGCGCCCAGATGTGGGACACTATCCGCCGGCTGGTCTCCACCGGCTCCACGGTGCTCCTCACCACGCAGTACCTGGACGAGGCCGACCAGCTCGCCGACCGCATCGCGGTCATCGACCACGGCCGCGTCGTCGCCGAGGGCACCGCCGACGAGCTCAAGGCGTCGGTGGGGGAGTCGTCCCTCCAGCTGCGCCTGGCCGACCCGGCCGACATCGAGGACGCCCGCCGCGCCATCGCCACCGTGCTGGGCGTGGAGGCCGTCGTCTCGCCCGAAGGCTCCCGGCTCACCGCGCCGATGCGCGATGCCGACGCCGTCACCGACCTCTTCGTCACGTTCCGCGAGGCCGGCATCCACCTCCAGGAGATGTCGGTGCAGAAGCCGACCCTCGACGAGGTCTTCCTCACCCTGACCGGCCACGGGGTCGAGGACGAGAACGCCACGGACGACGAGTCCGCCGAGACCGCCGCGGCCGCAGCAGAAGGAGTCCGGGCATGAGCGCCATCGCCACCATCACCCCGCCCGCCGAGCGGAACCTCAAGAACCACGTCAGCCTGAGCCAGACCCTGGCCAACACGATCACGATGGCCCACCGCGGGCTGCTGAAGATCAAGCGGACGCCCGAGCAGCTGTTCGATGTGACGCTGCAGCCGATCATCTTCACGATCATGTTCGCGCTGCTGTTCGGCGGAGCGATCACGGGAAGCGTCTCGGGCTACCTGCCCTACCTGATTCCCGGGATCCTCGCCCAGACCGTCATCACCACCTCGGTCGTGACCGGTGTCCAGCTCCGGGAGGACATGGACAAGGGCGTCTTCGATCGCTTCAAGTCCATGCCGATCGCGCGCATCGCCCCGCTGTCCGGGGCCTTGCTCGCGGACACGCTGCGCTACGCCATCGCGACCACGATCACCTTCGTCACCGGCTTCTTCATGGGCTACCGGCCCGCCGCGGGGCTCGGCTTCGTGATCCTCGCGGGCCTGCTCGTCATCGTCTGCGCATGGGCGATCAGCTGGATCTTCGCCTTCTTCGGCGTGATCGCCCGCACGGCGGGTTCGGTACAGGGCATCTCGTTCCTGGTGCTGTTCCCGCTGACGTTCTTCTCGAACGCGTTCGTGCCCGTGAAGACGCTGCCGGAGTGGCTGCAGTGGTTCGTCAACATCAACCCGGTCTCGCACCTGGTCACGGCGGTCAGAGACCTCGCGAACAGTGGCACGTTCGGCGTCGACGGCTGGTGGGCGCTATTGGGCGCCGCGGTGATCGTCGCGGTCTTCGCCCCGCTCACCGTGCGCGCCTACATGCGGAAGGCCTGACCTCCCGCCCTCGGTCAGCGGCCGTCGCATCCTGCGGAGGGATGCGGCGGCCGCTTTTCGCGGCCGGGCCGCCCGGCCTCAGACCCGCACATCCCCCAGCACTTCGAGCCCGCGCACCGCGGCGGCGTCGCGTCCGAGGGTCGCGGCGGCCGCCTCCGCCGCCGCCAGCCGCTCGTCGCCCCAGACGCGGCGCACCCGCTCCGCCAGGGGCGGGCGGTGCAGGCTGACGATGTCCTGGCGGGAGTTCGACCGTCCCGCCAGCGCGAACAGCTCCAGTCCGGCGTCCACCCACTCGTCTCCGCGGGCCGCGCCGACCTCGGCGTCCAGCATCCAGATCGCGAACCCGAGCAGGCCGGTGCCGATCACCGGCTTGTCCAGGTAGGGCGGGCTGAGCCTCGCGCTCACCAGGAGGCGAACCCGCAGCCGGCGCGCGGCCTCGGCGGTCTCCGCCCGGCTCAGCGGGTCGGCGCCGGCGGGCCCGGCGCCCTCCGTACCGCCGGTCTCCGCCTCGTGCGCGCGCAGCCGCGCTGCGATCAGCGCGGCGCCCAGGATCGTCAGCCACGGGTTGGCGGTGGCGTCGCGTTCGACCGCCGTGTCGTCGGTGTAGACGCCGATCGCATCGTCGTAGAGTCGCACCCCGCGCGCGTAATCGCCCTCCGCGAGCGCGATCTCGGCCATCCCGGCGAAGCCGATCCCGTAGTAGTCGACATAGTCGAAGCCGGTGCGGTCGACCTCCTCGTGCAGGTAGTTCTCCAGCAGCCGGCGGCCGCGGTCCACGTCCCCGGCGGAGATGGCGTTGACGGCGATCAGCCAGTCCAGCTGGCGGAGGTCGCCCGCCGCCCGCAGCGTGGCGAGGCCCTCGTGCGCGCTCTCCGCCCAGGCGAGGGCCTCGTGCGGGTGCGCCAGCTGGCTGTGCAGCTGGGCGAGGGTCTGCGCGGCGGAGGCGCGCGACCAGGTGTCCTGCGCCTCGATCGCCTTCTCGTGCGCGCGCGTCGCGGTCGCGAGGGCGTCGTCGAGCTCGCCCGCGTTCTCCTGCAACTGCGCGGTGAGGAGGCAGCCCATCGCGGCCAGTTCGGGGTCCGTGGAGCGGCTGAACTCGGCCAGCAGCCGCATCCCGGGCTCCACGTGGCCGGCGGCGAGCACCAGCCCGGCGATCGCGCCGAGCCGCGGGTCGGCGAAGGGTGCCCCGCGCCGGAGCCTGCGCAGCCGTGAGATGGCGCGGACGGCGGTGCGCAGCCCGGCGAACAGGAAGGTGCCGCCGATCAGGGCGTAGCAGGTCGCCGCGGTCTCCCGGTCATCGCCCTCCGGCTCCCAGCCGGCGAGCGCATCGAGCACGGCCGTCCCGAAACCCAGGACCTCGGTGTGGGTGCTGCGCAGCGACCAGTAGTAGGCCAGCACCGCGAACACCCCGGCCGTCGTCGCGGGCCGGTCGCCGTCCAGCGCCGAGCGCAGCACCGCGACCAGGTTGTCCTGCTCGGCGGTCACCCGCGCGAACGTGGGCACCTGGTCGGGCCCGTGCATGTGCGCAAGCGCGTCCCGCGCGAACGACACCGCCCAGGCGTCCATCCCGGCCTGCACGTCGTCGGCCTCCCCGGCCGCGACGAGCTCCAGGTCGCCGAACTCGCGCACGGTCTCCAGCATCCGGTAGCGCAGGATGCCCGTGTCCGGGTCCTCGGAGACGGTGACGAGCGACTGGGTGACCAGCGCGTCGAGATCGTCGAGCACCGGATCGTCGAGCAGGGAGCCGGAGCCTGCTCCCGCGACCGCCTCCGCCGCGTCCGCGCTGAACCCGTCCGGGAACCGGGAGAGCCTGCGCATCAGCGCCTGCTCCGAGGCGGCGAGCAGGTTCCAGCTCCAGTCGATGACGGCGAAGAGCGTGCGGTGACGCTCCGGGGCGGTGCGCTCGCCGCCGGTCAGCAGCGCGAACCGGTTGCCGAGGCGGCGCTCGATCTCCTCGACCGACAGCGAGCGCGTGCGCGCCGCCGCCAGCTCGATGGCCAGCGGGAGGCCGTCCAGCCGGGCGCACAACCGCGCGACGGCATCCGGCGGCAGCACGACGCCCGGTCGCGCGGCGCGTGCGCGCTCGGCGAACAGTTCGACCGCCGGGCCGTCCTTCTCCGACGGCAGCGGGCCGAGCGCGTAGACCCGCTCCGCGCCGATCGCGAGCGGGGCCCGGCTCGTCGCCAGCACCCGGACGGTCGGGATGGCGGACAGGATGTCCTCGATGTAGGCGGCCGCGGCGTCCGCGATGTGCTCGCAGTTGTCGACGATGAGCAGGGTCTCCCGCTCGGAGAGCATCCCGAGGATGCGCGAGCGGAGGTCGAGCTGGGCGCCGGGCTCGGTGGGGCGCACGGCCCTGGCCTCCCGGATCCCGAGGGTCGACGCGAAGGCGAGCTCGACATCCGCCCCGGTGCGGACGCTGGCGAGCTCGACCAGGACGACGGTGGGGGTGTGGATGGCGCGGTGCCCGACCTCGTGCGCCAGCCGGGTCTTGCCGAGGCCGCCCGCGCCGAGGATGGTCGTCAAGCGGGAGGTCGCGACCAGGTCCTCGATCGCCTCCAGGTCGTACTCGCGCCCCACCAGCGCGTTCGGCGCCGTGCGGAGCCCGATCCGGATGCGGCGCGGCGCGGCGGGTTCGTGCTCGTCCTCCTCGGCGAGCAGCCGGGCGTTCAGGGCGACCAGCTCCGCGCCGGGACGCGTGCCGAGGCGGTCGAGCAGCGCCTCCTTCAGCTCGGCGAAGGCCAGCAGCGCGTCGCTGCGGCGGCCGGCGTCGGCGAGCGCGCGGATCCGCTCGGCGTGCAGGGCCTCGTCCAGCGGGCGAACGCGCAGTAGCTCCTGGAGGTCCGCGAGCGCGGTCGCCGTGTCGCCGCTCTCCCGCGCCGAGCGGGCGCGGACCAGCAGCAGTTCGTTGCGGAGGCCGTCGGCGGTCCGCGCCAGCTCCTCGCCGAGGCGCGAGCCGGCCAGTTCGAGCCCGGGCTCGCCGCGCCAGAGCGCCAGGCCGGCGTTCGCCTCGTCCACGGCGCCGCGGTGGTCGCCGGCGGACCGTGCCGCGCGGGCCCGGTCGAGCCGGAGACGGGCGAGGTCCAGATCGGTGCCGTGCGCTCCGACCGCCAGCGCATAGCCGCTCGGCGTCGACTCGAGGATGCCGTCGGCGCTGTTCGTGCGGACCCGCGACACCAGGGTCTGCAGGGCCGCGCGCTCCTGGCGCGGGGGAGCGTCGTCCCAGAGGTCCTCGACCAGCGCCGGGACCGAGAGGCCGCCGCGGGCGAGCGCCAGCGCCACGATGAGACTCTTCCCGCGCGTCCCGGACGGCTCGGCGAGCGCGCCCGCGCGGTCCTCGATGAGCACCGGGCCGAGCACGGCGACGCGGGGACGGGCTGGCGCGGATTCCACTCGCCGATTTTAGCCAGGCCGGGGCACTGCGTGCCGCGCCGCGCGTAGGCTCTGGCCATGGCGTTCGACTGGTCGCAGTTCTACGAGAAGCAGGGCGGGCGCGGCGTCCGGCCGACGTTCGAGTCGGCGCTCGCGGCGTGGGACAGGCCGGCGGGGACGGCGATCGACCTCGGCTGCGGCGACGGCGTCGAGACGCGGGAGCTCGCGGAGCGCGGCTGGACGGTGCTCGCCGTCGACTCCGACCCGGCGGTGGATGAGCGCGTGCGCGACGGGCTCAGCGCGGAGGCGACCGCGCGGGTCTCGACGCGGTGCGCCGCGTTCGAGGCGCTCGGCGACCTCCCCAGGGCCGACCTCGTGTACGCGGGCTTCGCCCTCCCGTTCTGCGACCCGACCCGTTTCCCGTACCTGTGGGCCGACATCCGGGACGCGATCGAGCCAGGCGGCCTGTTCGCGGGCGAGTTGTTCGGGCCGCATGACGAGTGGTTCGGGCGTCCCGGGATGAACTTCCACGACCGGGCCGGTGTGGAGGCCATGCTCACCGGGCTCGACGTGCTGCGGCTCGTCGAGGACGACCGGCGGGGGATGTCGTTCGAGGGGCCCAAGCACTGGCACGTGTTCCACATCGTCGCGCGGGCGTGAGGGGGCGGAGCCGGCTCGTGCCGGTCCGGGTGCGGGTGGATTTCCTCCCCAGCCGCTGACTCCGACCACTTCTCCACGGATCTCGGCCGTACCGGCTCTCCCGGTTCGCCCCCCGCCGAGGATGGATTCATCAGTCCGATCCTCACAGAAAGCGACACCTGCACAATGCATCCAACGCTGCTAAACTGCATGCATGCCCATTTCCATCACCATCCGCTCCGTTCCGGACGAGGTCCGCGACGAGCTCGCGGCGCGTGCGGCGCGCTCGGGGCGATCACTTCAGGAGTACCTCGTGCATGAACTCACCCGTATCGCCGGCAAGCGCACTGTCGACGACGTCATCGACAGCATCCGTCGCCGTGCGGAGCACTTCCCGCCCCTCGACCGCGAGGCCGTGGCGGACATGATCGCCCGGAGCCGCGAATGACGGCGGCAGGGGCGGCGGCAGCGGCGGCGGTGCGGCGGCCGTCCGCCCACGCCGAGCAGCCCGCTGCGCGATCTTCGGCGTCACCGGGCGATCCCCTCGAGCACGGCTTCGGGCTGCCGGAGACGGTCGTGGTCGACACCAGTTCGGTGATCGACCTCCTGACCGACCCGGGAGGGAGCGGCCGGGCCGTGGCCGAGCGCTTGCGCGGTCGCGACCTGGCCGCGCCCGAGGTGATGTTCGCCGAGGCCGCCAACGTCCTGCGCAAGCTGCGCCTGAGTGGTGCGCTGAGCGAGGCCGAGGCGTCGATGGCCTACGCCGAGCTCCTGGAGCTGCCGATCGAGCCCTGGCCGTTCGAGACCGTCGAGCAGCGCGTGTGGGACCTGCGCGGCACCCTGACCGCGTTCGACGCGACGTTCGTCGCCCTCTCCGAACTGCTGACGGCACCGCTCGTGACGGGCGATCGCCGGCTGGCGAGGGCGATGGACGCGCTGCCCGCCGTGATCGGCCGGCGAGCGGAGCTGGTGGAGGGGTAGTTCGGGGGGCGGCGCGTCAGCGGATGGTCTTGCGCGCCGTGATCTGGCCGGTGTCGAAGCCGAGCAGGTGCAGGCCGCCGTGGAAGCGGGCGTGCTCGATCTTGATGCAGCGGTCCATCACCACGGTGAGGCCGAGGGACTCGCCGTACTCGGCGGCCTCCTGGTTCCAGATGCCGAGCTGCACCCACACGGTCGGCGCGCCCACGGCGACGGCCTCGTCGATCACGGAGGGGATGTCGCTTGCGCGGCGGAACACGTCGACGATGTCCGGCACCTCGGGGAGGGAGGCGAGGTCGGGGTAGGCCTTCTGACCCAGGATGGTGTCGGCGTTCGGGTTGACGAAGTAGACCCGGAAGTCGCTCGACTGCAGCAGGTACGTCCCGACGAAGTAGCTCGACCGGGCGGGATTCGCCGAGGCGCCGACGATCGCCACGGACTTCGCGCCGCGGAGGATGCGCAGACGTTCCTTGGCGTCGGGGCCGGTCCAGGTGCGCTGCGACTTCAGCAGCTTCGCCAGCGGGGAGTCGGACGGGAGCGAGCAGCTGAGGCCGTTGACGAGCTGGACCTCGGTGGTCGCGCCGGTGCCGGTGGTGTCGGTGCCGGTCGTGCTGGTGGCCGTCGCGTCGGTCGTGGTCGTCATGCTGCCGCCTCCTTCACCGCTGCGCTGAGCGCCTGATCCAGATCGTAGATGATGTCGTCGACGTCTTCGATGCCGACGCTGATGCGCACGACGCCGGGGAGCACGCCGGCGTCGAGGAGCTGCTGCTCCGTGAGCTGGGCGTGGGTGGTGGAGGCCGGGTGGATGACGAGTGTCTTCGCGTCGCCGATGTTCGCCAGGTGGCTGGCGAGGTTGAGCGACTCGATCAGGCGCTGGCCCACCTCGCGTCCGCCCTTGACCACGAACGAGAAGACGCTGCCCGGGCCCTTCGGGAGGTACTTCTGCGCCCGGTCGTGGTGCGGGTGCTCGGGCAGCCCGGCCCAGAAGACCTTCTCGATCCGCGGGTCCTCGTCCAGCCACTCGGCGACGGCGCGGGCATTGTCGACGTGGGCCTGGATGCGGTACGGCAGCGTCTCGACGCCCTGCGCCAGCAGGAACGCCGAGTGCGGGGCCAGCGACGGTCCGATGTCCCGGAGCTGCTCCGCGCGGAGGCGGGTGAGGAAGGCGTACTCGCCGAAGTTTCCCGACCACTGCAGGCCGCCGTACGACGGGACGGGCTGGCCGAACAGGGGGAACTTCTCGCTGTGCCAGTCGAAGCGTCCGCTCTCCACCACGACACCGCCCAGGGTGGTGCCGTGGCCGCCGAGGAACTTGGTGGCCGAGTGGACGACGATGTCGGCGCCCCACTCGATCGGGCGGTTCAGGTAGGGGGTGGCGATCGTCGAGTCGATGATGAGCGGGATGCCGGCGGCGTGCGCGACCTCGGCCAGTCCCTCGATGTCGGCGATCTCGCCGGACGGGTTGGCGATGGTCTCCGCGAATAGGAGCTTGGTGCGGTCGGTGATCGCCGCCGCGTAGTCCGCCGGGTCCGCGCTCTGCACGAACGTGGTGTCCACGCCGAACCGGCGCAGGGTCACGTCGAGCTGCGTGATCGAACCGCCGTAGAGGTTGGCCGACGCGACGATGTGGTCGCCCGCTCCGGCCAGGGAGGCGAAGGTGATGTACTGCGCGCTCAGTCCGCTCGCCGTCGCAACGGCGCCGAGGCCGCCCTCCAGGCTCGCGATGCGCTCCTCGAACGAGGCGACGGTCGGGTTGGCGAGCCGCGAGTAGATGTTGCCGTACTTCTGCAGTGCGAACCGCGCGGCCGCGTCCGCGGTGTCGTCGAACACGAACGCGGTGGTCTGGTAGATCGGCAGTGCGCGCGCACCGGTCACGGGGTCGGGGATGTTGCCCGCGTGGATCGCACGCGTGCGGAAACCGTATTCGCGATCAGCCATGCGGCCACGCTACCCGAGGCCGCCGGAGCCCCCGGGGCGGCCGTAACACGCGGTCATGCGTCCGCGGCGTCCGGAGGCCGGCCCTGAACTCGGCGACCGCCGGCGCGCGTCGGCCGCCCCGTGGCGCCCTCCCGCACGCTCCCCGACGAGGCCGCCACCCGCTCTGCACGGCCCCTGCCCAGCCGGCGCGGCTAGGCTGGTGGGCGGTCGCCCGACAGCGATCCCGGACGACGGTTCAGTACCCGGCACGCGACAAGACTGGCCAAGGAGTCGTCATCGTGTCGTGGATCGTCCTCATCCTGTCCGGCGTGCTCGAAGCCGTCTGGGCGACGGCCCTCGGGAAGTCCGCCGGGTTCACCAAGCTGTGGCCGAGCGTCGTGTTCGTCGTCGCCGTCCTCGCCTCCATGGCCGGCCTCGCCTACGCGATGCGCGAGATCTCCACCGGGACCGCCTACGCCGTCTGGGTGGGCATCGGGGCCGCGCTCACCGTCCTCTACGCGATGGTGTTCGGCGGCGACGGCTTCTCGATCGTCAAGCTGCTGCTGATCCTCGGCCTGGTCGGCTGCGTGATCGGGCTCAAGCTGGTGCACTGACGCGCGGCCGCCGGCTCAGGCCGACAGCCACACCGCACCGAGGGCGAGCCCGGCGATCAGCGCCCAGGACAGCAGCCCGGTCGCGAGCGCGCGCCACCCCGTCCCGAGGAGGGTGCGCAGCCGCACCGCGGTCCCGAGCCCGAACAGCGCCATCGCGAGCAGGATCGTCTGCAGCGTGTCCGCGCCGTCGGTGAAGGCGGCCGGCAGCGGCACGAACGAGCGCACGAGCACTGCCGCGATGAACCCGGCGACGAACAGCGGGACGATCGGCGGCCGCTTGACGCTCGGGTCGCCCTCCACCTGCCGGCGGCGCTCGACGATCGCGGCGATCGCCACGGTCGGCGCGAGCATCAGCACGCGGGTGAGCTTGACGACGATCGCCACGGCGAGCGCTGCGGGCCCGGCGATCTGCGCGGTCGCGACCACCTGTCCGACGTCGTGGACGCCGCCGCCGACCCAGTGGCCGAACTGAACGGCCGTCAGGCCCAGCGGGTGCCAGAAGACCGGCAGCACGAAGATCGCGAGCGTCCCGCACAGCGTGACCAGCGCCACCGGGGTGGCGGCCTCCTCGTCCTTCGGCTTGACGACGCCGCTCATCGCGCCGATCGCGGACGCGCCGCAGATCGAGAAGCCGGTCGCGATGAGGAGCGGCTGGTGGCCGGGCAGCCGGAACAGCCGGCCGATCAGGAAGGTCCCCGCGAAGCTGAACACCACGATCCCGACGGTGGTGAGGATGGCGACCCAGCCGAGCCCGGCGATGTCGCCCAGGCTGAGCTTGAGCCCGAGCAGCACGACGCCGATCCGCATCAGCCGCTTCGCGCTCACGGCGAGGCCCGGAGCGAGCACGCCGGCGAGCGCGCCGCGCGCGGCCGGGAGCTGCCCGACGACGATCCCGAGCACGACCGCCGCCGTGAGCAGCGGGACCGCCGGCGCCAGCCAGTGGATGCCCCAGGCCGCGGCCGCGGCGAGGGCCGCGGCGGCGACGCCGGGCAGCCAGGCGAGCGCGGAGCGGGCGGGCGAAGGGGTGGGCTCAGTGGCGGGCGAGGTCACCGTCCCATTCTCGCGGCACCGCGCACCCGCTCCGGACACGGGCCGGCCCGCGCCGTCGCCCGTGGCCGCCCGGGCCCGCCCGGCGGGCCGGAGAGGGGTCGCGACACGCCGCTATCGCGGACCCATAGCGGCGTGTTGCGACCCCTCTGCGCGGCGAGCGGGTGGGAGCGCGACCGCCGCGGTCAGAGGACCGACTGCAGCTTCGTCCCGTCCGGCACTCCGAGTCCCGTGCAGGCGTCCCACCCGGCGCCCGCCGCGTACACCCCGTTGTTGCCCGAGGTGATGTCGCGGAAGCCGGCGGCGACCTGGCCGGCGCGGATGGAGTCGTAGAGTTTCGGCTGCACCAGGCCGAAGCGGGACCCGGCCGACTGGGCCAGCCGCGCGATCAACGCGGCCCACAACGGTGCGACCGCGCTGGTGCCGCCGATCACCAGGTCCTTGCCGTCGACGCGCACCTGGTAGCCGGTCTGCGGGTCGGCGACGGCCGACACGTCGGGGACGCCGCGGCCGCCGGGGCCGTTGGCGGCGCCTCCCGCGTCGGTGCCGCCCGGGCCGGAGGGCACTCCGACGTTCTGCTGCCAGGTCGGCAGCGCGAAGACATCGCTGACGCCGCCGCCGGTCGCGCCGTTGCCTGCGCCGTTGTTCCAGACGGTCTCCGACTGCACCACGCCGGTCGACGTGTTCGCCTCCAGACGGGTGCCGCCGCAGGCGAGCGCGTGCGGGGAGGAGGCCGGGAAGTCGACGTGCGCCTTGCCGTCGCTCGCGCGGTCGGTGCTGCCGTCGTCGCCGGCCGCCACGGTCGTCGTGACACCGAGGGCGGCCGCGTCCTGCAGGGCCTGGTCGAAGGCGTTGCGCGCCTGCGCGGTCCACTGGTCCTCCGACTGGCCCCAGCTGATGCTGATCGCCGCCGGGGTGGGCGTCGCGTGCGCGGCGGTGCTGACCGCGTCGAGGAAGCCGGCGTCGGTGTTGGGGGCGAAGTAGACGAGCAAGGAGGCGCCGGGCGCCAGGGCTCCGGCGACCTCGATGTCGAGCATGACCTCGCCGTCGGCGCCGTTCGGGTCCTGGCCGGGGACGTTCGCCGCGCCGTCCACACCGACCGCGGTGACCGACGGGGTCGGGATGCCCAGGCCGGCGAAGTAGGTGTCGAGATCGGCCTGCACGTAGCCGCCGCCCAGCTCGATGATGGCGATGGTCTGGCCGCTGCCGTCCGTGCCCGCGGGGAAGTCGTAGACCTTCCCGAGCTGGGGCGGGGTGTAGCTGGTGGCCGCAGCGGCGGCCGGCGTCAGCCGGAAGTGGGCGCGCGCTTGCGGGCGGTCGTCGAGGCCGAGCACCGCGGTCACGACGCCGTCGAGCTCCGCCGGGATGCTCAGTCCGCCGGTGCGCTGCCGGAAGCTCGGGGCGTCCGCCCCGGCGTCGGCCGGCCGGGCCTCGGCGAGGTCGGTGCCGAAGACGCGGGCCAGGACCGACACCGGTCCGGACACCCGCACGCGGCGCTCGGCCGCGTTCTCCTCGTCGATGGTCACGCCGAGGCTCTTGAGGGTGGAGGTCACCAGCTGGACGTCCTCCGGCGACGCGCCGTACCGCTCGCCCAGCTCCTGCGGGGTCAGCTGCCCGGTCAGGGCGTCGTCGGGGAGCGGCGCCCTGCGGCGCAGGATCAGCGTCGCCTGGACGGGCGTGTCCGGAGGGAGGGCTCCGTGCGCCTGGAAACCGGCGCGTTCGGGACGGTCGCTTCCGGGAAGGGGGACGAGGTTCAGCGGCTCTTCGGCATCCATACCCAACGGTCTACCACCCGGGGCCGACAGCGGAAGGCCCGAGATCGCCGGAGGTGAACGGCCGGTGTCAGACCCAGCTCGGCAGCCACATGTGGATCTGCCAGAACCAGAACGGCACCTGCTGCGCCGTCCAGATCGGCCAGAAGAACGCGCTGACCACGGTCGCGAGCGCGAGGAACACGGTGGTCCACGCGATGCCGCGTCTGCGCCGTGGCTCGGGGTCCGTCCGCTTGCCGAGCACGAGCGCGACGACGGCCGCGAGGGCGAGGATCAGGTACGGCTCGAAGGCGATCGCGTAGAACTCGAAGATCGTCCGGTTGATGTAGAGCAGCCAGGGCAGGTACCCCGCGGCCAGCCCGGTCAGGATCAGGCCGACCTGCCACTCCCGGTAGCGCGCCACCCGGTAGATCAGGTAGAACACCGCGGCAGCGGCGGCCCACCAGATGATCGGGTTGCCGAGCGACGTGATCGCCGCGGAGCAGCCGCCCGGCGACGTGCAGCCGCCCTGGCCGTCCGTGGTGCCGGTGTAGTACATGCTCGTCGGCCGGATCATGAACAGCCAGGTCAGCGGGTTGGCCTGGTACGGGTGCGGCACGTGCAAGTTGATGCTGTAGTTGTACATCTCCGTCTGGTAGTGCCAGAGGTTCTGGAACCAGAGTGGCACCCAGGACAGCCCGCCCGTCCACTGCGCGTGCACCGACTGCGCCCAGTTGCGGTAGTAGCCGCCGCTGGTCACCAGCCACCCGGTCCACGTTGCGATGTAGGAGACCAGCGCGATCGGCACCATGAGCAGGAAGGTCGCGGGCGCCTGCTTGAGCACCGCGCCGCTGACGTAGAAGGCGACACCCTCGCGGCGCCGGGCGACGAGGTCCACCAGCACCGTGTAGACGGCGAAGAACGCGAGGAAGTAGAACCCGCTCCACTTCACCCCGGCGCAGAGCCCGGTGAGGATCCCGGCGGAGATCAGCCACGGCCGCCACCAGAGCACCGGGCCCCAGGAGGGGTCCCGCCCGGCCGAACGCGCGGCGAGGAGCTTCGCCGCCAGCCGCCTCGCGTGCCAGCGCCGGTCGAGCAGGACGCAGCCGAACGCGAGCAGCGCGAAGAACATCACGATGTTGTCCAGGAGCGCCACCCGGCTCATCACGATCGCGTGCCCGTCGATGGCGAACAGGAACCCGGCGATCGTCGCGACGATGGTCGAGGAGAACAGCGCGCGGGCGATCAGGAAGACGACCAGCACGGCGAGGATGCCGACGATGGCGGTCGACAGCCGCCAGCCGAACGAGTTGCCTGCGCCGGTCGCCGCCATCCCGAGGGCGATGATCCACTTGCCGAGCGGAGGGTGCGCGACGAAGGACGGCGAGGACTCGAAGATGTCGGTGTGGCCCGCGTTGAACGACTGGTCGGCCTTGTCGGGCCAGCTGCCCTCGTAGCCGAGGTGGAACAGGCTCCACGCGTCCTTCACGTAGAAGGTCTCGTCGAACACGAGCACGTGCGGGGAGCCGAGGTCCCACAGCCGCAGGACGGCGGCGAGCAGCGTGACCCCGATCGGCGCCCCCCAGTACCAGAGCTTCAGCCGCAGCGGGGTGCGCAGCACGCGCGCCCACCAGTCGTCGAGGCGGCTGCCGGTCCGCGCCGGAGCGACGTGCGCCGCCGGGTGCGGGCCCGCGGGGGCCGCGGCGGTGTCGCCCGCGAGGGGTGAGGGTGAGGTCACCAGGACATCCTGACAGACTGGACCCATGATCATCCTCGCCGCGACGCCGATCGGCAATCTGGGCGACGCGTCCGCCCGTCTGGTCGAGCTCCTGGGCTCGGCGACCGTGGTCGCCGCCGAGGACACCCGCGTCACGCAGCGGCTCCTCGCGGGCCTCGGTGTCGAGAACCGGCCCCGGCTGATCGCCCTGCACGAGCACAACGAGCGCGACCGCGCGAGCGAGCTGGTCGAGCTCGCCCGCGACCAGGACGTCGTGGTGCTGTCCGACGCGGGGATGCCGACGGTCTCCGACCCGGGCTTCCCGCTGGTGGAGGCCGCCGCGGCCGCGGGTGTCGGAGTCACGGTGGTGCCCGGCCCGAGCGCTGTGCTGTCGGCGCTCGCCGTGTCGGGCCTGCCGACCGACCGGTTCACGTTCGAGGGCTTCCTGCCGCGCAAGCACGGCGAGCGCACCTCGGCACTGCGCGCGCTCGCGGCCGAGCAGCGCACGATGGTGTTCTTCGAGTCGCCCAACCGCCTCGCCGCCTCGCTCGCCGACCTGGCGTCGGTGTTCGGCGCCGACCGCCGCGCGGTGGTCTGCCGCGAGCTCACGAAGCTGCACGAGGAGACCCGCCGCGGAACGCTGCGGGAGCTGGCCGAGTGGGCGGCGGACGGCGTGCGCGGCGAGATCGTGGTGGTGGTCGCCGGGGCGCCGGCGCGGGAGGCCGACCCGGCCACGGCGCTCGAGCAGGTCCTCGCGCTCGTCGCCGACGGGACCCGGCTGAAGGACGCCGCAGCCGAGGTCGCGGAGGCGACCGGGCTGTCGCGGCGGGAGCTGTACCAGGCGGCGCTGGACGCGCGGCGGGGTTAGCTCCCGTCGCACCCCGGTAACATCGCCGTCCACCCCCTCCCGCGCCCGTAGGATAGTCACCATGTCCGACGGCTCCGCGTTCTACATCACCACGCCGATCTTCTACGTCAACGACGTCCCGCACATCGGGCACGCCTACACGGAGGTCGCCGCGGACGTGCTCGCGCGCTGGCACCGTCAGGCCGGGGACGACACCTGGCTGCTCACCGGCACCGACGAGCACGGCCAGAAGATCCTGCGCACCGCGACCGCCAACGGCACCACCCCGAAGGAGTGGGCCGACCGGCTGGTGACGAACGAGTGGCTGCCGCTGCTGAAGACCATCGACATCGCCAACGACGACTTCATCCGCACCACCGACGAGCGGCACGAGACGAACGTCCAGAAGTTCCTGCAGAAGCTCTACGACGACGGCTTCATCTACGCAGGCGAGTACGAGGCGCTGTACTGCGTCGGCTGCGAGGAGTTCAAGCCGCAGAGCGAGATCGTCGACGGCACGGGGGAGTACGAGGGGCAGAAGGTCTGCGCCATCCACTCCAAGCCGCTGGAGCTGCTGCAGGAGAAGAACTACTTCTTCCGGATGAGCGACTTCGCCGACCGGCTGCTCGCGCTCTACGAGGAGCGGCCGGAGTTCGTGCAGCCGGAGTCGGCCCGCAACGAGGTCGTCTCCTTCGTGCGGCAGGGGCTCAGCGACCTGTCCATCTCCCGGTCCAGCTTCGACTGGGGCATCAAGGTGCCGTGGGACGAGTCGCACGTCGTCTACGTGTGGTTCGACGCGCTGCTCAACTACGTGACCGCGGTCGGCTACGGCCAGGACGAGGAGACCTTCGAGCGGCGCTGGCCGGCGACGCACCTGGTCGGCAAGGACATCCTGCGCTTCCACGCCGTCATCTGGCCCGCCATGCTGATGGCCGCCGGCCTCGAGGTGCCGCACCGCGTGTTCGGCCACGGCTGGCTGCTGGTCGGCGGTGAGAAGATGTCCAAGTCCAAGCTGACCGGCATCGCGCCGACGCAGATCACCGACACCTTCGGCTCCGACGCGTTCCGCTACTACTTCCTGCGCGCGATCAACTTCGGCCAGGACGGCTCGTTCAGCTGGGAGGACCTGGCCGCCCGCTACCAGGCGGAGCTGGCGAACGGCTTCGGCAACCTGGCGTCGCGCGTGATCGCGATGGTCACCCGCTACTTCCAGGGCGTCGTGCCGCCGGCCGCCGCGTACGAGGAGGCCGACCTCCATGTCCAGCAGGTCGTCGCGAAGGCCGCAGCGGACGCGGACGCCGCGATGAGCACGCTCGCCATCCACGACGCGCTCGCCGCGGTGTGGACGATCGTGGACGAGCTCAACGGCTACATCACGATCCAGGAGCCGTGGACGCTCGCGAAGGACGACGCCAAGCGCGAGCGCCTGCAGACCGTGCTCTACACGGCGGCGGACGGCCTGCGCGCCCTCGCGGTGCTGCTCTCGCCGGTCATCCCGAAGGCGACGGCGAAGCTGTGGACGGCCCTCGGCGCGACCGCAGAGCTCGGGCCGCTCGACGCGCAGCCGCTGCGGCAGGCCGGCGACTGGGGGCGGCTGCCCGCCGGCACCGAGGTGAACGGGCTCGAGGCGCTCTTCCCGCGCATCGAGGCGGACGTGGTGCAGGGGGCATGACCGACCCGGCGTTCATCCGGCAGCGGCACGTCACCGACGGTCGCGACCTCGCGTACCCGCCGCTGCCGGAGGCGCTCGTCGTCCCGGTCTACGACAACCACACGCACCTGGAGATCGCCGACGGCCACGAGCCGCTGGACTACCGCGAGCAGCTCGACCGCGCCTCCAGCGTGGGCGTGCGCGGGGTCGTCCAGGTCGGCAACGACGTGGAGACCTCCCGCTGGTCGGCGGAGACGGCCGCGATCGAGCCGCGCATGCTGGCCGCCGTCGCCCTCCACCCCAACGACGCGCCGGACTACGCCGAGCGCGGCGAGCTCGACGACGCCCTCGCGGTCATCGCCGAGCTGGCCGGGCGCCCGCGGGTGCGGGCCGTGGGGGAGACCGGGCTGGACTTCTTCCGCACCGAGGCCGGCCCGCGCCGCGACGCGCAGTTCGCCTCGTTCGAGGCGCATATCGAGATCGCCAAGCAGAACGGCATCGCGCTGCAGATCCACGACCGGGACGCGCACGCCGCGGTCGTGTCGACCCTGAAGCGCGTCGGCGCCCCGGAGCGGACGGTGTTCCACTGCTTCTCCGGCGACGTCGAGCTGGCGGAGATCTGCGCGGACAACGGCTGGTACATGTCGTTCGCCGGCAACGTCACCTTCAAGAACGCGCCGAACCTGCGGGCCGCGCTCCAGGCCGCGCCGCGCCACCTGATCATGGTCGAGACGGACGCGCCGTTCCTCACGCCCGCGCCGTTCCGGGGCCGGCCGAACGCGCCGTACCTCATCCCGCACACGCTGCGGGCGATGGCCGAGTACCTGGAGACCGACGCCTCCACGCTCGCCGCACAGATCAACTCCAACACCGAGCTCGTCTACGGCCGCTGGGACAGCGAGCCCGTCGGGCCGCCGCCGTCCGGACCGATCGGGACGATCGCGTGAGCGAGCTCCGGCTGCTCGGGCCCGCCGAGATCCGCGACCTGGCAGAGCTGCTCGACGTCACCCCGACCAAGAAGCTCGGCCAGAACTTCGTGATCGACGCGAACACCGTGCGCCGCATCGTCCGGGTCGCCGAGGTCGAGCCGGGTGACATCGTGGTGGAAGTGGGGCCGGGCCTCGGCTCGCTCACCCTCGGTCTGCTGGAGGCGGACGCCCGCGTGGTCGCGGTCGAGATCGACCGACGGCTCGCCGCGCAGCTGCCCATCACGGTCGAGCAGCTCGCCCCCTCCGCCGCCGGACGGCTGACGGTCGTCCACCAGGACGCCCTCGCCGTGACCGAGCTGCCGGAGCAGCCGGTGCGGCTGGTCGCCAACCTCCCGTACAACGTCTCGGTGCCGGTGCTGCTGCACTTCCTGGAGACCTTCCCCACGCTCCGCTCCGGTGTCGTGATGGTGCAGGCGGAGGTCGGCCACCGCATCGCCGCCGGGCCCGGCTCCAAGGTGTACGGCGCGCCGAGCGTGAAGGCCGCCTGGTACGGCGACTGGCGCACGGCCGGCAACGTCAGCAGGCAGATCTTCTGGCCGGTGCCCAACGTGGACTCGGTGCTGGTCGCCTTCGACCGTCGCGCGGAGCCGCGCGGCGACGAGGCCCTCCGCCGGCGCACGTTCACGCTGGTCGACGCCGCGTTCCAGCAGCGCAGGAAGACCCTCCGCCAGGCGCTCTCGGTCGTCTTCGGCGACCCCTCGTCGGCCGCCACGGCGCTGGAGGCCGCCGGGATCAGCCCGTCGCTCCGGGGCGAGCAGCTGCAGCTCGACGACTTCGTGAGACTCGCCGCCGTCGCCTGATCGCCGGTGGTCCTCCGCCGGTCCCGCGGTGTGTAGGTTTGAGGCATGGTCGAGGCTGGTACGGGGTGGGACGCGGATGCGGTGCATGTGCGCGCACCGGGCAAGATCAACGTGTTCATGCGTGTGGGCGCCGTCCGCGACGACGGCTACCACGACGTCGCGACCGCGTATCAGGCCGTGTCCCTGTACGAGGACGTCCGCGCCTCTCGGGCCGACGACTTCACGGTCAGCTTCTCGGGCAGCGTCGACACCAGCGGCCTCCCGACCGACGGCACCAACCTGGCGATCAAGGCCGCCAGGCTGCTGGCCAAGAAGACCGGGTACACCGGCGGCGTCCGGCTGGAGATCGACAAGCACGTCCCGATCGCGGGCGGCATGGGCGGCGGCTCGGCCGACGCGGCCGCCACGCTGGTCGCCTGCGACGCCCTGTGGGGCACCGAACTCGGCCGCGAGGAGCTGCTGGCCCTGGCCGCGCGGCTGGGCGCCGACGTCCCGTTCGCGCTGATCGGCGGCACCGCGATCGGCACCGGCCGCGGCGACCGGCTCAGCCCGGCCCTGGCCACCGGTCAGTTCCAGTGGGTGCTCGCCCTCCCTGAGGGGGAGCTCAGCACCCCGGCCGTCTACAGCGAGCTGGACAGGCACCGGCAGCGCCACATCGGCGAGATCGCGCCCGCCGAGCGCAGCCCGAGCGTCGACGCGGCGATCCTGCAGGCGCTGCGCGCGGGCGACCCGGCGATGCTGGCGGAGGCGCTCACCAACGACCTCCAGGCGCCGGCGATCCACCTCGCCCCGAGCATCGCGGAGGTGCTGGAGCTCGGTGAGCTGAACGGCGCCCTCGCGGGGATCGTGTCGGGCTCCGGGCCGACCGTGGCGTTCCTGACCGCGGACCTCGACAACGCGCTCGACCTGCAGATCGCGCTGAGCGCGTCCCGGATCCGCGCTGTGCGGGCCACGGGCCCCGTGCACGGCGCGCGCGTCATCGGCGACTGAGCCGGCCGGCAGCCACTCCGCGCGGCGCGAGCCGCCGGCCCGGCGCTGGACCGCCACCTGCCGAGTACCCCGGGTGCCGGGCCGTGTCGGGCCACATCCCGGCGGTGCGGGCGCACTCGGCAGCTGGTGAGGCGGTCGGGCGCGCGCGGGAACGCGGGCGTCCGAGCCCGAGGATGCCCGATCCGCATCGCACGTCGGGTTGAGACGATTCGTCGGTTCTGAGTCGTTTCCGTGCGGGTGCGGGTCGGGCATCCCGGGTGATCTCAACGTTAGCGACGGTGCAGGGTGTCCTCAAAGTGGGGGACGCAAAACCGTCAACTCTTGACGGGTCGGTCGCCTCTGGCGGGCCGGCGGCGGGGGATCGCGAGGGTGCGCAGCTCGCGCCGGGAGCGCATCCCGAGCTTGGCGAGGATGTTGCGGACGTGGAAGTTGACGGTCGTCACCGACACGTACAGCCGTTCGGCGATCTCCTTGTTGGTCATCCCGGCGGCGAGCGCGTGGGCCACCTGACGCTCGCGCGTCGTGAGGGAGGCCAGCGGGTCCTCCACCCGCTCGCCGTCCGCCGCGCCGGCCTCGCTGGAGCGGATCGCGTCGAGGAGCTGCGCTGCGCGGGCCAGGTAGGTGCTGGCGCCGAGCCGGCGGAACGTCGCCGCGGCGCCCTCGAGGAGCGCCTCGGCCTCCTCGGCGCCGCCTGCCGCCGTCGGGCCGCTCGTGAGGAGGCGGCCCGCGTCGAGCGCGGCGACGGCCTCGGGGAACGGGAACCGGGACTCCTGCGCGGCCGACCGGTACGCGTCGACGGCGGCGGCGTGCTCGCCCTCGGCCTCCAGCACCCTGCCCTCGAGCCAGCGCAGCGAGCCGTAGTACGGGCGCCAGAGCCCTGGCGCCGCGCAGCGCTCGTACGCCGCGCGGGCGTCGGCCGCGCGGCCGAGCGCCGCGAGCGCGTCGACGCGGTAGGTCAGCCAGCCGAGCGTGGAGGCCCGGGTGGCGGCGGCCTCGGCGTCGGCGGCGGCCTGCAACTGCTCCTCCGGCCGGCCGAGGGCGCGCGCGAGCTCGGCGCGGGCGAGGAACGGCAGGTCGCCGTCGTAGGAGCCGGTGATCCGCGGGTCGGCCTTCGCCGCGGAGCGCAGCCGCTCCGCCACCGACTCGGCCCCGCCGCGCCCGGCGCGGACCAGCGACGACGTCCACAGCGCGATCGGCCAGCAGGACAGGTCGGTCTCGTCGAGCGCCAGCGCCACCGCGGTGTCGGCGAGGGTGACCGACTCGTCCCACTCGCCGACAAGGAACAGGATGTGCGCGTAGATCGTGCGGGCGAACCCGGCCGTCCAGCTCGACGGGAAGACGCGCACGAGCTCGTTCGCCCTGGCCAGGTCGGCGCGGGCGCGCTCGACGTCGCCGCCGAGGATGAACACCCGCGAGCGGGCGACCAGCGCGTCCACGGCGGCCGGCGACTCGTGGTGGGCGAGCAGCTCGTCCAGCTCGGCCGTCAGCGGAGCGAACAGATCGGGTCGCCGGGCGTGCGCCGCGGAGTTGAGGGCCCAGCCGAGCAGGCGGACCAGGTGCTCGTCCGGCTCGGCGAGCCAGCGCAGCGCGGGGTCGGCGACCTCCTCGGGCAGCGGGCACTCCGCGATGTGGACGCGCCCGGTCTCCAGGTGGTCGAGGACGCCGCCGAAGTCGCCCATCGCCATCAGCACCTTCGGCAGGGCCTCCGCGACGTGGGTGCGGATGGCGCGCTCATCCGGGGTGACCGCCGGGGTGGCCTCCAGCCGGAGGGCGAGCTCCAGGGCGCCGGGGACGTCGCGCGACAGGGTGCGCAGCTCCAGCAGGACCGCGTCGCGGGTCGGCGACGCCGGCAGGGCCTCGATCGCCGGCCGCAGGTCGAGGATCTGCTCGTGCAGCCGGAAGCGCATGGCGAGGAGGCCGAGCTCGATCAGCGCGCGCTCCAGCTCGCCGTCCGTGGCGAGGTGCATGGCGGAGCGGGCGTAGCTCATCGCCTGCTCGGCGTGGCCCTGGTCCGCGGCGGCGAGGGCGGCGCCGAGCAGCTCGTCCACCAGCCGCGGGTCGGCGGTGTCGGCGGCCTCCACCCGGTGGCGGAGGGCGCGGTGCCCGTCCAGGACCTCCGCGGCGACCCGGTGGATGGCGACCCGGCGCTCGACCGTGAGCTCGGCGGAGAGGGCGTCGGCCAGCAGCGCGTGCGCCGGCTCCACCCACAGCACGCCGTCGCGCGGCCGGCCGAGGACCAGGCCGCGGGTGACCGCGCCGGGGAGGTCGACCTTCGCGCCGAGCCGCGCGGCGATCGTGCCGACGACCGGGGCCGGCAGCGGGTCGCGCAGCACGGCGACGAACTCGGCGGCGGTGCGCACCGACGGGTCGGCGCCCTCCAGCGCGGCGGAGATCGCGGACGCGAGGGGCATGATCGCGGTGTCCGGCAGGTCCCAGCCGGCGGGATGCAGGGCCTGCTCGAACGTGTCGCGCAGCCGGCCGAGCAGGACGCTCAGCAGCAGCGGGGAGCCCTGGGTGGCCTCGGTGAGCCGGCTGGCGGTGCGCCGGGAGATCGCGTGGCCGAGGAGGTGCTCCGCGAGCTCCTGGGTGTCGGAGACCGTGAGCGGGGACAGGTCGATGCGCGCGTGGTTCACGGAGGTGGCGGCGAGGTCGTCGAAGAGGGCGCTGACGCTGTTCGGCTGCGGGCGGGACGCGGCGGTGAACAGGAAGCCCCGGTCGGACAGCCTCCGCACGACGAACCGCAAGGCCCGCGCGGACGGCTCGTCGACCCACTGCGCGTCGTCGACGATCAGGCAGACCGGGCCGGTCAGCCCGTCGATCGCGTCGAGCAGCAGCCGCCCCACGGTGAGGGCGTCGTCCTCCGGCGCGGGAGGGCGGATCGCGCCGACCGCGGACCCGTCGGCGGCCCGCAGGGCGGCCAGCCCGCGCACCAGCGTCTCGACGGTGGCGTAGGCCAGGTCGGACTCGAAGGAGTCGGCGCTCACCCGGAGGACGGTCCAGCCCTCCAGCCGCTGTGCGATGTCGGCCAGCAGCGAGGTCTTGCCGAGCCCGGCCTCGCCGGTGACGAGCACGGCGCCGCCCCGGTCGATCGCCCGGTGCGCGACGAGCAGGATGGTCTCGCGAGCCCGGTCGCGTCCGAAGAGGGGGCGCAGCATCGCCAGCTCGTCGGTCACCATCCGCCCCCATCGACCGCGCGGGTCGGGAACGCGCGGTCCGGTCCGACGATCATCCCACATCGGGCCCTCCGGCCGGTTTCCCCCAAGGAGGGGGAGCGGGGCGGCAGAGCGGGCGGCCGCCTCTCGCCCGCGACGGTAGGCTGGAACACCGTATGGCTCATCTCCTCGGCGCCGAGTCGCTGCACCTCGAACACCCGACGCGGGTCGTCTTCGACTCGGTGACGCTAGGCGTCTCCGAGGGCGACCGCATCGGCGTGGTCGGCCGCAACGGCGACGGCAAGTCCACCCTCCTCTCCTTGCTCGCCGGACGTCTCGAACCGGACTCGGGCCGGGTCACCCGCCGCCGTGACGTGACGGTCGGGATGCTCGACCAGCGCGACGAGCTGCCGGACGCGCTCACGGTCGGCCGCGCCATCGTCGGCGACCGCGACGAGCACACCTGGGCGGGCGACCCGAAGGTGCGGGACGTGCTGGCCGGGCTCGTCTCCGACGTGCCGTGGGACGCGACGATCGGCGAGCTCTCGGGAGGCCAGCGCCGCCGGGTCGCGCTCGCCGCCCTGCTGGTGCACGACCACGACATCCTGTTCCTGGACGAGCCGACCAACCACCTCGACATCGAGGGCGTCGCCTGGCTCGCCGCCCACCTGAAACGGCGCTGGCCGTCCGGCTCCGGCGCGCTGGTGGTCGTGACGCACGACCGCTGGTTCCTGGACGAGGTGTCGACCGCGACCTGGGAGGTCCACGACGGCATCGTGGAGCCGTTCGAGGGCGGCTACGCGGCGTACATCCTGCAGCGCGTCGAGCGCGACCGGATGGCGGCGGTCGCCGAGACCAAGCGGCAGAACCTGATGCGCAAGGAGCTCGCCTGGCTGCGCCGCGGGGCGCCCGCGCGCACCTCCAAGCCGAAGTTCCGGATGGACGCGGCCGCGACGCTGATCGCCGACGAGCCGGCGCCGCGCGACACCGTCGAGCTCACGAAGCTCGCCACCGCCCGCCTCGGCAAGGATGTAGTCGACCTCATCGACGTCACGGTCGAGTTCCCGCCCAAGACCGTCCTGCGCGACGTGGAGTGGCGGATCGCGCCGGGCGAGCGCACCGGCATCCTCGGCGTCAACGGCGCGGGCAAGTCCACGCTGCTCGGCCTCGTCGCGGGGACCGTCGAGCCCTCCGCCGGGCGCGTGAAGCGCGGCAAGACCGTGAAGATCGCCACGCTCACCCAGCAGCTGGACGAGCTGGACGCCGTCCGCGACCAGCGGGTCAGCGCGGTCGTCGCCGACAAGCGCACGACCTATCTGGCGGGCGGCAAGGAGGTCTCGCCCGGCCAGATGCTGGAACGGCTCGGCTTCACGAACGCGCAGCTGTCCACGCCGGTGAAGGACCTCTCCGGCGGCCAGAAGCGCCGCCTCCAGCTGCTGCTGATCCTGCTGGACGAGCCGAACGTGCTCATCCTCGACGAGCCGACCAACGACCTGGACACCGACATGCTCGCCGCGATGGAGGACCTCCTCGACGGCTGGCCCGGCACCCTGCTCGTGGTCTCGCACGACCGGTACCTGGTGGAGCGGGTGACGGATCAGCAGTACGCGGTGCTGGACGGCGCGTTCCGGCACCTGCCGGGCGGGGTGGACGAGTACCTGCGGCTGCGGCGGGAGCGGAGTGCGGCGCCGACCGCGCCGGCCGCCCCGACCGCGTCCGCGGCTGCCCCCGCTGTGTTCGCTGCCCCCGCGCTCTCCGGCGCCGCCCTCCGCGCGGCCGAGAAGGAGCTCTCCGCGATCGACCGCCGCCTGGCGAAGCTGACCGGCCAGGTCGCCGCCCAGCACGAGGCGATCGCCCGCCACGACCAGAACGACTACGTCGGCATCGGCCGCCTCACCGAGGAGCTGCGCACCCTGGAGGGCGAGATCGCCGACCAGGAGACCCGCTGGCTGGAGCTCAGCGAGCAACTGGAGGGCTGACGGCGTCGGCATCGGAGGACATCCACCCCCACACGCCGCACCACCGCGGCCAACGGAGGAGATCCGGGGCAGGAGCGGGCGAAAGTCCTCCGCTAGCTGCCTTCCGGCGGCGTGTCGGGGCGGATCTCCTCCGCTGCCAGCGCCTCGAACAGCTCCATCCGCACGTTGTAGTACGCGTCGGAGGGCCCGAGCCGGCGCATCCCGATCCGCTCGCAGACGCGCTGCGATGCCGCGTTCTCCGGGTAGGTGACCGCGACCACCCGCGGCAGGTCGGCGAGCGCCGCCGTCAGGAGGGCGCGCGCCGCCTCCGCCGCGTAGACGTGGCCCCAGTGGTCCGGGTGGAAGTGCCAGCCGATCTCGGTGTCGCCGGACGGGCGCAGCGGCTCGGGCCCAGAAGCCGGGATCGGCTGCAGCATCACCGTGCCGACCGGCGTCCCGTCGGCGAGCTCGACCACGCGGAAGACCCGCAGGTCGTCCTCCAACGCCCGCAGCCGCGCGATCCGCCGCTCGGCCTCCGCCGGCTCCGTCATCACGGCCGGAGTGCGGCCGAGGTACCGTGCGACCTCCCACCGCGAGTAGAGGTCGAATGCGAAGTCCGCGTCGTCGTCGTGCCAGGGCCGCAGGACGAGGCGGTCGGTGGTGAGGGTGGTCGGGATGCGCACCGATTCAGCGTAATCGGGAGCGGCCCGCCGCACCGCGCCCGGATTAGACTCGCCGCATGCCGACGCACACCGTTGTGACTCAGGCCGCCGCTCCCGTGCTGAACCAGGCGCCGCCGCGCGTCGGGCTGGACGAGTTCGCCGCGAACCTCCCGCTGCGGGAGGCCGTGCAGCGTTACGACGGCGAGTGGGCGGTCTCCGACCTCGCGGCGGTCGGCCGGCTGGTCGGGTCGGCGGACTTCCAGGCCGACGCCGAGCGGGCGAACGTGCGGGAGCCGCAGCTGCGGACCTTCGACCGCTGGGGCGCCCGCGTCGACGAGGTCGACTACGACGAGAGCTACCACCGGATCATCCGCGAGGCCGTCGCCGCGGGCGCGCACACCGCGGCCTGGGCCGAGCCGCGGCCGGGCGCGAACGTCGCGCGCGCCGCGACCTTCATGCTGTTCGCGCAGGTGGAGCCCGGCCACGCCTGCCCCGTGTCGATGTCGCACGCGGCCGTCCCCGCGCTCGCCGCCTCCCCGGAGCTCGCCGCCGAGTGGGTGCCGCGGCTGCTGTCGCGGGAGTACGACGGCCGGCTGACCGCGGGCAAGCCGTCGGCGCTGTTCGGGATGGCGATGACCGAGAAGCAGGGCGGCTCGGATGTGCGCGCCAACACGACCAGGGCGCTCGCCGACGGCGACGGCGGCTGGCTGCTGACCGGCCACAAGTGGTTCTGCTCCGCGCCGATGTCCGACGCGTTCCTGGTGCTCGCGCAGACCGCGGGCGGCCTGAGCTGCTTCGTCGTGCCGCGGGTGCTGGAGGACGGCACGCGCAATGTCTTCCTCATCCAGCGGCTGAAGGACAAGCTCGGCAACCGCTCCAACGCCTCCAGCGAGATCGAGCTGGCCGACACCGTCGGCTACCTCCTGGGCGAGGAGGGTCGCGGCGTGCGCACCATCCTGGAGATGGTGAACCGCACCCGGCTGGACTGCGTGCTCGGCAGCGCGGCCGGGATGCGGCAGGCCGTCGCGGAGGCGGCCTGGCACGTCCGGCACCGCGCCGCGTTCGGCCGCAGGCTGGTCGAGCAGCCCGCGATGACCGCGGTGGTCGCCGATCTGGCGCTGGAGTCGGAGGCCGCCACCGCGGTCGCGCTCCGGCTGGCGCGCGCGCACGACGACGACGCCACGGACGCCGAGGTCGCGTTCCGGCGGCTGGCTACCGCGGTGAGCAAGTACTGGGTCTGCAAGCGCGGCCCGGGCCACGCGTACGAGGCGATGGAGTGCCTGGGCGGCAACGGCTACACCGAGGCCTTCCCGCTGGCCCGGCGCTACCGGGAGCAGCCGGTGATGGCGATCTGGGAGGGCTCGGGCAACGTCATCGCGCTCGACGTGCTGCGTGCCCTCGGCCGGGAGCCCGCGAGCGTGGAGGCGTTCGACGCGGAGCTCGCGGCTGCCCGGGGGACCCACGCGGCGTTCGACACGCACCACGACCGGCTGCGCCGCGCGATCGCCTCGGCCGACGAGTCGACGGCGCGCGGCCTGGTCGCGGGGCTCGCGCTGGCGCTGCAGGCGTCGCTGCTGATCCGGCACGCCCCGGCCGCCGTCGCGGACGCGTTCGTCGCAGGCCGCCTGGGACCGGACCGCGGCTCGCTCCACGGGGAGCTGCCGGCGGGGGTGGACGCGACCGCGATCGTGGCGCGCGCCTGAGCGGTCGGCGCCGCGGCCTCACGGCGACCAGTTGAACAGGTCCAGTGCTCCGAGGAGGTCGAAGGCCGATCCGGCGGAATCGACGACGCTGCCGATGGCGTCGACGACGCCCAGGATGTCACCGAAGGCACCGGCCGCATGGAGAATGTCGGCGGCGGACTGCGCGACGCCCCCCAGCCCGGTGAGGGTGTCCGCGTCCAGCGCGCCGTAGTCGACGGCGATCACCTTCGTCCACTCCCGTTCCATGCCGAAGATCACGGCGTACGGGAGCAGCCGCTCGTGCAGCTTCAAGCGCACCGCGTCGCCGTCCGGACCGGCGGGCAGTCCTTCGGCGCCGCGCGGCGACTGGAGCGTGCGGAGCCTGTCGGCCTCCGCCAGCCTCATGTACTGGCGGAGGCCGTCCAGGTGCATCCGCTGTGCCGTTGCCGCCGGGGTGAACCGCCGCGGGGTGATCCGCGCGGCCACGGCGATCTCGGCGACCAGGACCGCGACCGCGGCGGTCGCCAGGACGCCGAGGAGGAGACCGCCCGCGAGGTATGCGATAAGGGCGACGGCCACCGCGATCAGGAGGACGACCATCCCGGCCCGCAGCAGCAGCGGACCGGCGATACCGTCCGAGGCCAGCAGCCCGGCGCGGTGCAGGCGGGACACGCTCACCCGGACGAGGTCGCGCACCCGGAACGCGGTCTGATCCCTGTCCTTCGAGAGCCGGCGCCGCTTTCCACGGCTGGAGGCGAACAGCGCGTCGAGCAGCGCGAGGTCCTCGCGGCCGAGCGCCTCCGGCTGCGGGATTTCGATCGCGATCGTGGGTCGAGTCCGCTTGGGCGCCGGCTCGGTGATCAGCCTGACGCGCCCGCGGACGGTCAGGTCGAGGAGCGCGGCCGCAGCCGCCCGCTTCTCCCGCACGGCGAGCACCGCGTCGTCGACCACCCGGGCGCCCCGGAGCGGCAGGTACTCGACGACGAGCGAGCCCGGCAACCGTGAGGTGCGCCGTGCGATCAGGGTCGCGGTGAACAGCAGCGTCGCCGCCGCGACGAGCAGCAGTGCGCCGAGGACCATCCCGTCAGCATAGGAGCAGGAGGGCAGTGTGCACCCGCCCCGGTTCTGGGGTGAGGTCGGGAGTGAGCCGGGGCTATTCCGCAGCTGCGCTCTCGGTCGCCGCCTCCCCGGGGGATGCGACGGGCACCGGCGCCGGCGCGTCCAGCGGCACCGCGGACGGCGCGACCGCTCGCACCTCCGGAGCGGCCGGCACGACGGGCTCCGCCCCGATCGCACGGTAGAACTCGCCGACCGCCTTGCGGTTGTAGGCCGCCCAGTCGAACACGCTGTCGGGGACGTCGCCGCGCAGGTAGGCGCGCATCCCGTCGGCGACCCCGTCGACCGACTGCGGGACGACCAGGCCGCTTCCGGCCGGCAGCGCGTTCTTCGCCGACGCGAACTCCACGGTCACGATCGGGAGCCCCAGCACGAGGGCCTCGAGGATGACCATCGGCTGGCCCTCGTAGTCGCTCGACAGCACGAAGCAGTCGGCCTTCGCCATGATCGCGTGCGGGTTGCGCTGCATCCCGGTGAGGTACACCGAGCCCTGCAGGCCCAGCTCCGTCACCACGGCCGCCAGGTGATCCTCGAGCGGCCCGGAGCCGACCAGGACCAGGCGGGTCTTCGGGTTCTCCGCGTGCACCTGCGCGAACGCGCGGATCAGCCGCTCCTGGTTCTTCTCCGGCGACAGCCGGCCCACGTTGACGAACGTCGTGACGTCCCCGGCGGGGGCGAGGAGCGCCTCGGCCCAGTCCGGGACGCTGCCGGTCTCCTCGTCGAACGTCAGCTCGCGGAGGTCGCCCTGCGCGTTCTCGAGGATGTGCTCGGCGTCGACGGTGTTGAGCGCGGAGAGGAACTTCTGCGGCGGGGCGAACTCCGCCAGCGACGCGCGGTTCACGTCGGAGAGTGTGGGGGAGACGGACACCAGGTGGTCGTACTGCGCGTACAGGGTGAAGAGCTGCGTGAGCGAGTGCAGCATCTTCTTCTCGCCGTTGACCTCGCGGTGGGCGTCCGAGGCGAGGTCGTTGTGCAGCCAGATCGCGCGCTGGGCGTCGGGCGAGTGCAGCAGCAGGATCGCCCAGAACGGCCCGTAGCCGGAGAAGTCGACCACGTAGTCGAAGCGGCTGTCGCCGAAGCAGCGGTACCACTCGTCGTCCCAGAGCCGGTTCTGCGCCTCGGTCTCGGCGTGCTGAGCGGTGCGGCCGCGGCGGAAGTCGAGGTGGCGGGCGAGATGCCGGAGCTTGGCGCCGTTCATGCCCCCGACCCGCGGGAACTGGCGGACCGCGGGGTGGATCTGCTGCTGCTTGCCGATGATCGCGGGCACGGTGGACTGCGCGAAGAACGCCGAGACGTCGAAGCGCTCGTGGTCGAGGTTGTTGAGCAGGTTGAGCGCGGACGTCGTGATGCCGTTCGGGCGCATGCCGCCGACGTACAGCAGGATCTTCTCGCGGCCGTCGTCGTCCAGCCCGGTGCGCAGCCGGTAGCCGTCCCTGGCCCCGCGGAACACGATGTCGACGATGCGCGAGGCGGCCGAGCCGTCCTCGTACGCGGTGAACCGGCGCTGCAGGGCGAGGTAGCGCTCGCGCGCCTCGGCGGGGACGCGGTCGCCGTCCGCAGCGACAGCGGCCAGGGCGTCGCCCAGCTCGCGGGCGGACATCAGCACGGGACCCGGCCACTCGGTCGGCTCGAAGTAGAGCCCGCGGGTGCCGGCGTAGTCGGCGAGGTCGGGCGTGAAGAACAGGATGGGCCGGCCGGTGCGGAGGAAGTCGAAGAAGATGCTCGAGTAGTCGGTCACCAGGATGTCGGTCGCCCCGAGCACGAGGTTGGTCGGGATCTCGTTGGGCACGAGCATCCTGGCCAGCTCCGGCCGGCCGGCGGCGAGCGCGTGGACGCTCTGGTGGGTCTTGACGAGCACGGCGTACCTGCTCGTGTCGATGCGCTCCTCCACCTGGGCGATGTGGGCGAGGAGGGCGTCGAGGTCGTCCTCCGGACGTCCGAAGACCTGTCCCTTCCAGGTCGGCGCGTAGAGCACGATCTTGCGGTCGCCGAGCGGGATCCCGGACGCGGCCAGGCGCCTGCGCACCTCGTCGCGCCCGGCGTCGTCGAGGAACTGGCGGTCGAGCCGTGGGTAGCCCTCCTCGACGATGGTGCCGCGGTACAGCCCGTCGAGCTTGTACGCGGTGCGGTACATCTGGTCGGTCATGAACTCGTTCGCCGACAGCAGGTAGTCGGCCTGGACGAAGTTGCGCACGATGTTCGCGGTCGCGAGCGCGCCGCCGTCGATGTCGTAGCCCATCCGCTTCAGCGGGGTGCCGTGCCAGGTGTTGAGGTAGACCTGGCCCTGCCGCTTGGAGAAGTCGTACGGGAAGGTGGCGTTGTTGACCAGGTACTGGCTGGTCGCCAGGGCCCGGTAGTAGGCCGCGGACCCGTAGCGGACGAAGCTGACGCGAGGGTCGTCGGCGAACTCCTCGACCGCCGCGCGGTACGTGTGCAGGTCGGACAGCGCCCAGATGTGGGTGAGATGCCTGAGGTCGGGCGCGGCGAGCAGCTCCCGGAACACGGCCTCCGGGTTGTCGAGCATGCCGTTGCCGGAGAACGACTCGTACAGCACGGAGCCGAGGACGATGGGCTGCCGGCGCCAGTGCGCGTGGATCTCGAAGCGGGCTGCGCGCTTCACTCGCGAGGGGAGGCGCTTCAGGGAAAGTCTCATCGGCGTCGAGTTTATGAGAGCGGGATAACAGTCACCTGAGAGGACGCGAAGCCTCCGCGGGGAGCGAGGCGGGTCACGCCCCGGCGTCGAAGCCGAGGCTGAGCTTGCGCAGCAGCCCGGCCAGGCGCTCCTGCTCGACCGGCGACAGCGCTTCCAGGAGGTCGGCCTCCGCGTCCACCAGGCGCGTGATCGCCGCGTCGACGCGGGCGAGGCCCTGGGCCGTCATCTGCACGAGGATGCCGCGGCCGTCGTTCGGGTCGGTCCGGCGTTCCACCAGGCCGCGCGCGACGAGGCGGTCGATCCGGTTGGTCATCGTGCCGGACGACACCAGCGTCTGCTGCAGCAGCGACTTGGGGCTCAGCTGGAACGGCGAGCCGGCCCGGCGCAGGGCGGAGAGGACGTCGAACTCCCACGAGTCGAGGTCCGAGCGGTCGAACGCGCCGCGGCGGGCGCGGTCGAGGTGGCGGGACAGCCGGTCGACCCGGGAGAGCACCTGCAGCGGCGAGAAGTCGAGGTCGGGACGCTCGCGGAGCCAGGCGCCGACGATGCGGTCGACCTCGTCGCGCGCGCCCGCCCGCGCGCCAGGGTCCTGTGCCTCCGCCATCCCTCCATGCTATTCGGCCACGCCGCCGGCTCGGCGGCAGCACGGGCCGGGTCTGGCAGACTGTGTGTGCGCGTTGCGCGGTCCGCCTTGGTGTAATGGCAGCACGACAGCCTTTGGAGCTGTGAGGTCTAGGTTCGAGTCCTGGAGGCGGAGCGGCCTCTGCACCTCGTCACCTCGCCCGACCTTCTCGCATCCGGGAGCATCATGACCGATCAGAATCTCGCCATCGTCGTTCTCGCCGCAGGGCAGGGCACGCGGATGAAGTCCGCGACGCCCAAGCTGCTGCACCCGCTGGGCGGCATCCCGATCGTCGGCCACGTGCTGGCGACCGCGCGCGAGCTGGACGCCGCCCGCGTCGTCGCGGTCGTGCGGCACGAGCGCGACCGGCTGGCCGCGGTGATCTCCGAGGACCTCCCCGAGGCGGTCATCGTCGACCAGGACGAGGTCCCCGGCACCGGCCGCGCCGTCGAGCAGGCCGTCGCGGCGCTCCCCGAGGGCTTCGCGGGCGACGTGCTCGTGGTCAACGGCGACGTGCCGCTGCTGGACGCCGCGACGCTGCGCGAGCTCGTCGCCGCGCACCGCGCGGGCGGGGCCGCCGCCACCATCCTGTCGTCGTTCCCGGCCGACGCCACCGGCTACGGGCGGATCGTCCGGACCCCGGAGGGCCACCTCGACCGCATCGTGGAGCACAAGGACGCCACGGAGGACGAGCGCGCCATCGGCGAGATCAACGCGGGCATCTACGCGTTCGGCGCCGCGGCGCTGCGCGACATGCTCGCCAACGTCACCACCGACAACGCGCAGGGCGAGAAGTACATCACCGATGTCATCGGCCTGCTGCGGGAGGCCGGCTTCGACGTCGACGCCCTCCCGGTCTCGGAGTCCTGGCTGGTCGAGGGCATCAACGACCGCGCCCAGCTCAGCGAGGCCGCCGCCCGGCTCAACGCGCTCGTCGTGCGCACCTGGCAGCTCGCCGGCGTCACCGTGCAGGACCCGGCGACCACCTGGATCGACGTGAAGGTGACGCTCGAGCCCGACGTGACGATCCTCCCCGGCACCCAGCTGCGCGGGGCGACCGCGGTCCGCACCGGCGCGACGATCGGCCCGGACACCACGCTGCTGGACACCGAGGTCGGCGCCGGCGCGACGGTCACGCGCACCGACGCCACCCTCGCCGTCATCGGCGACGGCGCGACGGTCGGCCCCTTCGCCTACCTGCGCCCGGGGACCGTCCTCGGCGAGAACGGCAAGATCGGCACTTTCACCGAGACCAAGAACGCGGTCATCGGCGCCGGCACCAAGCTCGCCCACTTCAACTACGTCGGCGACGCCGAGGTGGGCGAGAAGGGCAACCTCGGGGCGGGGGTCATCACCGCGAACTACGACGGCGTGAACAAGCACCGCACGATCATCGGCTCGCACGTGCGGATCAGCACGAACACGGTGCTCGTCGCGCCCGTTAGGATGGGTGACGGAGCGTACACCGGAGCGGGAACGGTCGTCCGGAAGGACGTTCCAGCTGGGGCGCTCGCCATCACCGTCGCGCCGCAGCGGAACATCGAAGGCTGGGTCGCCGAGAAGCGGCCGGGCACCGAAGCCGCGCGCGCCGCTGAACAGAGCGGGGCGGCGCAAGAGAGCGGAGAGTAAGTGTCAGGGATCACTGCCACCGGCCAGAAACGACTCGTTCTGATCTCGGGGCGTGCGCATCCCGAGCTCGCCGAGCAGATCGCCGAGCACCTCGGCAGTGAGCTGGTGCCCACCGACGCCCGCACCTTCGCGAACGGCGAGATCTACGCCCGGTTCGACGAGAGCGTGCGCGGGTCGGACGCGTTCGTGATCCAGTCGCACACCTCTCCCATCAACGAATGGCTCATGGAGCAGCTCATCATGGTGGACGCACTCAAGCGCGCCTCTGCCAAGCGCATCACGGTTGTGGCCCCGTTCTACCCGTACGCCCGCCAGGACAAGAAGGGCCGCGGCCGCGAGCCGATCTCGGCCCGCCTGATCGCCGACCTGTTCAAGGCCGCCGGCGCCGACCGGATCATGTCGGTCGACCTCCACGCCGCCCAGATCCAGGGCTTCTTCGACGGCCCGGTCGACCACCTCTTCGCCATGCCGGTGCTGCTGGAGCACATGCAGCGCGAGCTCGACCCGTCGACCCTGACCGTCGTCTCGCCCGACATGGGCCGCGTGCGCGTCGCCGACATCTGGAGCGACAAGCTCGGCGTGCCGCTGGCGATCATCCACAAGCGCCGCGACCCGCTGGTGCCCAACCAGGTCTCGGTGCACGAGATCGTCGGCGATGTGAAGGGCCGCGTCTGCCTCCTGGTCGACGACCTCATCGACACCGGCCGCACCATCGTGAAGGCGGCGGAGGCGCTCAAGGCGAACGGCGCGATCGGCGTCGTGGTGGCCGCGACGCACGCCGTGTTCAGCGACCCGGCGGTCGAGCTGCTGCAGTCGGAGGCGATCGACTCGGTCGTCGTCACAGACACGCTGCCGCTGCCGATGCACAAGCGCTGGGAGGGCCTCACCGTCCTGCCGATCGCGCCGCTGCTGGCGAACGCGATCCGCGAGGTCTTCACCGACGGCTCGGTGACCTCGATGTTCGACGGCGCCGCCTGAGCCTGCGCCCGACCGTTCCGCCCTCCGCTACGGGAGGGCGTGCGGCGCCGACGGGATGAGCCCCAGCGGCGCCACGAAGGTCGTGTCGCCCTCGGTGTTGAGCGCGTAGCACTGCCAGCCCGGGCCGGCGGGCGCGAACAGCTCGAAGCGCGCCGACGAGCCCACCGAGTCCGGCTGGTAGTGCCGGGCGTACACCGAGCACGTGTACGACGCGGTGTCGGTCTGGATGCTGATCGTCAGCATGATCCCGGGCAGCAGCAGCGCCGTGAGCGCGACGACGACGAAGACGCGGGTCGCGATGGTGCGCTTCCGGCCGCGCAGCGGACGGTCCGACGGGTCGTACTCCGTCAGCTCCGGGTGGTCCTCGAACGTCACGCCTACGAGTCTGCCTCGCGCGCAGCCCCGGAGTACAGAAAAGTGCTCCGAATCGTGATGATTCGGAGCACTTCCTGAGCGGGGGCCGGAGCCGGCTAGTGCGACGAGCCCTCGGTCTCGATCTCGGTGCGATCGCCCGACCACAGCGTGTGGAAGGTGCCTTCCTTGTCGACGCGCTTGTAGGTGTGCGCGCCGAAGAAGTCGCGCTGGCCCTGCACGAGCGCGGCGGGGAGGCGCTTCGAGGCGAGCGAGTCGTAGTACGACAGCGCCGAGCCGAAGCCGGGAACCGGGACGCCGGAGAGCGCAGCGGTGGCGACGATGCGGCGCCAGGCGGCCTCGCCCTCGCGCACGGCGTCGGCGAAGTACGGCGCCTCCAGCAGGGTGGTGATGTCCGGGTTCTCGTCGTAGGCGTCGGCGATGCGGTTGAGGAACTGGGCGCGGATGATGCAGCCGCCGCGCCAGATCTTGGCGATCTTGTCCTTGTGGATGTCCCAGCCGTACTTCTCGGCGCCCGCGACGATCGCGTCGAAGCCCTGCGCGTAGGCGACGACCTTGGAGGCGTAGAGCGCCTTGGACACGTCGTCGGCGAACGCCTTCACGTCCTCGGCCTTCTGCACCTCCGGACGGGACTGGATCGTCGCCTGCACGGCCGCGCGCTGCGCCGGCTTGGACGACACGGCGCGGGCGAAGACGGCTTCCGCGATGCCGCCGACCGGGATGCCCAGGTCGAGCGCGTTCTGCACGGTCCAGACGCCGGTGCCCTTCGAGCCGGCCTGGTCGAGGACGATGTCCACGAACGGCTTGCCGGTCTCCGCGTCCACCTGGCGCAGAACCTCCGCGGTGATCTCGATCAGGTACGACTCCAGGTAGCCGTTGTTCCACTCGGCGAACACGTCCGCGATCTCCGCGGGCTCCAGGCCGCCGACCGTGCGGAGCAGGTCGTAGGCCTCGGCGATGAGCTGCATGTCGGCGTACTCGATGCCGTTGTGGATCATCTTCACGAAGTGGCCGGCGCCGTCGGTGCCGACGTGGGTCACGCAGGGCTCGCCCTCGGCGACCGCGGCGATGGAGGCCAGGATCGGGCCCAGGGTCTTGTACGACTCCTCCGAGCCGCCCGGCATGATCGAGGGGCCGTGCAGGGCGCCCTCCTCGCCGCCGGAGATGCCGGCGCCGACGAAGTGGATTCCGGTCGGCGCGATGCGCTTCTCGCGCTCGATGGTGTCGTGGAAGTTCGCGTTGCCGCCGTCGACGATGATGTCGCCCGGCTCGAACCGCTCCACCAGCTGGTCGATCACGGCGTCCGTGCCGCGGCCGGCCTGCACCATGATGATCGCGGTGCGCGGCTTGGAGAGCGAGGCGACGAAGTCGTCGATCTGCTCGGAGGAGACGAACCCGGCCTCCGGGTGCGCGTTCACCAGCTCCTCGGTGCGTGCGTAGGTCCGGTTGAAGACGGCGACGGTGTTGCCCTCGCGCGACGCGAGGTTGCGGGCCAGGTTCGACCCCATCACAGCCAGACCGACGACTCCGATGTTGGCCGTTGCGTGGTTCTCGGGCACGGAGGACTCCTTCGTTGAGACGGTTTGCGTCCAGCGTAGCCGTCCGGCCGCGCTGTGGATCGTTGTGTGACGTCCTGCTCAGCCCAGCCGGAACGTCGCCCGCGGGATCTCGTCCACCAGCCGGCGCGCGATGGTGAACGCGTCCTCCTCGGCGAGCTGGTGCGTGACGACGAGGGAGGCCAGGAACGAGGCGTCCACCCGGCGCGACATGTCGTGCCGGGCCGGGATCGAGCAGAACGCCCGGGTGTCGTCGATGAAGCCGCTGGTCTTGGTGAAGCCCGCGCTGTCGGTGATCGCGCGCCGGTAGCGGAGGATCGCCGCCGGGGTGTCGAGGAACCACCAGGGCGCGCCGGCGTACACCGACGGGTAGAACCCGGCCAGTGGCGCGATCTCCCGCGAGAACGTGGTCTCGTCCACCGTGAACAGCACGAGCCGGAAGGTCGGGTTCGTGCCGAAGTCGCGCAGGATCGGCGTGAGCGGCACGGTGAACGAGCCGACCGCCGGCAGGTCGTGCCCGGTGTCGGGGCCGTAGGCGTCGAAGGTCGGCCGGTGGTGGTTGCGGTGCACCCCGGGGTGCAGCTGCATGACGAGGCCGTCCTCGGCGGACATCTCGGCCAGTCGGTAGAGCAGATTGCGGCGGTAGGCGACGGCCTCCGCCGCGGTGACCGAGCCGTCGAGCGCCGCGCGGTGGATGCGGGAGGCCTCCGCCGCCTCCAGCGGCTCACTGCCCGCGTCGATCACGCCCGTGTCGGTCGCCGTCCCGCCCGCGGCGGCGAACGCGGCGCGGCGCGCGCGCAGGGCCGCCAGGAGGCCCGCGTAGCTCGCGGTGTCGATGTCGGCGCGGGCGGCGAGCCGGTCCAGCCGGGCCGCCCAGCCCGCCTCGTCGGGGTGCATGTAGCGGTCGGCGCGGAAGGTCGGCACGACCCGGCCGGTGAAGGAGGGGTCGGCGGCGAGCCTGGCGTGCGCCTCCAGGTCGTCGGCGGGGTCGTCGGTGGTCGCGAGGACCGCGATGCGGAACCGGTCGAACAGCGCGCGGGGCCGGAACTCCGGCGACGCGAGGGTGGCGGTGAGCTGGTCGTAGAGCGCGTCGGCGTTCTGCGCGGAGGGCTGCTCGGTCAGCCCGAACACCTCGCTGAACTCGGACTCGAACCAGAACCGCACCGGGGTGCCGAGGAAGGCGTCCCAGTTCTCGCAGAGCCGGCGCCAGATCGAGCGGCCGGTGGCGGGGGAGGGCACGCCGTCGCGTGCGAGGCCGAGGTCGCCGAGCGGCACGCCCACCGCGTGCAGCATCCGCGTCACGTAGTGGTCCGGCGTGATCAGGAGCGCCGCCGGGTCGGGGAACGGCTCGTCGTCGGCGAGCATCGACGCCGGGACGTGGCCGTGCGGCGAATAGATGGGCGCGTCGGCCACAGCCGCGTGCAGCCGTCTGGCCAGGTCGCGCTCGGCGGGGTCGGCGGGGAACAGGCGGTCCGGGTGCGGGGCGAGCGCGGTCATCCGCGTCCTTTCGTCGAGGTGGTCTGCGAGGCGGGCGCGGGCCCCGTGGAGGCCCGGACCGTCAGGTGGGTGGGGAGCGTCGCCGCCTGCCTGCCGACCGGCGTCGCGTTCTCGTCGAGGCGCGCGAGCAGCATCGACACCGCCGTGCGGCCGGCCTGCTCGATCGGCGCGGTGAGCGTGGTGAGCGGCGGGTTGCAGAAGTCGGCGCCGAAGATGTCGTCGCAGCCGACGAGGGAGACGTCGCCGGGGACGTCGACGCCGCGCTCGCGGAAGCGGGCCAGCATCCCGATCGCCAGGAGGTCGTTGAAGGCGATGCAGGCGGTGGCCCCCGCGTGGAGCACCGCGTCCGCGGCGGCCGCTCCGGCGTACTGCCGCGGCGCGAACGGGCCGACCCGCTGCGCCTCCACCTGGTAGTGCTCCGCGGAGCGGACCAGGGCGCGCCAGCGCCGCTCGTTCGACCAGGAGGTCTCCGGCCCCGACGCGTAGACGATGGTGCGGTGGCCGAGTGAGGCCAGGTGGCCGACCGCCTGCTCGACACCGGTGGGGGTGTCGATGAAGACGTTGGCGACCCCGCGCGTCTGCCGGTTGATCGCCACCAGCGGCACCTCCTCCGCGAGCGCGGTCAGGTGCCGGTCGGTGAGGCGGGAGGCCGCGAGGATCGCCCCGTCGAAGGATGGCCGCAGCTTGTGCAGCATGCCGTCCTCCAGTTCGTCCGACTCCTCGGTGTCGACCAGGAGCTGCGTGTAGCCCGCCGCCTTCAGCTGCAGCTGGGTGCCGCGGATGATGCCGAAGTAGAACGGGTTCGTGATGTCGGAGACCAGCACGGCGATGCACCGGGTCCGGCCGCTGGTGAGCGCCCTGGCCTGGGAGTTGGGGATGTAGTTGAGCTCGCGCGCCGCACGCTCGATGCGCTCGCGGGTGATCGCGTTGACCCGGCCCGGATTGGCGAGGGCGCGGGAGGCGGTCGAGGTGGCGACGCCGCTGGCGGCGGCCACGTCGGCGAGGGTGGCCGGGCGGTCCACACCGTCGGGATACCCGCGAAGCTGAGGGCTCATGCGCCCATCACAGCACACGATGGCAATTTTTGGCAATCGGTTGCAGTCCTGTTGCCGTTCTGCCTAGGCTCGGCGGCAGTCCCTCGGTGCGCACCTCGTCCGGGGGGCATGATCCACCGGATCCCGTCCTCAAAGGAGAGTCACGAATGAGATCACGTTTCGCGCTCGGCGCGATCGCCGGCCTGGCCGCCCTCGGCCTCGCACTGACCGGATGCTCGTCCTCCGGCAGCGGCTCGAACCCCAGTTCCACGTCCACCGCGGTCGACGGCAAGGGGCGCACCCTGTCCGTCTACGTCGGAGCGAGCGGGCTCTACCCGCAGCAGCAGAAGGAGTGGTTCGCGGAGCTTCAGGCGCAGTTCAAGAAGGAGACCGGCGCGGACCTCGCCTTCGACACCTTCGCGAGCTCCAACGACGAGCTCACCAAGATCCAGACCTCGGTCGTCTCCGGGCAGGGCCCCGACGTCTACGCACTCGGCACGACCTTCACCCCGACCGCCTACGCGACCGGCGCGTTCGTCAACCTGACCGACGCCGACTGGGCGAAGATCGGCGGCCGCGACCGCTTCGTCCCGGCCGCACTCGGCATGTCCGGCCCGGACGCCAAGAACCAGATCGGCGTTCCGCTCGCGCAGCGCCCGTTCGTGATGGCGTACAACAAGGACCTGCTGAAGGCCGCGGGCATCGACAAGCCCGCCACCACCTGGGACGACTTCGCCAGCCAGGCCAAGAAGCTCACGACCGGCGACACCTACGGCGTCGCGGTCGGCTACGCCGACAACTACGACCCGTGGAAGTTCATCTGGGCGATGTCGACGCAGGCGGGCAACCCGATCCTCGACCTGAAGTCCGGCAAGGCGCGGCTCGACGACCCCACCACCGAGAAGGCCTACCAGACCTACTTCGGCTGGCTCACCCAGCAGAAGGCGGTCGACCCGGCGGCCGTCGGCTGGAAGAACCCGCAGGCCGTCGCCGCGTTCGCGGCGGGCAAGGCCGCGTACCTCCCGATGGTGTCGGCCAGCTCGATCGAGGCGCTGGACAAGTCCGCCGTGGCCGGCAAGTACGCTTACGCTCTGATGCCGACCGTGGCGCCGGGCAAGACGTCCAATCCGTCCAGCGGTAAGCCTGCGGCGAGCATCGTCTCCGGTGACAACATCGTCGTCGCCAAGTACTCGAAGAACCAGGACCTGGCCTTCGCCTACATCAACATGGTCACCCGCGCCGACATGCAGACCAAGGAGTTCTCGCTCCTGGGCGACCTGCCGTCGAACGCGCAGGCCGCGGCCGACCTGCAGAAGTCGAAGCCGATCATCGCCCCGATCGTCGACGCCATCGGCAAGTCGGTGGCCACGCCGTTCTCCGGCGCCTGGGGCGACACCCAGCTCGCGCTGACCAACGTCGTCGTCCAGTCGATCCCCAACCTGTCGAACGGCTCGGTCAGCAGCTCGGAGCTGTCGCAGCTCCTCAAGACCGCGCAGTCCACGGCGCAGAGCTCGCTGGACAAGGCCAAGAAGTAACGGGCTGATCGTCATGTCCACCGAAACCGCGACTCCGGTCGCGACCGCCCGCTCGTCCGCGGAGGCGACCCCTCCGCGGGCGGGCGGGGCGCCCCGCCGGGGCCGCCGGACTGTGCAGCAGCGCAACCGGCCGCTCTGGCTGCTCCTTCCCGGCGGCATCCTCATGCTGCTGGTCATCGTCGTCCCGTTCGTGTTCGCGCTCGTCATCTCGACGCTCGACCTCGACATGTACACGCTGCGCGACTGGGTGTCGGCGCCGTTCATCGGGCTCGGGAACTACATCGAGGCGCTGACCTCGTCGTCCCTGCTCCAGTCGATCTGGATCAGCGTCTCGTTCGCCGTCATCGCGGCCGTCGTGACCCTGCCGATCGGCGTGGCAGCGGCCCTGGCGACGCAGAACGCCTTCCGGGGCCGGGCGCTGGTGCGCTCGCTGTTCCTGGTGCCGTACGTGCTGCCCGGCTTCGTCGTCGGCACGTTCTGGCACACCATGCTGCAGCCGCACGGGATCGTGGACACGGTCCTCGGCAACCTCGGCATCCACACCGGGCTGTGGCTCAACGGGCCGCTCAGCTACTGGACCCTCGTGATGGTCCAGATCTGGTCGTCGTGGCCGTTCTTCTACCTGCTGGTGCTCGCCGGCCTGCAGTCGATCGAGAACGAGGTCCATGAGGCCGCCGCCATCGACGGCGCGGGCTGGTGGGCGAAGCTGCGCTACGTCATCCTGCCCGCCCTGCGCGGACCGATCGCGCTGGCACTGATCATCTCGCTGCTCCACAACATCAACGGCTTCACGCTGCCGTTCGTGCTCTTCGGAGTCCCGGCGCCGCAGGCGGTCAACGTGCTGCCGGTGCTGACCTACGTGACCAGCTTCCAGAGCTTCCGCTTCGGGCTGAGCGCGGCGATGGCGGTGTTCTCGCTGATCCTGATCGCGATCCCGCTGTTCGTCTACCTGCGCGCGGTACGGCTCGACACCGGCGACGACCGCAAGGAGAAGACGGCATGACCACTTCAGCCCCTCCCATCACCGTCGCCCCCACCGGCCGCTCCGCGCGCCGCCGCGGCACGGGAGACGTCTACCGGCTGCTGCCGCGTCCGCTGCAGGCCGTCATCATCACGATCCTGCTCTGCGTGGCGCTGCTGCCCATCCTCTACGTGCTGCTGTCGTCGGTGAACTCCGACATCGGCGTCGCGAGCGGCGAGTTCTTCCCGAGCTCGCTGCACTTCGACAACTACATCAAGGTGTGGTCGACGGTCGCGCTCGGCAACGGCCTGATGAACAGCGTCATCGTCGCCGGCGGCGTCGCGATCGTCTGCGCCTTCCTCTCGGTGGCGACCGCGTATGTGCTGGTGCGGTTCGCGTTCCGCGGCCGGCTGACCTTCCTGCGCGGCCTGCTCGGTCTGCAGTCGATCCCGGGGACGCTCATGCTGCTGCCGGTGTTCGTGCTGTTCTCGTCGGCGTCGAGCGCGCTCGGCATCCCGATCATCGGCACCAGGTGGTCGCTGTTCGTCACCTACCTGACGTTCGCGCTGCCGTTCTCGACCTGGGTCATGGTGACCTACCTGCGCGGGCTGCCGCGCGAGCTGGAGGAGGCCGCCCGGATCGACGGGGCGTCGTCGTGGCGCATCCTGACCAGGATCGTGCTGCCGCTCAGCTGGCCGGGCGTGGTGGTGGCGGGCATCTTCGCCTTCCTGCTCGGCTGGAACGACGTGCTGTTCGCCTCGGTGATGACCAACCCGGACACCCGCACGGCGGCCGTCGCTCTCCAGGTGTTCACGGTGGCGCAGGAGGGTGGAGCCCTGCCCCTCTACGGGCAGATGATGGCGGCGTCGCTGATCTGCGCCGTCCCGGTCGTGGCCCTCTACCTGGTGTTCCAGCGCTACCTCGTCGGCGGGCTGACCGCGGGCGGGGTCAAGTGAAGAAGATGACGACACGAGTGAAGTGTGAGAGAGTGACTGACACAATCCGACCCACCTGGGCACTGTCCGGCTTCGGCGACGAGATCGATCCCGACCCCGCCGTCCAGATCGCGGTCCTGCAGGCCCTCGGCGCGAACCACATCGAGGTGCGCAGCGCGTGGGGCGTCAACATCGTCGACCTCGACGACGAGCAGCTCGACCGGCTCGCGGGGATCCTCGCGGAGCGCGGGATGCGCGTCTCCGCGATCGCCTCGCCGATCGGCAAGGTCGACGTGGCCCTGCCCGTCGAGCACGAAGTCGAGCGGCTGGGCCGGGCGATCGCCGCGGCGAAGCGCCTGGACTCCGGGTACATCCGGCTGTTCTCCTTCTACCGCGCCGAGGGCGTGCCGGTGGAGGACATCCGCGACGACGTGCTGACCCGCATGCGCGCCCTCGCCGACGCGGCCGAGGCCGCCGGGGTGGTGCTGCTGCACGAGAACGAGAAGGACATCTACGGCGACACCCCCGAGCGCTGCCTCGACATCGTGGAGTCGGTCGGCTCCCCGGCGCTGAAGCTCGCCTGGGACAGCGCGAACTTCGTGCAGGTCGGCGTGGCGCACCCCTTCGACGACGGCTACGCGCTGCTGCGCCCGCACCTGGAGTACCTGCAGGTGAAGGACGCGCTGTCCGCGACCTCCGAGGTCACGCCTGCCGGGGAGGGCGACGGCCAGGTGCTGGAGACCCTCACCGCACTCCGGGACGACGGCTACACCGGCTTCGCCTCCCTCGAACCCCACCTCACCGACGTCAACGCCCTCGGCGGCTTCTCGGGACCCGCGGCCTTCGGCGTCGCCGGCCGCGCCCTCCGCCGCCTCACCGACCAGATCGGAGTCACCCTCGCATGAGCACAGAAACACCCCTGAACGTGGCCCCCTTGAATGTGGCCATCGTCGGCTGCGGCATCATCGGCCTCAACCACGCCCGCGCCATCCTGCGCCACCCCGGCCTCCGCCTCGCGGCACTGGTCGACGCGGTTCCGGCCGCCGCGACGGCGCTCGCCGACCAGCTGGTCTCCGAGTACGGGGCCGACCGCCTCCCGGAGTTCGCGTCGCTGACCGCGGCGCTCGCCGGGACCGACCTGGACGTCGTCGTCATCTGCACGCCGAGCGGCCTGCACGTCGTGCTGGCCGAGGAGGCGCTCGCCGCGGGCACGCACGTCGTGATCGAGAAGCCGCTCGACGTGTCGCTGCCGCGCGCCAGGGAGATCCTGGAGCTGTCCCGCCGCGCGGAGCAGAACGGGCTCGTTGTCTCGGTGATCAGCCAGCACCGCTTCGACCCTGCCTCCGTGGTCGTCGCCGACGCCGCGCACTCCGGCGCCTTCGGCCGCCTGACCAGCGGACTCGCCTCGGTCGCCTGGTGGCGCAGCCAGGAGTACTACGACTCCGGACAGTGGCGCGGCACCTGGGAGCTCGACGGCGGGGGAGCGGTGATGAACCAGGGCGTCCACACCGTCGACCTGCTGGTCTGGTTCCTCGGCCGTCCCGTCGAGATCGACGCCCGCACCGCCCTCCTCGCGCACGAGCGCGTGGAGGTCGAGGACATCGCGGTCGCGACGATCCGCTTCGAGTCGGGCGCCCTCGCTGTGCTCCACGCGACGACCGCCGCCTACCCCGGACTGTCGGTCCGACTGCAGGTCCACGGCGACCGCGGCTCCGCGATCATCGACGACGACCAGCTCGAGTACTTCGGCACCGTCGACTCCGACGGCAACCGCGCCGCCGACCTGGTGCCGGCGAGCGAGCTGCGCGGCGGCGACCGCGGACCCGACCAGTTCGTGGTCGGTCACTTCCGCCAGTACGAGGACATCGTCGACGCCATCCGCGAGCACCGCGCCCCCGGCGTGACGGTCGCGGACGCCTTCCTGTCGCTCGCGGTCGTGCGCGCCGTCTACCTGTCGGCCACGCTCGGCCGGCCGGTGCTGCTGGACGACGTGCTCGACGGCTCGCTCGACGACGTCGAGGTCACGACGGGGGTGCGCGCATGAAGTTCTCCGTGTTCACCGCCTCCACGCCGGACTGGACGCCAGCGGAGGCCGCCCGCACCATCGCGGCCCAGGGCTGGGACGGCATCGAGTGGCGCGTCGTCGACCAGCAGCCGGCCGCCGAGCCGGGCTTCTGGGCCGGCAACCGCGCGACCTGGCCGCTGACCGGGCTGGAGGAGTCGCTGCCCGAGATCGCCCGGCTGACCCGGGAGGCCGGGCTGGAGTTCTCCGGGATCGGCGGCTACGCCGGCTGCGGCGACCACGCGAACGTCGACCGGATGCTCGCCGCGACCGCCGAGCTCGGCGCCCGCCAGGTGCGCGTCACCATGCCGCGCTCCGACCTCGGCGACTACCGCGAGCTGTTCGCGGGCGCGCGCGCCGACATGGAGCGGGCGGCCGCGGTCGCGGCGTCCCTCGGCGTCAAGGCGCTGGTCGAGCTGCACCACGAGACGATCACGCCCTCCGCCTCAGCGGCGCTCCGGCTGCTCGACGGGCTCGACCCGGAGGCGGTCGGCGTCATCCACGACCTCGGCAACCTGCTGATCGAGGGCCAGGAGCGCACGCTCTCCGCCCTCCAGCTGCTCGGCCCGTACCTCGCGCACGTGCACGTCAAGAACGTCGCCTGGCTGCCGGGCGAGCCGGAGGCCGACGGCACGGTCCGCTGGCGGCACGACTGGGCGCCGCTGCGCTCCGGCGCGGGTGACGTGGACGCCTACTTCCGCGCACTGCACGAGTTCGGCTATGACGGGTGGGTGACCTGCGAGGACTTCTCCACCGCGGTTCCGCTCGAGCAGCGCACCCGCGAGAACCTGGCCTACCTCCGCGAGGTGGAGGCGCGCACCCGCGCCGCGGTGCCCGCATGACCCAGCCCTCCATCGCCTCGGCCCGTCAGGTGCGCCACCCCGTGCGGGTGGCGCACCTGGGGCTGGGGGCGTTCCATCGCGCGCACCAGGCCTGGTACACGCAGCGCGCGAACGAGGCTTCCGACGGCGACGGCTGGGGGATCGCGGCCTTCACCGGCCGCAGCCCCGACGCCGCGCGCGTGCTGGCCGCGCAGGACGCCGTCTACACCCTCATCGAGCGCGGCCCCGACGGCGACAGCGCGTCGGTCGTGGAGGCCCTCAGCAGCGTCCACGACGGCGGCGACGCGGACGCCTGGCGGCGCGTCCTCGCCGACCCCCGAGTCGGCGTGCTGACCCTCACCGTCACCGAGGCCGGCTACCGACCGGGCTCGACGGCGCCGGCGCGCGTGCTCGACGGCCTGCGTGCCCGCTTCGAGGCCGGCGCGGGCGGCATCGCCGTCGTCAGCTGCGACAACCTGCCGGACAACGGCGCCGTGATCCGCGACGCCGTGCTCGCCCTGGTCGAACCCGGCTCGGAGCTGGACGCCTGGATCCGCGCCGAGGTCTCCTTCGTCTCCTCGATGGTCGACCGCATCACCCCGGCGACCACCGACGCCGACCGGGAGGCCGCCCTCCGCCTCACCGGACAGGAGGACGCCGCCCCGGTCGTCACCGAGCCGTTCGCCGAGTGGGTGCTGTCCGGGGATTTCCCGGCGGGCCGCCCGGCCTGGGAGGCCGGCGGCGCGCGGTTCGTGGACGACATCGCCCCCTACGAGCGTCGCAAGCTCTGGCTCCTCAACGCCGGGCACTCCCTGCTCGCCTACCACGGCCTCGCCGCGGGCCTCCGGACGGTTGCGGAGGCCGTCGCCGACCCCGCGCTGGCGGCCGAGCTGGAGCGCCTCTGGGACGAGCAGCGCACCGAGCTGCCGTTCGACGACGCGACGGTGGACGACGCGCTTGCCGCGCTTCGCTCCCGCTTCGGCAACGCGCGCATCGAGCACCGCCTCGCGCAGATCGCGTCGGACGGCTCGCAGAAGCTCGGCCCGCGCATCGTGGACCCGCTGCGCGCCCGGCTGGCCTCCGGACGCGAGCCCGGCGCCGCGCAGCTCGGCGTCCTCGCCGCCTGGAGCCGGCACCTCGCCGGACCCGACGTCCGTGACGCCGGCGCGGACGCCCTCGTCGCCGCCCTGCGCGACGCCCGCACCCCTCGCGACCGCGCCGCCGCCGTCCTGGCCGCGCTCGCCCCCGACCTCACCGACCTGATCGAACCGCTCGCCGAGCGCATCGCCGCGAGCGAGCCGGCCACCCCTCAAGGAGCACACGCATGAGAATCACCGCAGCCGACGTCCTGGTCGCGAGCCCCGGCCGCAACTTCGTGACGTTGCGGATCACGACGGAGGACGGCGTCACCGGCCTCGGCGACGCGACGCTGAACGGGCGCGAGCTCGCGGTCGCCGCCTACCTGAGCGAGCACGTGGTGCCGCTGCTGATCGGCCGGGACGCCCACCGGATCGAGGACACCTGGCAGTACCTGTACCGCGGCGCCTACTGGCGGCGCGGCCCGGTGACGATGGCCTCCATCGCCGCGGTCGACACCGCGCTGTGGGACATCAAGGCGAAGGTCGCCGGCCTCCCGCTGTACCAGCTGCTCGGCGGCCGCAGCCGCGACGGCCTTCTGGTCTACGGCCACGCGTCCGGCGCCGAGCTGCCGGAGCTGTTCGATTCGATCAACGAGCATCTGGAGGAGGGCTACCGCGCCGTCCGCGTGCAGACCGGCATCCCCGGCCTGCCGTCGGTCTACGGCGTCGCCTCCAGCAAGAACGCCGCCGCGGGGGCCGGCTCCGGCTCGGACGCCCGCTACGACTACGAGCCCGCCCGCCGCAGCGCGGTCCCGGTGGAGGAGAGCTGGGACACCCGCGCCTACCTCCGGCACGCGCCGACGGTGTTCGAGGCGGTCCGCAACGAGTTCGGCCCCGAGCTGCCGCTGCTGCACGACGCGCACCACCGGCTCACGCCCATCCAGGCGGCGAAGCTCGGCAAGTCGCTGGAGCCGTACGACCTGTTCTGGCTGGAGGACGTCACGCCGGCCGAGAACCAGGCGGTGCTGCGGCGGGTTCGGGAGCACACGACGACCCCGCTGGCGATCGGCGAGGTGTTCAACACGATCTGGGACTACCGGGAGCTGTTCGAGGAGCAGCTGATCGACTACGTCCGCAGCCCAGTCACCCATGCCGGCGGCATCACAGGCCTGCGACGGATCTTCGACTACGCCGCCGTGTACCAGATCAAGTCCGGCGTGCACGGCCCCACGGACGTGTCGCCGGTCGGACTCGCCGCGGCCATCCACCTCGGCATCGCGATCCCGAACTTCGGCATCCAGGAGTACATGAAGCACAGCCCGGCGACCCACGAGGTGTTCCGGACGACGTACACGTTCGAGCAGGGCATGCTGAAGCCCGGCGAGCAGCCCGGCCTCGGCGTCGACTACGACGACCTCGTCGCGCAGTCCTTCCCCTACGAGGCCGCCTACCTCCCCGTGAACCGCCTCCTCGACGGCTCCATGCACGACTGGTGACGCCCCACGCCATCGCTTCCACACTTTCTCCCGCCTCCGCACGGCGTGTTGCGGGAGAAAGTGAGGAACGGATGGCTGCGGGACAATGGGAGGACGGGACGGGAGAAGCGCGCGTGAGTGGTGTCAGGGTCGTGGTGATGGGCGTGTCCGGGTCGGGGAAGTCGACGGTGGGACAGCTCGTCGCCGAGGCGCTCGGGGCGGGGTTCGTGGACGGCGACGACCTCCATCCGGCCGCGAACGTCGAGAAGATGAGACAGGGCATCCCGCTCACCGACGAGGACCGCGAGCCCTGGCTCCGCGCCGTCGGACGCACGCTCGCGGACGCCGGCCCCGCCGGGATGGTGGTCGCCTGCTCGGCGCTCAAGCGCGCGTACCGCGACCTGATCCGGTCGGAGGCCCCCGGCACGTTCTTCGCCGAGCTCGACGGCGGCCGCGACCTCCTCGCCCAGCGGATGATCCGCCCCGGCCACTTCATGCCCGCGTCCCTGCTGGACTCGCAGCTGGCGACGCTGGAGCCCCTGCAGCCGGACGAGGAGGGCGTCCGGCTCGACGTCGCGGAGCCGCCCGCCGACCTCGTGACGGCGATCGTGGCGGACGTGCGCTCCGCCGTCCGGTAGTATGGGTCACTGAACTTCGGCGAGGGATGCGTCAGGCATCCGTTATCGACGCGGTGGAGCAGGCTACGCAGTCTTTCCTCGCGCACCTCGATGCGCTCGAGTCGACACCCCCCATACTGCGAGCCCTCCGGCTCGCCTGACAGCCGGCACCGCCGGCAAGGAGACATCATGGCTGACGAGTCCAACAAGGTCGTCGCGGAGGTCCGCGACAGCTTCGGCAAGGGCGCCGCCCGCAAGATCCGCGCCGCGGGCAAGATCCCCGCCGTCATCTACGGCCACGGCACCGAGCCCGTGCACATCACCGTCCCGGCCCACCAGGTCGGCCTCCTGCTCCGCAAGGCCAACGCGGTGCTCGACCTCGACATCGACGGGAAGAGCCAGCTCACCCTGGTGAAGGACGTCCAGAAGGACCCGGTGCTGCAGATCATCGAGCACCTCGACCTTCTCATCGTCCGCCGTGGCGAGAAGGTCACCGTCGAGGTCCCCGTGCACGTCGAGGGCGAGCCGTTCTCCGGCACCATCGCGGTGCTGGACATCCCGACCATCAAGCTCGAGGTCGAGGCCACCCACATCCCGGAGCGCATCGTCATCGACGTGACCGACGCCGAGGAGGGCACCCAGTACCACGCCAAGGACTTCGCCCTCCCGACGGGCGCCGTGCTCGCCGAGGACGAGGACCTGCTGATCCTCAACGTCGTCGTCCCCGCCGCCGCGCGCGCCGAGGAGGAGGAAGAGGCCGAGGCCGCCGCCGCCGAGGAGGCCGCCGAGACGGCTGCCGCCGAAGAGTCCGCGGAGTAACACCCTCCGATGGCCAGTCCTCTCTCTTCAGAGGGCCCCTGGCTCGTGGTCGGGCTCGGCAACCCCGGGCCCGGCTACGCGGCCACGCGTCACAACGTGGGTCAGATGGTGCTCGACGAGCTCGCCTCGCGCGGCCGGCTCACCTTCAAGACCCACAAGACGAACGCCACGGTCGCCGAGGGGCGTCTCGCCCCCGGCGGGCCGCGGTTCATCCTGGCCAAGCCGAACACGTTCATGAACGTGTCCGGCGGCCCGGTGTCGCAGCTGCTCCGGTTCTACTCGCTCGACCCGTCGCACCTGATCGTGGTGCAGGACGAGCTGGACATCCCGTTCGACACCCTCAAGCTCAAGTTCGGCGGCGGCCACGGCGGCCACAACGGCGTCCGCGACGTCATCGCCGCCACCGGTACCGGCGACTTCACCCGGGTGCGCGTCGGCGTCGGCCGGCCGCCCGGCTCCCGCGCCGCGGCGGACCACGTGCTCGCCGGGTTCAGCGCCGAGGAGCGCAAGAACCTCCCGATCCTGGTCTCCGACGCCGCCGACGCCGTGGAGCAGATCGCGTCGGACGGCCTGACCGCCGCGCAGAACCGCTTCCACACCGAGCGCTGAGCCGCCGCGCGGCACCCCGCGCCGATCAGGCGGGCGGGAGGGTCGCGATGATCATCCCGGTGTAGAGCGCGAACGACAGGATCGGCGCCGCCGCTGCGGCGATGATCCCGACGATGCCGAACGGGCGGCCGCGCTTGGTCGCGACGGCGACGATCCCGAGCACCAGGGCGAGGATGCCGAGCACCGTGCCCAGCAGCACCTGGACGACGAGCAGGATTCCGATCGGCGCGAACGCCGCGGCCTGCGCCGGGGTGAGGTTCGCCGAGTTGAAGGTGAACGAGGTCGCCGTCCGCTCCGAGTAGGGGCCGGAGCTCGCGCCGATGTAGGCCGACGCGACCAGCGACAGCACGAACACCGCCAGGGCGATCGCCATCGAGACGGCGCCGAGGGTGCGCGGGCGGGGCGGCGCCGGCGGCGCGGCGTAGTACGCCGGCGGGGCGTACGACGGCTGCGGAGCATAGGACGGCTGTGCGGCGTAGGGCGGCTGCGGCTGTAGCGGCTGCGCGACGGGCTGCTGCGGCGGCTGCGCGACGGGCTGCTGGGCCGGGAAGACCGGCGTGGACTCGGGTCCGACGGGCGGGATCGTGCTCATTCTGCTGGCTCCTCCCCGGCGACTCACGCCGGACGCTCAGCCAGAGTGTAGCTGGTGTGGGGCGTCGCCCCAGGCCGACACCGTACCGTCCTTATCATGAAGTTGTACACGCGCGAGTGGGGCGCAGGAGACCGCTACGCGGTCCTCGTCCACGGCGTCATGTCGGATTCGCGCAACTGGCGGCGCGTCGGACCGGTCCTCGCGGACCGCGGCTACCACGTCGTCGCCGTCGATCTCCGCGGGCACGGTCACAGCCCGCGCACCTCCGAGTACACCGCGGAGCTGATGGCCGAGGACATCGTGGACACCGTGCCGTACGCGCCCGAGCTCGTGATGGGCCACTCGCTGGGCGGCCTCACGGTCAGCCTGGCGGTCGACCGGCTGCACCCCGAGCGCGCCGTCTACGTCGACCCCGCCTTCTCCTGCCCGGCCGCCAACTGGTTCCAGCTCATGCTCGCGCCGGCCTTCCTCAAGACGCTGGCGCGCCAGTCCGCCGCCCGCATCGCCAAGCGGAACCCGCGCTGGGACCCCGCCGACGTCGCCATCGAGGTCGAGACGTTCAAGTCGTTCGACCGCGCGGCGATCCCCGCCGTGCTCGCGCCGAGCGTCATGCGCGCTCCGGAGCACATGGCAGTGCCGTCGATGGTGATGCTGGCCGACAACTCGTACCTGGTGAAACCGCACATCGCGGAACGGCTCCGGGAGACGGGCTTCGACGTGCGCGTGGTCAAGGGCAGCGGTCACGTCATCAACCGCGACGACCACGACGGCTTCATGGATGCCCTCGAGGGCTGGATCTGACGCGTCGGCCTGACGCGGCTAGCCTGAGCGGATGGAGCTGAGCACGGTCGTCGTCGCGCCGACGCGGCGCGTCCTCGCCGTCCTGCCGCGCGCGCCGCTCGGCGCCGCTGCGGAGACGCGCCTGCGAAGGCTGCGGTCGGCGGCGGACCGCGACGACGTCACGGCCGCGCGCCTGCTCGCCGCGCACGTACTGAGCGCGGTGACGGGCGGGGAGGTCGCCCCGGCGGAACTGCGGCAACGGTGCGAGGTCTGCGGCGGCGAGCACGGCCTCCCGCTGCCGGTGGCGGGGCTCCAGGTGAGCTGGTCGCACGCCCACGGCTGGGTGGCCGCCGGAGCGTCCGGCTCCCGGCTCGGCGTCGACGTCGAGGCGGACGGCGAGGTGAATCTCGCCGACGCGCTGACGCCCACGGAACGGACGCTCGTGGGCGCCGCTTCGGACTCCGCGCGAGCCTTCCGGCTGGCGTGGACCGCGAAGGAGGCGTGTGTGAAGGCGGGCGTCGCCCGGCTGGACGGCTTCGCCGGGCTGGACGTGCTCGCGGCTCCCGACGCGCTGCGTCCGTCGCACGGCGACCTCCTGCTGAGTCGCCGGCTCCTGTCCGGCGCCGTCGCGTCCGCCGCGACCGCCGAGCCCGCGCGCTGGGCGACCCTCGGCGACGGCGGAGAGCTCGTCCCGGCGCCCGACCGGGTTGTCGGAACCCCCGCGTAGACTTTGGCGAGTGATACTGCAGGGCTTGATCGCGGCGCTTCAGCGCGCCTCCACGTTCGCCGACGCTCTGGCCTATGCGGGTCGTGACGCCGATTTCTCGCTCACCGACGGCCTCCGGGTGCCGCTCCTGGCCGGCCTCGTCGGCAAGCGCGCCGCGGCCGGCTCCTCCGAGGCGGTGCTCGTCATCACGGCGACCGGCCGCGAGTCCGAGTCGGTGCGCGCCGCGCTCCCGTGCGTGCTCCCCGACGCCGAGATCGTCGAGTTCCCGGCGTGGGAGACGCTGCCGCACGAGCGCCTGAGCCCGAGCCCCGAGATCGTCGGCAAGCGGCTCCTCGCCCTGCGCCGGCTCGCCGACTGGGCGGCCGCGCGGGAGGCCGGGGAGGCCTCGCACCCGTTCGTACTCGTCGCCTCGGTGCGCGCGGCGCTGCAGCCGCTGGCCGACAACCTGACCGACTACGCCACGATCGAGCTGACCGCCGGAGGCCGCGGCTTCGACCTCGGCGGACTCGCGCTCCAGCTGGTCGACCTCGCCTATGCGCGGGTCGACATGGTCACCCGGCGCGGCGAGTTCGCGGTGCGCGGCGGCATCCTCGACGTGTTCCCGCCGACCGCGGAGCACCCGTACCGCGTCGACTTCTTCGGCGACGAGGTCGAGCAGATCCGCGCGTTCTCGGTCGCCGACCAGCGTTCCCTGCCCGAGCCGATCCCCGCCGTGATCCTCCCGCCGAGCCGCGAGCTGCTGCTCAGCGAGCCGGTGCGGCAGCGCGCCCGCGAGATGGAGCACGAGTTCCCGAGCCTGTCCGCGATGCTCGCCAAGATCGGCGAGGGCATCCCGGTGGAGGGCATGGAGTCGCTGGCGCCCGCGCTCGTGGACCGGCTGGTTCCCCTCACGCACTATCTCCCGGACGGCGCCGCCGTCGCCGTGCTCTCGCCGGAGCGCGTCGCCTCCCGCGCGGTGAGCCTCGCCGAGACGAACCGCGAGTTCCTCTCTGCGGCGTGGAGCGCCGCGACCGTCGGAGCCGCGGCCCCGATCGACCTCGCGGCCGGCGACTTCCTCACCCTCCAGAAGCTCAAGGACTCGGTGAAGTTCAGCCGGCCGGGGCAGTCCGCCCCCGAGCATCCGTGGTGGACGTTCTCCGGCTTCCAGTCCGACCCCGCAGACGAACCGGTGCTGGAGCGCGAGGTCGAGGAGTACCTCCAGGTGCGCGTCAACGCGGAGGCCGTGCCCAGCTTCGCGGGCAACGTCACCGGCGCCGTCGAGCACGTGGCCCAGCGGCTCCGCGAGGGCTGGCGGGTCGCCATCGTCGCCGAGGGCGTCGGCCTGGTCGAGCGCGCCGCACAGGTGCTCTCCGAGGCCGAGCTGCCCGCGCGGCCAGTGGACTCCTTCCCGGAGGACCCCGAGCCCGGCGTCGCCTACCTGCTGCGGGCGAACGTCGAGCACGGCTTCGAGTTCCCCGAGGAGAAGCTCGCGCTGATCGGCGAGAGCGAGTTCTACGGCCGCTCGGTCGGCTACGAGTCGCGGCAGGTCAAGAAGCTCGCCACCCGGCGCAAGAACGTCGTCGACCCGCTGGCGCTCAAGCCCGGCGACTACGTCGTGCACGAGACGCACGGCATCGGCAAGTTCGTGGAGCTGACCCAGCGCGAGGTCTCCAGCGGAGGCCGCAACGCGGTGAAGTCCAAGCGCGAGTACCTGGTGCTGGAGTACGCGCCCTCCAAGCGCGGCTACCCCGGCGACAAGCTGTTCGTCCCGACCGACCAGCTCGACCTGCTCACCCGCTACGTCGGCGGCGAGGCGCCGCAGCTGTCCAAGATGGGCGGCAGCGACTGGTCGGCCGCCAAGGGCCGGGCGCGCCGGGCGGTGCGCGACATCGCGGTCGAGCTGGTCAAGCTCTACTCGGCGCGGATGGCGAGCAAGGGCCACGCCTTCGGGCCGGACACCCCCTGGCAGCGCGAACTGGAGGAGGCGTTCCCGTTCGCGGAGACGCACGACCAGCTGCAGACCATCGACGAGGTGAAGGCCGACATGGAGCGGCCCATCCCGATGGACCGGCTCATCTCGGGCGACGTCGGCTTCGGCAAGACCGAGATCGCGGTCCGTGCCGCGTTCAAGGCGATCCAGGACGGCAAGCAGGTCGCCATGCTCGTGCCGACGACCCTGCTGGTCAAGCAGCACGCCGAGACGTTCCAGGAACGGTTCGCCGGGTTCCCGATCCACCTGCGCCAGCTCAGCCGGTTCCAGACCGACAAGGAGGCCCGCGAGACGTTGCGCGGCCTCGCCGACGGCACCGTGGACGTCGTGATCGGCACGCACCGCATCCTCGCCGACGGCGTCACCTTCAAGGATCTGGGCCTGGTGATCATCGACGAGGAGCAGCGCTTCGGCGTCGAGCACAAGGACCAGCTGAAGAAGCTCAAGACCAACGTCGACATCCTGGCGATGAGCGCCACGCCGATCCCGCGCACGCTGGAGATGGCGGTCACCGGCATCCGCGAGATGTCGACCCTCGCCACGCCGCCGGAGGACCGGCACCCGATCCTCACCTTCGTCGGGCCGTACTCGGAGCGGCAGGTCGCCGCGGCGATCCGGCGCGAGCTGCTGCGCGAGGGCCAGGTGTTCTTCGTCCACAACCGGGTCGGCTCCATCTCGGCGACCGCGGCCAAGCTGGCGGAGCTGGTGCCGGAGGCCCGCATCGCCGTCGCCCACGGCCGGATGAACGAGCACGCCCTGGAGCAGGTCGTGGTCGACTTCTGGGAGCGGAAGTTCGACGTGCTGGTGTCCACGACGATCATCGAGACCGGCCTGGACATCTCCAACGCCAACACGATCATCATCGATCGCGCGGACAAGTACGGGCTCAGCCAGCTCCACCAGCTCCGCGGGCGGGTCGGCCGTGGCCGCGAGCGCGCGTACGCGTACTTCCTCTGGGACGAGGACAAGCCGCTCAGCGAGACGGCGCACGACCGGCTCTCCACGATCGCGGCGAACAACGACCTCGGCAGCGGCATGCAGGTCGCACTCAAGGACCTGGAGATCCGCGGCGCGGGCAACCTCCTCGGCGGCGAGCAGTCCGGCCACATCGCCGGCGTCGGCTTCGACCTCTACCTGCGGATGATCGGCGAGGCGGTGTCGACCTTCCGCGGGGAGGTGGCCGAGGGCCAGACCGAGCTGCGCCTGGAGCTGCCGGTCGACGCGCACATCCCCGAGGAGTACGTCGACAGCGAGCGGCTGCGGCTGGAGGCCTACCAGAAGCTCTCCACCGCGAGCGCGCCCGCCGCGAAGGACGGCCAGATCGACCTGGTGCTGGAGGAGCTGACCGACCGGTACGGCGAGCCGCCGCAGCCGGTGGTGAACCTGATCGCGGTGTCGCGGCTGCGCCGTGCGGCCCAGAAGGCCGGGCTGGGGGAGGTCGTGGCGATGGGCTCGAACCTCCGGCTGGCGCCCGCGCAGCTCCCGGACTCCCTGCAGGTGCGCCTGCAGCGCATGTACCCGGGGTCGAAGTACCACGCCGCGCCCAAGGTCGCTACGGTGCCGCTGCCGCGGGTGAACGGCGAGGCGCTCGACGACGCGGACCTGATCGACTGGGTGGCGACCCTGCTCGGGGCCCTGTTCCCGACGCCGGAGCCGGCCTCCGAGCCCGCGGCCTGATCTCGCACGTCGCTCCACCGCTCCCGTAACTCCGGAGATCGAGCCCCTCCGGGCCGCGATCTCCGGAGTTACGGTCGTTTCCGGCCCCTTTCGGGGCGGGATTCCGGAGTTGCCGACAATTCCGGAGCCTCCTCCTGACACGCCGCACGGATGTCCGTTCCTACGGAGTCCACGGCGCGGGCGGGTCGAATCTCCGGAATTGCGGATCCCGCGGGCGCGCGGCGGCTGTATCGGTTGTACTATAAGTACCGATACAGATGGGAGGCCGCGCGGTGCGCATCGAACTCGACCCGACGGCGGAGACGCCGCTCTACCAGCAGCTGCACGATCGGGTGATCGACGCGATCGCCCGCGGCGAGCTGCGGGAGGGCGACGCGCTCGTGTCGGTGCGGCAGCTCGCCGTGCGGTTCGGGATCAACGCCGCCACCGTGGTCAAGGCGTACGACGCGCTCCGCCAGGAGGGCATCGTGCGGACCAGCCGCCGCTCCGGCTCCGTGGTCGCGCGCGATCCCGAGAGCGGACCGCCGGAGGAGCGCTTCCTCGCCGACTGGTCCGAGCGGCTGAGCGCGCTGGTCGCCGAGGGCATCGCGCACGGCGTCCCGCCCGCCGAGCTGGAGGCCCGGACAGCCGCCATCGCGTCCTCGTTCGCCCGCGTCCGCGAGCAGAACCGTGCAGAGGGCCGGCCTCTCGCCGGCGACCCGAAAGGAAACACCCCATGACCGCCGTCCTGGTGAGCACCTTCGCGGTGACGACGCTGATCGCCGCGATCCTCCTGATGCTGCCGGCGATGAGCCGCACCACCCTGCCGCTCGGCGTCCTGGTGCCGCGCAGCCGCGCGGCCGACCCGGTCGTGGTCGCCGCGGTCCGGCGCTTCCGCGTCGTCGTCGTGGCCTGCTACGTCGTGGCCCTGGTCGCCGCGGTCCTCGTCATCCCGGTCGGTCCCGCCGCGCCAGCGCTGGTCGCGACGCTGGTCCTCCTGGCCGGCTCCATCGCCGGCTACGTGCTGACGCGCCGCAGCATCCAGGCGGCCAAGAGGGCAGGCGGCTGGCTGGACGACGTGCCGGTGCGGATCTCGGGCAGCGTCACGCCGGACTCCGGCGCCCGCCCGCGGCCCGCGTACGGCTGGTACGCGGCCGCCCTCGTGCTGCTGCTGGCGGCCGCGGCGGTCGGAATCGCGCTGTACGACCGGCTCCCGGCCTCCATCGCGGTGCACTGGGACGCGAGCGGCCAGCCGAACCGCTTCGCCGAGAAGACGGTGCTCTCGGTGTTCGGCCCGCTCCTGATCGCGTTCGGGGTGCTCGCGCTGATGGTGGGCATCGCGTTCGTGGTCCGCTCCGTCCCGTGGCGGCGCGGCGGGGCAGACGCGCCGGAGGTCGCCGAGCGGATCGCCGCGCTGCAGGCCGAGCTGACCCAGTCGCTGCTCGGCTGGATGGCGCTGGTCGTGTCGGCCGCGTTCGCCGTGCTGTCCGTGATCGGCTGGCTGCACGACGGTTCCAGCAGCGCGAGCGCGGGGATCGGCATCGTGACGGTGGCTCTGCTCGTGGTGATCTTCGTGGTGATCGGCGTCTACGCGGTGCGCCTGGTCAGCGGGACCCGCGCCGCCCGGGCGGCCGTGCCGGTCGGGGGAGGTGCGGCGACCGCACCTGGCGCGGGCCGCGACGCCGTCGACCCGCGCGACGACGACCGGCACTGGAAGGGCGGCCTGATCTACGTCAACCCCGCCGACCCGGCCCTGTTCGTCCCGAAGCGGTTCGGGGTGGGGCTGACGATCAACCTCGGCCACCCCGGAGGCATGGCCATCGGGATCGGCACGCTCCTGCTCCTGGTGGCCGCGATCGCGCTCCCGGCGCTGCTGCGCTGACACCGCGCCGCACATTCGTTCCGAATGTCGCGATTCGCGCCCGTATTCTCGCGATTCGTCACGAATGTCGCTGACTGTGTCCATCGCGATTCGTGCCGAATCGCACGAATGGCGCGCGTTATCGCGACGTTCGTCACGAATGTCGCTGGGGGCGCCGCGGTGCGGCGCCGCGGCGATTCGTCACGAATCGCGCGCTTCGGGCGCGCTTTCGCGCGATTCGGCGCGAGTCGGGTGCGGGTGCTGCCGGCGGTTGCGGCGCGCGAGCGTCGTCACCAGCGCGCCCGCGACCACGATGGACACCGCCGAGCCGAGCAGCACCGCCAGGGTGCCCTCCGCCCGCACGGTCGCCGAGCCGGCGAAGGCCAGCTCGTTCATCAGCAGCGACACGGTGAAGCCGATGCCGCCGAGCGCCCCGATCGTCAGGAGACTGAGCAGGGAGATGCGCGAGCGCTCAGGCTTCGGCCGGGTGAACGAACCCAGCCAGCCGCCCAACCCGATCCCGACGACCTTGCCGACCGGCAGCGCGACGAGGATGCCCCAGAACGCCGGCGACAGCTCGGCGGGGGAGACCGACGGGATGACCACCAGCGCGGCCGAGAACGCGAACAGCGGCAGAATCAGCCCGTTCGACCACGGCTCCAAGGCGTGCGCGGTGCGGCGGCCCGGCGCACGTGACATCACCAGCCCGAGCGCGACTCCCGCGATCGTCGCGTGCACGCCGGAGTCGTAGACGAGCCACCAGGTCAGCACGGCGAGCAGCGCCATGAGCACCCCGATGGGCCAGCGCAGCCTCCCGTGCAGCAGGCGGCTGAGCAGGCCGAACGCCACGACCACCACCGCGGCGGCGCCCAGCTCGAGCAGGTTCGGGTTCGTGGTGAAGAAGATCGCGATGATGAGGATCGCGACCAGGTCGTCCAGCACGGCGAGCGCCAGCAGGAACACCCGCAGCCGGTTCGGCAGCCCGCGCCCGAACACGGCGAGGACGCCGAGCGCGAAGGCGATGTCGGTCGCGGTCGGAATCGGCCAGCCGTCGGCCAGGCCGGAACCCGCGGTGATCGCGAGGTAGATCAGCGCGGGCACCGCCACCCCGCACGCCGCCGCGATCGCCGGGTGGATGGCCTTGGCGAACGAGTTCAGCTCCCCGGCGACGAGCTCGTGCTTGAGCTCGACGGCCACGATGAAGAAGAAGATCGCGAGGAGCCCGTCGCTGATCCAGTGCCCGACGCTCAGGTCCACGAGCTCGCCGCCGAAGTGGGCGTGCTGGAGGTCGAGCAGGGCGGGCCCGACCGCCGTGTTGGCGAGCAGGAGGCCGAGCGCCGCGGCGCCCAGGAGGAGCCCGGCGGCGGTGCGCTCGGAGCGGATGATGCTCATCGGTGGCCAATCTCGCGCCGACGCGCGGTACGGGAAACGACTTCGCCGACCAGACTTCCCGGCACACCGGGATCGAGTCTACCGATCGCGGTGAGAGGATGAACCTGTCCCTGACGGGAGGAGCATCCCATGACCGACGCGGCGCCCACCAGACTCGACGAGCTCGTCGCCGTGATGGCGCAGCTCCGTGCTCCCGGCGGCTGTCCGTGGGACGCCGCCCAGACGCACGAGTCGCTGGTGCAGTACCTCATCGAGGAGACCTACGAGCTGATCGAGGCGATCGAGACGGGCAACCGCGACGAGATGCTGGAGGAGCTCGGCGACGTGCTCTACCAGGTGCTGTTCCACGCGGACATCGCCGCGCACACCCCGGGCGAGGACTTCGACATCCAGGACGTCGCCGAGCACATGACCCGCAAGATGGTCGGCCGGCACCCGCACGTCTTCGGCGGCGACCGCACGGCCGAGACCGCGGACGACGTCGTCGGGTTCTGGGACGACCTCAAGAAGGCGGAGAAGCCGGGCCGCACCAGCGTGCTGGACGGCATCCCGCAGGCCATGCCCTCGCTCGCCCTGGCGGACAAGCTGCTTGGCCGGGCCGAGAAGGTCGGCTTGATCGACCTGAGCGAGTCGGGCGGCGTGCAGGTGGAGAGCGAGGACGAGCTCGGTCCGCTGCTGCTGGCGATCGTCGCGTCGGCGAAGGCGCAGGGCCTGGACGCCGAGCGCGCGCTGCGCTCGACGCTGCGGGAGCTGCAGGGGGAGATCCGCGAGCAGGAAGCGTCGGTTTAGGTTAGGCTTACCTAACGTGCCACGTCGGCACGCTTCCCACCTTCGTGCCTTCGGCACCTTCGCGAGGAGAGTCATGCCTGTTTCCGCACGCCCCGGCGCCCGCCGGCCGCGCTCCGCCCGCTCACGCCTGGTCCTGTCGTTCGCCGCCGTCGCTTCGGCGGCCGCCCTCGCCCTCACCGGCTGTTCCGCCAGCGGGCAGGCCGAGGAGACCCCGTCGTCGGGCTCGGGCGGCGGCTTCCCGGTGACGATCGACAGCGCGCTCGGGAAGGCGAGAATCGACTCCCAGCCGAAGCGCGTCGCCACCTGGGGCTGGGGCGCGCAGGACATCGCGCTCGCGCTCGGGATCGTCCCGGTCGCGATGCCGAAGTTCACCTACGGCGGCGACGCGCACGGCGTCCTCCCGTGGGACGCCGAGAAGATCACGGAACTCAAGGGCAGCACGCCGCAGCTCCTCGACGCCGACTCGGGCGAGGTGCCGTTCGAGCAGTTCGTGAAGGCGAAGCCGGACGTCATCCTGGCCCCGTACTCCGGCCTCACGAAGACCGAGTTCGCCACCCTCAGCAAGATCGCACCCGTCGTGGCGTACCCGGAGAAGCCGTGGGCGACCAGCTGGCGCGACCAGACCGCGATCATCGGGAAGGCTCTCGGGATGACCGCCCAGGCCGACGCGCTCGTGAAGAAGACCGAGTCCTCCGTCGCCGCGCTGGCCGACAAGCACCCGGTCCTGAAGGACAAGACCTTCTTCTACGCCGCCGCCAACCAGCCCAGCGTCCTCAACGTCTACCGCGCGGAGGACCCGCGCGTGCAGCTCCTGAACGACCTGGGGATGAAGAACTCGCCGAGCATCGCCTCCCTCGACGCCTCGAAGGGCGACGGCAGCTTCTTCTACCAGCTCAGCTACGAGAACCTCTCGAAGATCGACACCGACCTGCTGGTCATGTACTTCGACAAGCAGTCCTCGGTGGACGCGTTCACGGCCGACCCGCTGGTCGCCGCGATGCCGGCCATCACGGAGGGCCGGTTCGCGCCGATCGTCGGCGAGTCGTTCGTCGCCGCGACCAGCGCTCCCAGCGTGCTGAGCATCCCGTGGATGCTCGACCGCTACGTGCCGCAGCTCGCCGCCGCGGCCGAGAAGGTCAAGTAGCGCTCCGATGCCCACCGGTGTCGTCACCGCGCCCGCCGGGCGTGCCGGGGAGGTCCCCGCGCACGCCCGGCGGCGCCGGCGCACGCTCCTGGGCTTCCTGCTCGCGGTCGTCGTCCTCCTGACGGCGTGCGTGCTCAGCCTGATGGTCGGGGCCCGGACGATCGCGCCCGCCGACGTCCTGCACGCGCTGACGCACTACTCGGCGAGCGACCCGGACGCCCTGGTGGTCGTCGGCAGCCGCCTCCCGCGCACCCTGCTCGGCCTCGCGGCGGGGCTGGCGCTGGGGCTGGCCGGCACGGTCATGCAGGGGCTCTCCCGGAACCCGCTCGCCGATCCCGGCCTCCTCGGGGTGAACTTCGGCGCGTCGCTCGCCGTCGTCGTCGCGATCGCGTTCCTCGGCGTCACGACCGTGTCCGGCTACGTCTGGTTCGCCTTCGCGGGCGCCGCGCTCGCCGCCGGCCTGGTCTACGCCGTATCGGCGGTCGGCCGGGAGGGCGCGACGCCGGTCAAGCTGGCCCTCGCCGGGGCTGCCGTCTCCGCCGCGCTCGGCTCGCTCATCACGGCGGTGATGCTGACCAGCCGGGTCTCGCTCGACCGGATGCGGTTCTGGCAGGTCGGCTCGCTCGCCGGGCGGGGCTTCGACGTGCTCTGGCAGGTGCTTCCCACGCTCGTCGCCGGTGCGATCCTCGCCCTGGCGCTCGGGAGGCTGCTCAACGGCCTCGCCCTGGGCGACGACGTCGCACGCGGGCTCGGCCAGCGGGTCGGGCTCGCGCGGGCGCTGTCCGCCGTCGCCGTCGTGCTGCTCTGCGGCTCGGCGACCGCCGCCGTCGGCCCCATCGCGTTCGTCGGGCTGGTCGTGCCGCACGCCGCCCGCTGGGTGGTCGGCGCGGATTACCGCCGCATCCTGGCGTTCTCCGCGGTGATCGCTCCGGCGCTGCTCATCGCCTGCGACGTGATCGGCCGCGTCGTCGCGCCGCCGGGGGAGCTGCAGGTCGGGATCGTCATGGCGTTCGTCGGGGCGCCGCTGTTCATCGCGCTCGTGCGGCGCAGGAAGCCGGTGGGACTGTGAGCGCGCAGACCGTCGCGGCCGGGGCGTCCCGGGCCGTGTCGACCGTCGCCCTGGACCGGCGCCGCCGGAACGCCCGGGCGATCGGGGTGTCGCTCGTGCTCGCCGTGCTCGTCGCGCTGGTCTCTGCCGTCTCGTTGACCCTCGGCGACGCCGGCGTCGCCCCCTCGGACGTGCTCGCCGCCCTGGTGGGGCGGGCCGACCGGCTGACCTCCTTCGTCATCCTCGACCTGCGGCTGCCGCGGCTGCTCGCAGCCGTGCTGGTCGGCGGGTGCCTCGGCCTGTCCGGCGCCCTCTTCCAGTCGGTCGCCCGCAACCCGCTCGCGAGCCCCGACATCATCGGCATCACGACCAGCGCGAGCGCCACCGGCGCCCTCGCCCTGGTCTGGTTCGGGATCGGCGGCCTCGCCCTGTCCGGCGTCGTCCTCGTGGGCACGCTGGTGGCGGCGGTGCTGATCTACCTGCTCGCCTGGCGGAACGGCGTGAGCGGCTACCGGTTCGTCCTCGTCGGGATCGGCTTCGCCGCGATCTGCGCCGGGATCGTCTCCTATGTGCTCACCCGGGCCGACCTGCGCGACGTGCAGCAGGCCCTGGTCTGGATCACCGGCAGCCTCAACAGCGTCGACGGCACCTCGCTCGCGGTGCTCGCCGTCTCCGCTGTCGTGCTGGTGCCGGCCGCGCTGCTGGTCGGCCGGCCGCTCGCGGCCCTCGGCCTCGGCGACGACGTGGCCGCAGGCATCGGCGTGCGGCCCGAGCGGACCCGCATCCTCAGCGTGGGCGTGGGAGTGGCGCTCGCCGCGGTCGCTGTCTCGGTCGCGGGGCCGATCGCGTTCGTCGCGCTGCTGGCGGCGCCGGTCGCCCGCCGCCTCGTCGGCCGCGGGACGCTCGCGCTCGTGCCCGCCGCGCTCGTCGGCGCGCTCGTGCTCGTGCTCTCCGACGTCGTCGCCCAGTTCGCCGTCCCCGGCGTGGTCTTCCCGGTCGGCGTCGTCACCGGGATCGTCGGGGCGCCCTATCTGCTCTGGCAGCTCACCAGGACCAACCGCGTCGGCCGGGGAGGCTGAGAGATGGACACCCGCATGACCGAACAGACCCGCATGACCGAACAGACCCGCATGACCGAACAGACCCGCATGACCGAACAGACACTGACCGCCCGCGACCTGACCCTCGCCTACGAGGGCAGAATCGTGGTCGACGGCCTCGACCTGGACATCCCGCCCGGCCGCGTGACCGCGATCGTCGGACCCAACGCCTGCGGCAAGTCGACGCTCCTGCGCGGGCTGTCCCGCCTGCTCGCCCCGGTCTCCGGGAGTGTGCTGCTCGACGGCGCGGACATCCGGTCGCTGCCCACCAGGGAGGTCGCGACGCGGCTCGGCCTGCTGCCGCAGACGCCCACCGCGCCCGACGGGATCACCGTCGCCGACCTCGTCTCGCGCGGCCGCTACCCGCACCAGGGCTGGTTCCGGCGCTGGACGGCCGAGGACGACGCGGCGGTCGAGGAGGCGATGACCGCCACGGGCGTCGCCGGGCTGGCCGACCGCCCGATCGACGAGCTCTCCGGCGGCCAGCGCCAGCGGGTGTGGATCGCGATGGCGCTCGCGCAGCAGACCGGCATTCTGCTCCTGGACGAGCCGACGACCTTCCTCGACCTCAGCCACCAGCTCGACGTGCTCGACGTGCTGCTCGACCTGAACGCGGCGCGCGGCACGACGGTGGTCATGGTCCTGCACGACCTCAACCTGGCCGCGCGCTACGCCGACCACCTGATCGCGATGCGGGCGGGCGCGGTCGTCGCCGCCGGCGATCCGGCGGAGGTCGTGACCGCGGACCTCGTCCGCGACGTCTTCGGTGTGGAGTCCGTCATCGCGCCCGACCCGGTCGCGGGGACCCCGCTCGTGGTGCCGCTGGGGCGCCACCACGCGCTCTGAGCCGAAGGAAGACGCGTCTGGATCTCCTGCCGGACGGTGTTCGGAAGGAGGGCGGCCGGCGCGGCGCACGGAATCTCCTGCGGGAGGCGGCGCCGCGCCGGAGCGCGGGGCCGGCAGCGCGCCCGCCGGGGGCCCTGGCCGCCGATCGGGTCTGACGGGCGCCGACCGGCGGCGCATTCATCCCGGTCCGAGGCGGACGCGTTGTCGTGTGTCTGGCAACGCGGCCGAGGTGGTCGGACGGTCGCGGCTCATGCCAGGTCCTCACTGGGACACCACCGCATCGCGCGGGGTCGGCACGACATCAGGGTGGCAACGCCAGCAGTCTACGACTGGGTCGGGCCTGTCCGCGATCCCCCCGGGCGGCATTGAAGTGGTGTTCTCTCCGGCAGCGATGCGGTTCCTTCGGCGGGCGGCATCGGAGGGCCTCCATCTGGAAGAATCGTCGCATGGCTTCCCCGATCACACCGCCCCGCGGCATGCGCGACTTCCTCCCCGCCGAGAAGGCCCGCCGGGAGCACGCGCTCGGGGTGATCCGGCGGAGCTTCGCCGCGCACGGCTTCGACGAGATCGAGACCCCGGTCGCCGAGGACGTCGCGCGCCTGCACTCCGGGCTCGGCGGCGACAACGAGAAGCTCGCCTTCAGCGTGCTCAAGCGCGGCCTCGGCGGCGACGACCTGCGTGCCGCGATCGAGTCGGGGGACACCCTCGCGCTCTGCGACCTGGGCCTGCGCTTCGACCTCACCGTCCCGCTGGCCCGCTTCTACGCGACGCACCGCGCCGAGCTGCCTCCGGTGTTCCGCAGCATCCAGATCGCGCCGGTCTGGCGGGCCGAGCGTCCGCAGAAGGGCCGCTACCGCCAGTTCGTGCAATGCGACATCGACATCATCGGCGAAGGCTCCCAGCTGGCGGAGGTCGAGCTCATCACCGCGACCGCGGCGGCGCTGGAGGCGCTCGGCCTGGCCGGCTGCACCATCCGGATCAACGACCGCCGCATCCTGAACGGCCTGCTCGAGTACTGCGGCTTCGCGGAGTCGCGCTGGCCGCAGGTGCTGATCTCGATCGACAAGCTCGACAAGATCGGCGCGGAGGGTGTCGTGGCCGAGCTGAGCGAGGGCGGCGCGGACTCCGCGGCCGTGCTCGGCGGCATCCTCGCCGGGCTGGAGCCGCACCTCGCCGAGGGCGGCGTCGAGCTCACCGTGGAGGCGATCTCCGGCATCCTCCCCGAGGGGATGGACACCGACGCCATCGCCGACCTGGAGTCGCTCGCGCACGCGCTCGACACCCTCCCGGAGGGCGTGGCGCTGCGCTTCGACCCCACGCTGGTGCGCGGCATGGGCTACTACACCGGCACGATCTTCGAGATCGCCCACCCCGGCTCCGGCAGCTCGGTCGGCGGCGGCGGCCGCTACGACGGCATGATCGGGCGCTTCCTCGGCACCGACGTCCCGGCGTGCGGCTTCTCGATCGGCTTCGAGCGCGTGGTCGACCTGATCGAGGTGCCGGAGGACGCCGCGACGGACACCGTGGTGCTGGTCCACGATCCGAGCGTCCCGCTCGACCGGCTGATGGCGATCAAGTCCGAGCTGATCGCCACCGGCCGCCGGGTGCGCCTCGACCGGCGCGCCAAGAACCTCAAGGCCGTGCTGGACCGCGCGGCGGCGGCCGGGTACCGGTCGTTCGCGTTCGTCGGTCCGGAGACCGCGGACGCCGCCGCGCTGGAGTTCAAGCCGCTGGCGTGAGCCGCCGGCCGGGCCCTCAGGCGGTGAGCTTGGTCCGGAGCTTCTCGATGGTGTCCTTCGACAACCCGAGACCCTCCGTCAGGTAGGCGTCGACCGAGCCGTAGTGCTCGCCGACGGCGGTGTAGGAGGCGTCGAGGAACGACTGCTGCACGCCCAGCAGGGGAGCGTACGCGGCGGCAGTGGCCTCCCCGCTCGTCTCGGTCATCCCCTTCAGTGCGGCGGAGATGCTCGCGCGCGAGTACTGGTTGGTCAGCAGGTAGTTCTGGTCGATGGTCTGCTGGTCCGCCCCGGCGATGTGCAGCAGCAGGGCGCTGGTCCAGCCGGTGCGGTCCTTGCCCGCGGTGCAGTGCACGATCACCGCGCCCTTCGCCTCGGCGATGGTGGTGAGCGCGGCGCCGATCGCCTTCCGCGCGTCTGCCGAGGTGACCATCGACTCGTAGGCGCCGTCCATCAGGGCCTCGGCCTCGGCGGCGGTCTCGAAGGTCGGGGTCGCCAGCGAGGCGACGCTGCCGAGGACGTCGTCGTGCACCCAGGTCGCACCGGGGATCTCGGTGTCCGGCTTGGCCTCGATCTCCGGGGTCGTGCGCAGGTCGATGACGTCCGTGACGTCGAGCTTCGCGAGCGCGGCGAGATCGGCGTCGGTCAGCGTGAGCGCGTTGGAGCGGTAGACGACGCCGCGCGCGACGTGCCCGCCGTCCGTCGTCCGGTAGCCCTCCCCGAGACCGCCGACGTCGCGGAAGTTGTCGGCGCCCTCCAGGCGGGGCGTGGTCGCGGGCTGGACGTGCGCGACCGGCGTGGGGTCGGCGGTCCCGGTGGCGGTGCAGCCGGTGGTCGCGACGACGCCGGCGAGGGCGGCGGCGACCAGGGCGGCGGCGAACAAATGACGAGTGTGAAATGAAGCGTGTATCATGATGCCTCGGAAGCTACGGACGCCGGACGGCCGGGAGGCGGCCGGGAGACGGCGGTCCGGTGACCGCGAAGTGAACGGACGGGGACGCCGGAGCATCGTGTCCCGCGGGCGGCCCGGCGCGCAGTCGCGCCATTCACCGCAAGCATCGAGCCACACCGTTCCGGGCGTGAACACGGCGTCACTAGACTGACAGCACACCCACGAAAACCACCAAGGAGACTGTTGTGGCTCAGATCGAAGCTGTAGGCGCTCGCGAGATTCTCGACTCCCGCGGCAACCCGACCGTCGAGGTCGAGGTGCTCCTCGAGGACGGCACGGTCAGCCGTGCCGCCGTCCCGTCCGGCGCCTCCACCGGCGCCTTCGAGGCGTACGAGCTTCGCGACGGCGACAAGGACCGCTACCTGGGCAAGGGCGTCGAGAAGGCCGTCGACGCGGTCCTCGACGAGATCGGCCCGGCGATCGAGGGCTTCGAGGCGAGCGACCAGCGACTGGTCGACGAGGCCATGATCGAGCTCGACGGCACCGACAACAAGAAGCGCCTGGGCGCCAACGCGATCCTTGGCGTCAGCCTCGCGGTCGCCAAGGCCGCGGCCGACTCCGCGGACCTGCCGCTGTTCCGCTACGTCGGGGGCCCGAACGCGCACGTCCTCCCGGTCCCGATGATGAACATCATCAACGGCGGCGCGCACGCCGACACCGGTGTCGACATCCAGGAGTTCATGATCCTGCCGATCGGCGCCGAGACCTTCTCCGAGGGCCTGCGCTGGGGCGTGGAGACCTACCACTCGCTCAAGGCGCTGCTGAAGTCGAAGGGCCTCAACACCGGCCTCGGCGACGAGGGCGGCTTCGCCCCCGAGCTGGAGCACAACCGTGCGGCCCTCGACCTCATCTCGGAGGCGATCGAGAAGGCCGGCTACACGGTCGGCTCGCAGATCGCGCTCGGCCTCGACGTGGCCTCCACCGAGTTCTTCGAGAACGGCGTCTACCGTTTCGAGGGCCAGGACCGCAGCGCGGCCGAGATGAGCGCCTACTACGCCGAGCTCGCCGCCAACTACCCGCTGGTCTCGATCGAGGACCCGCTGGCCGAGGACGACTGGGAGGGCTGGGCCCACCTGAACGCCGAGCTCGGCTCGAAGCTGCAGCTCGTCGGCGACGACCTGTTCGTCACCAACCCGAAGCGCCTCGCGCAGGGCATCAAGGCCAAGGCCGCGAACAGCATCCTGGTGAAGGTCAACCAGATCGGCACCCTCACCGAGACGCTCGACGCGGTGTCGCTCGCTCAGCGCAGCGGCATGACCGCCGTGCTCTCGCACCGCTCCGGCGAGACCGAGGACACCACGATCGCCGACCTCGCCGTCGCCACCGACGCGGGCCAGATCAAGACCGGCGCCCCGGCCCGCTCCGAGCGCGTCGCCAAGTACAACCAGCTGCTCCGCATCGAGGAGGAACTGGGCGACGCCGCCGTCTACGCCGGCCGCACCGCCTTCCCGCGCTTCCAGGCCTGAGCCGCCGCCGAAGGGTGAGTAGTCGCGGTTATCCGCCCCGGATTTCCGCGACTACTCACCCTTCGGCGTAGCTGGGAGGATGTGGGGGTGGGGGTTTCCGGGGAGCTGGTGCCGCTGGGGGCGTTTCTGCTGCTGGCGGCGCTGTTCGCCGTGTTCGGCGGCTACCTGCTGCGCCGGCCGGAGCGGGCGGCTGCGCTGTTCGCCGACCGGGACGCGCGTGAGACGTTCCGGCCGCGGGACGCCCGCGCGATCGGGCTGGTGTTCACGCTCGGCGGGCTGGCGCTCCTCGCCGTGGGCGCGGTGCGGCTGGTCGTCACGCTGACAGCCGGCTGAGCGCGCCGCGACACCCCGCCCGCGCGGCCGCCGCTCAGGAGCGATCGCCTACGATTGGGAGCGGGGACGCCCGGTCCTCCACGTCCGCCGAGATCCGCAGGAGGGGCCATGCCGAAGCCGCGCACGCAGCGCGTCGCCCCCTCCTTCGAGGAGCCGACCGGGACCGGCCGCTGGCTGCGCGGGCTGCACTTCTCGGCCTTCTCCCTCGTCATGATGGGGGCCGTCGTGCTCGCCGTCGTCATCCTCGCGCCGTCGCTGCAGGCCTTCCTCGCGCAGCGCCAGCAGATCGCCGACCAGCAGAAGGCGGTCCAGGAGCTCTCCGCGCAGGTGGACGCCCTCAAGGAGCAGCGCGCCCGCTGGAACGACCCCAGCTACATCCGCGCCCAGGCGCGCGACCGGCTCTATTACGTGATGCCGGGCGAGGTCAGCTACCTCGTCATCGACGACCGCGCCCCCGCGGCGAAGGCCGACACGACGCCGGTCAGCTCGAAACTGCAGAAGACCAAGACCGACTGGGTGGACTCCCTGTTCGGCTCGCTCATGGGCGCCGGCCTCACCGACGCCACCCCGGCGCAGCTGGGCGGAACGCCCGCGCCGTCCCCGACTCCCACCCCCGGCGCTCCCGCCGGCAAGTGACCACCATCGCAGAACCAAGGCACGACATGACCAGACCCCCGTTCGACCCCGTGACCGACGCGGACATCGCCGCGGTGAGCGAGCAGCTCGGCCGCCCGGCGCGCAACGTCGTCGGGATCGCCGCGCGCTGCGTGTGCGGCCGCCCGACCGTCGTCTCCACCGCGCCGCGGCTCGACGACGGCACGCCGTTCCCGACCTTCTACTACCTCAGCCACCCCGCCGCGACGGCCGCCATGTCGCACCTGGAGGCTACGCAGGTCATGAACGAGTACAACGAGCTCCTCGCCACCGACGAGGACGTGCGCGAGCAGTACCGCGCCGCCCACGAGCAGTACCTCGCCGACCGCGAGTCCATCGCGGTCGTCGCCGAGCTCGACGGCGTCTCCGCCGGCGGGATGCCGACCCGCGTCAAGTGCCTGCACGCCCTCGCCGCCCACGCGCTCGCGGCCGGCCCCGGCGTCAACCCGATCGGCGACCTGGCCCTGGCGCGCGGCGGGTGGTCGCCCGAGGTGTGCGAGTGCCGCATCCAGGCCGGCTGACCCGGCTCCGCCGCACCCTCGCGGCCGGCGCGACGGCGCTCGCCGCGGCGCTGGTCGTCGGCATCGCGCCCGCCACCGCCGCGCACGCCGATCAGGTGCGCGACCTGGAGTACTGGCTGACCGAGTACGGCTTCGCGCAGGCGTGGCAGACGACCAAGGGCGCGGGCGTGAAGGTCGCGATCATCGACACCGGCGTCGACGGGACCGTCCCCGACCTCGCCGGCGCCGTCACCGGCGGCACGGACGTGTCCGGCGTCGGCGCGGCGAACGGGCAGAAGCCGCTCGGCGACGGCGATGCGGCGGACCACGGCACCTGGGTGGCCTCCCTGCTCGCCGGGCGCGGCACGGGCCCCGACTCCGGCGTGCTCGGCGCCGCGCCGCAGGCGAGCGTCCTCACCGCCTCCGTCGCGCTCGGGAAGTCGACGGGCGCCGTGAACAGCGACGACCAGATCGCGCAGGCCGTGCGCTGGGCCGTGGACGCCGGAGCGTCCGTCATCAACATCTCGCTCACCCGGAACACCCTGGACTGGCCGACGAGCTGGGACGACGCCTTCCAGTACGCGTTCTCGCACGACGTGGTGGTGGTGGCCGCGGCGGGCAACCGCGGGAGCGGGACGACCGAGGTCGGCGCGCCGGCGACCATCCCCGGCGTGCTCACCGTCGCCGGAGTGGACCGTGCCGGCCAGGCCTCCTTCGACGCGTCGTCGCAGGGCATCACGATCGGCGTCTCCGCGCCGAGCGAGCAGCTGGTCGGGGCGAACCCGGGCGGAGGCTACGTGCAGTGGGCGGGCACCAGCGGCGCGGCGCCGCTCGTCGCTGGGGCGGTCGCCCTGGTGCGCGCGGCGCATCCCGAGCTGAAGGCGCCGGACGTCATCAACCGCATCATCCGCACCGCGCGGCCGGCCGGCGGGGGAGCGGTGCCGAGCCCGGTCTACGGCTACGGGCTGCTGGACGCGGCGGCCGCTGTGACGGCCACCGTCCCGCACGTCAGCGCCAACCCGATGGGCGACCTGACCGAGTGGATCCACATCCACCGCCGCGCCCAGGCCCCGGCGACCGCGGTCCCGCAAACCCCCGGCGCGCAGGCGGCCCCGGCCCCGGCGAAGCTCAGCCCCGAACGCCCTGTAGAATGGGAGTCGTTCTTCTGGCCGCGATGGAGCGTCCTCACGACCCTCTGGCTTCCCTTCGCTCTGATCGCCGGTTTCGTCACACTCCTCGCCCTCGGCGGGGTCGGTGCGTGGCTGCATTTCAGACGAGCGGACGGCAGGGGGTAGATTAACACCCATACTTTCGTGTTGAGGAGACGCATTACTGTGCCCAAAATCCTGATCGTCGGCGGAGGCTACGCCGGTTTCTACACCGCGTGGAAGCTCGAGAAGCAGCTCCGCTCGGGCGAAGCCGAGGTCACCATGGTCGACCCGCTGCCGTACATGACGTACCAGCCGTTCCTCCCCGAGGTGGCCGTGGGCTCCATCGAGCCGCGTCACGCGGTGGTCTCCCACCGCCGCCACCTCAAGACCACGAACATCGTCAGCGGCAAGGTCACCTACATCGACCACGCCAGCAAGACCGCGACGATCGCGCCGGCGGCGGGCGAGCCGTACGAGTTCGAGTACGACATCGTGGTGGTCACCGCGGGCGCCGTGTCGCGCACGTTCCCGATCCCGGGCATCGCGGACCAGGCCGTCGGCCTCAAGACGATCGAAGAGGCCGTCTACATCCGCGACCGGATGCTCACCAACTTCGACAAGGCGTCGACCCTCCCGGCCGGCCCGGAGCGCGACCGCCTGCTGACCGTCACGGTCGTCGGCGGCGGCTTCGCCGGCATCGAGATCTTCGCCGAGCTGCGCTCGTTCGCCAGCGCCCTGCTCAAGAAGTACCCGGAGCTGTCGTTCGAGGACACGCACTTCCACCTGATCGAGGCGATGGGCCGGATCATGCCGGAGGTGTCGCTCCCGACCAGCCACTGGGTCATCAAGAACCTCGCGGAGCGCGGCGCCGAGATCCACCTGGAGACCCAGCTCAGCAGCGCCGTCGACGGCCGCATCGAGCTCTCCACCGGTGAGAGCTTCGAGTCCGACCTCATCGTCTGGACCGCCGGCGTCATGGCGAACCCGACCGTGGTCCGCCACACCGACCTCCCGATCGAGGAGCGCGGCCGCCTGCGCGTCCGCGCCGACCTGCGCGTCGGCACCGACGAGGAGATCGTCGAGGGCGCCTGGGGCGCCGGCGACGTCTCGGCCGTCCCCGACCTGACCGGCGCCGGCGTCGGCGGCTACTGCGTGCCGAACGCCCAGCACGCCGTTCGCCAGGGCAAGCTGCTCGCGAAGAACATCATCGCCGACCTGCGCGGCGAGCTGCCGCGCCAGTACTACCACAAGAGCCTCGGCGCCGTCGCCGGCCTCGGCCTCGGCATCGGCGTGCTGCAGTCCGGCAAGATCGCCGTCAAGGGCGTCCTCGGCTGGTTCGCCCACCGCGGCTACCACGGCCTGGCGATGCCGAGCTGGGAGCGCAAGTGGCGCGTGCTGTGGGGCTGGTGGAACAACTTCTGGCTCGGCCGCGACATCGTGTCGCTGGAGGCCGTCCAGGCCCCGCGCGCCGCGTTCGAGGAGTTCGCCGCCCGCCCGAAGCCGGCCGTCGAGGCCGCCCCGGCGGAGGAGCCCAAGAAGCCCGTCCGTGCGAAGGCCGCGAAGGAGCCCGCGGAGGTCACGGCCAAGTAGCCGTCGCCGTGCGAGAAGGCCCGGTCCCCGAGAGGGGGCCGGGCCTTCCGCGTTTCTGTCAGTCGGCGATCCGCACCCGGCCGTTGCTGAGGTCGGCGAGCGCGATCGCCGTCGCGTCTCTTGCCATGGCGGGCACCCGGAGGAGCAGCAGCACGGCCTCCCCGTATTCGGCCTCCGGCTCGGCGTAGCCCTCCGCCTCCGCCCAGCGGCGGACCCGCTCCGCGTCGGCGTAGTCGGCCTCCACGCGCAGGACGGTCTCCGGGATGCGCTCCACCTTCTCCGCCCCGGCCACCGCCAGAGCCACCGCGTCGGTGTACGCGCGCACCAGCCCGCCCGCGCCGAGCTTCACGCCGCCGAAGTAGCGGACCACCGCCCCGAGCACCCCGTCCAGGTCGTGGTGCCGCAGCACCTCCAGGATCGGGCGCCCGGCCGTCCCGGACGGCTCCCCGTCGTCCGACATTCCGGAGTGGCCGCCCGCGAGCAGCGCCCAGCAGACGTGCGCGGCCGCCGGATGCTCCGCGCGCAGCCGCGCCACCTCGGCCAGCGCCGCCTCCCGGTCTTCGACCGGGGTGACGAGCGCGAGGAAGCGACTGCGCCGGACCTCCAGCTCGGCGGTGGCGGGGGAGGCGAGGGTGTGGGTCATGGGGTGGCTCGGGAGTGGCTGACGGATGGAGGTCGTGGACCAGGATATGGCGGGGAGCAGCCGGGCGGCGCACAGCCGCGTCGGGCAGGGGGTCGAGTCCCGCCCACCGGAGGTCCACCCGCGCTCCACCCGCGGGAGGAGCCGCTTCGTGCCCGGCCTGCGTAGACAGGAGGGGTGACCCCGAATCCTCGCTCCCCTCGTTCATCGCACCCCGTCCTCCGCGCCGCCGGCGGGGTGGTCCTCGCGCTCTGCGGCGTGCTGCTGCTCCTGCGCGGCGTCATCGGCTTCGGGCCCGACGCTCCGCAGGGGACCGGCCCGCACCTTCTCGCTGTCGCGCTGATGGTCGTCGGCGCCGCCGCGATCCTCGGCGCGGTCCTCCTCGGCCGCACGGCCCGGGCGGCGATGGTCGCGGTCGTCGTCTCCCTCGGGGTGCTCACGGTCGGGCTCGGTGCGGGCGTCGCAACCGCCCTTGCACCGTGCTCCTTCCCGGCGGCGTCCCGGAGCGGACTGACCACCGACGACACACAGGCGACCGGCAGTGCGCCGGCGCCGTCGGGCGTGTTCCGGGCGACCGACGGCACCCGCCTCGCCTACTACGCCTTCGTCCCGGCGCACCCCGTCGCGAGCCTGGTGTTCTCCCACGGCTCGGGCGCGAACAGCGCCGCAGGCTATCTCCCGCTCGCGCGCGAACTGGACCGGGAGTACGGGATTGCGACGTACCTGGTGGACCTCCGCGGTCACGGCGCATCCGGCGGCCCGCGCGGCGATACCCCGAGCGTGGCCCAGCTGCAGCGGGACGAGCAGACCGCCGTCGACGGCGTCCGACGCGCGCTGCCCGGCCTCCCCGTATTCGTGGGCGGCCATTCGGCCGGCGCCGGCGTCGTGCTGAACTCGGTCCCGCGGATCGCGCGCGAGGTCGCCGGCTACGTCTTCGTCGCGCCCGACTTCGGTCTGCACTCCGGAACCGAACTCGCCACGGACGCGTCGAACTTCGCGACGGTGTGCCAGCGCCCGCTCGTCGCCGCGACCGTCACGGACGGCCTCCTGGATGCGCACGCCCCGGCCGTCGGCTTCGCCTACACCGCGGCCCAGATCACCGACGCGCACCTCGTCGACCGCTACACCGCCGACATGGCGATCGGGCAGAACCCCGCCGACGCGGCCGGGACGCTCGCCGCCATCCGCCGGCCGGTCGGCGTCTGGGTGGGAGCGGACGACGAGGTGTTCGCCGCGGCACGCGTGGTCGCCTACGCCGGGCACGCTCCCTACGTGACGACGGAGATCGTCCCGGGGGCGACGCACCTGGGCGTCCTGGACACGGTCGCGTCGGACATCGGTCCGTGGGTCGATCGGGTCGCCCAGACCGGCAACGCGTCCGGTACGCGTTGATGTCCATCCATCGACGGAAAGGCCAGTGCCCCCAGTGGGACTCGAACCCGAATGAAGCCCCTTGAAACGACTGAATCTGACGCGAATTCCGCATAATCACGCGGATTTTCAGGCGGTTACGATGCGTTTGGATTATCCAGTTGTGGGGGATTTGTGGGCGATTTGTGGGCGCTAGCGATGTCAGGATGCTTCCATGAGCGATTTGAGGCCCGCGCCGAGGCCGCTTGCGTACTCGATCGAGGATGCGGCGAGAGCGTCCGGCTATTCGATCTCAGTGCTCCAGCGGGCAATCGCAAGAGGTGAGCTCTCGAAGCGTTACGCGAACCGAAAGGGCGTCATCCTCGCCGACGAGCTCGATGAGTGGCTGCACTCACTGCCTACCGAACCGCCAGGTGGGGCGTCCGTCGAATGACTAGTCGGAGAGTTCGACCACTCGAGCTGTGGTGTCGATCATTTCGGCCCCTGCGTACTCCGGCTTCACCGCGATCTCCGCGTGCAGCTTCTGCCGGCCCTCGGGGGAGTTGAGCGCCGCGGAGATCTGCTCCGCACGCTCGCGATTGTCAACTGTGATGTACGTGACTTCGGCGTTAGACGTCAGGCTTGCGAGCGGTCCCACCAAGAGACTGTAAACGACTGCATATCTGGTTGCCATGCTTCGCACGCTAGCGCACACCATCTGCAGGAGGTCCCGAAGATGGTGCTCCGTGTGGAAAAAAAATGCCGGGGAGAGATCGCGTGGACTGGCGGGTCATCGGTCCTCAAAGGCCCTGAAGAATCGACAGGGCCACCCCGGGCAGTCGTTGGATGCCGCCCGGGGTTCGTGTCGCTGTGTCAGGTCAGAAGGCGTAGATGCCGGGCTGGGCGACGTCTACGAGCGCTCCTGTGGCGTGTGCCGCTGGCGTGGTGCCGTTGGCGCCGCGGGTGATGGTGGCTGTCTGTGTGCTGCCGCTGAGCGCTGTGCAGGCGGTGACGGTGACCTGCTCGGAATCGACCTGGAGTGTGTAGGGCACCTGTACCGTCTCGAGGAACGTGAGCGGGCTCGCCGTGGCCACGACCATGCTGGTCGCGCCGGCGGTGAGCGCGCTGGACAGGGTGAGGTCCGTGCCGGCTGAGAAGACGTCCGTGTCGAAGACCGCTGTGCTGGGCAGCACGGGTGCGAGGTACAGGGTGAAGACGTCGCCGCTCAGAGTGTTGTGGACTTCGGTCGCACCGAGGAACCAGCCGTCCCATTGAGTGAATCCGAGCGCGGCCGTGGGCAGGTTCGTCAGGCGCACCCGGTCGCCGAGGTTCAGGCCCAGTAGCTGCGCGAGCGTGACCGCGGAGGTGGTCGTGTTGATATCGACCTTGGAGACCTTCAGCGCGACGTTCTCGCCGCGCTGCAGGCGGTCTTGGGCGTATCCGAGCAGATCGGTCGGGTTGGCGAGGGTGACTGTTTCTGACGTCGCTGCGGCGCCCACGCGGGCGACTGCGGCGCGGTCGGTGGCGGCGGCGCTGTTGCTGGGTCCAGAGGCGGTGATAGTGGCGTAGAGGTTCGTGACGTCGCGGTCGATCTGGGGCAAGCCTTCGATGTCGGCTGCTGCGTCGAGGGTCAGCGTGACCGCGGTCGGTCGGGTGCGTGCCCGCATGTTGACGGTCGTGGTCGGCGCGAGCAGGGTCCCGGTCGTGGCGGCGTAGAGGTGGCCCTGCTCGGTGCGGACCGCGTCGCACATCAGCGACCAGGCTGTGACGTTGGATGCGGTGGGTGGTCCGATGGGTGCGGTAGAGATGTTCGGGTCGAGGGTGCCGATGGTCATGCCGGGCACCGTCTGCGCGAGCGCGCGAACCCGGTTCGCAGTTGTCGTCGGTGAGGCCGCGTATTCCTCATGGATCAGGACCGGGGAGTGCGAGAAGTGCGAGAACGACGGTGAGTAGCTCCCGGTGCCGTCTCCCGCGAAGAGGCGCACGTACTTGGGCTGTGCGAGCGCGTTGGTGAGCGTGCCCGCGACGGTGCCCGTGCTGGTGCCGGCGGCGACACCGTCGATGTAGAGCGTCGCGGTGAATGTCGTGCCGGCGTAGGTGGTCCCGAGCGCGAAGTAGTGGGTGAGCCCGTCGAAGGCCACCGTTGTGCCTCCGCTGGTCCATCCTGGCGCGCCGAACGAGACGCTCGATCCCTGGAAGCGCCAGAACCCGGCGTAGCTGCCGGAAGGCCCGGAGTCGATCTCGACGAATGATGCAGCGTTGGGCGTGTACCAGAGACCCCAGAACCCGAGGGAGCCGGCCGGGTAGTTGATGACGGGGAACGGGCCGGTTGCCTGCATCGCCGCTGCGGCTGCGGCGGTCGCCGGGAGTGCCATCTGAGTGTCGGTCGTAGCGGGGACGCCTGGCAGCCCGAACACGCCCGGGTTGCCGGGCGGCTGCGTCGTGAGGCTCGGGCCGCCGTTGCCGGACGTTTCGGCGGCCTGGCCGCTGCTGGCGGCGTCGTTCAGAGACCAGTACAGCCACGCATTCGTGCTGGCCATTGTGGCAGCGATATCGCCGACGAGCGTGCGGTTAGCGAAGTAGAAGATGTCGCCGCAGGTGATCGTCACGCGGCCCCATTCCGTCTCCGACGACGCGAAACCGATCGCGGACACCATCCCGCTCACGAGACGACCGCCGATCGACCAGCACACCGCAGTGCCCTCGGTCAGCGGCGACGCGTAGGGGGTGCTGAGGTTGCCCGGCGTGAAGCGACCGTCGTAGTTGTCGAGGATGAACGTCACCTGGCCCGGGTTCGGGTCGCGGAACTCCGACTGACGACCGTAGCTGTACGCGACGCCCTCAGGGCCGGTGCAGTACGCCGAGACGTCGACCAGAGCGCCGGCGGCGCCGACTCCGAGAGCGATCTGCTGCGTGGTACTCATTCGTGGACTCCTAGCGTGACAAGCGGGACAATGCGTGACCGGTCAAAAGCCCCGGAAACTCGCGGAAGTGAGGGGGTTAGCGTGACAAATGTCCCGTGACTTCAAAACCGGACTGTGCGATTTCGTCGGCTGGCGGGTCATCTGGCTCGGAACCTTTCAGAGATTTCGACGGCCCACCGGGGGTGTGCTGTCGGGGTGTGGGGCGGTCGTTGTTGCCGCGCCCCGTCCGGAGGAGAGGACGGGACGGGGCGCGGCTTGGTGTGCGCAGGCGGTGTCTCTGCTCGCTGAAAGGGACGAGCTCTTCCGCCTTCGGTCGGGTACCAGCCGGTGCCGTTGACGCACTGGCCCGCAGGGTGTCGATCTGGCCGACACCCTGCGGCCGTGGGTTAGAAGGTCGGTGCGACCAGGCCGGTGCCGGTGATGGTCACGATCGACTGCGGGAGGCGGTGTGCCAGCGCCATGTAGTTGTAGACGCGGGCGAACAGGCTGAGCTGGTTCGCGTAGGTCTGCTGGAACACCTCCGCGCGGATGGTGCCCTCGTACAGCCACGAGTCGTCGGCCTTCAGCACGAGGATGACATCCTGGTTCGTGCCGGTGCCAACGTTGATCGGGATGTTCGGGTCGACGATCACGGGCAGGCCGAACATCTTGCCGACGACGCCCTGCGCGTTGCCGTTGACCTGGATACCGGACGCGTTGAGCGGGCCGTTGGCGTCGGGCAGGATCACGGCGCGGTTCGACGCGTCGACCTGGACGGCTGCCCACGCCCAGCGCCGCGGGTGCATGATGATCGCGGACGCGGCGGCGAACCGGCTGGTCTGGACCGTCTGCACGGCCTTGCCGATCTGAGCGTAGATCTTCCCGGCGCCCATGAACGCGGGGCTCGCGTCGGTGTAGGTCTGCACGGTGCCGGCGGCTGTGATGAGGCCGGTGGGCTGTCCGCCGGTGCCGGTGCCGTTGAGGACGAGAGATCCGACCTGGCGGGCGTAGTCGGCCATGAGGTCCTGGAGGATCACCTTGTCCATGTGTCCGGCGATCGGGGACTGGTCGAAGAGCTGCTGGGCGACGGTCTGGCCACCTGCGATCGTGATGACCGACGCGGCAACGGTCCCGGTCGTGATGTCGGTCTGCTGGATGCCGGTGTTCTGTGTGGCCTGGATCGCGGCCGCGGTTCCGGTGACGACCTTGGGCACGTTGATGACGTCGGTGCCGGCGGGCAGATCGAGGTTGGTCAGAGCGTCCGCGGTGGCGCGTGCTGGGCGCAGCGCTTCGATGTAGTTGTCGACCAGCCACAGCGGCGGCACGAATTCGCCGCCGGTTCCGTTGGACGTGGAGATCGCGCGGATCTCGTTCGCCTTGGAATCGCTGAGGTCGCGGATGCCGTCGCTGAACTCGCTGCGGTGGCGGTCGAGGCGCTCACGGGCGCCGGAGTCGCCCCGGCTGGCCTCGAGCATGTCGCGGAAGTACGAGTGCCGCGACTCCGGGTTGTACGTTCCGCCGACCGTCGAGGTGCGTCCCGGCGTGCCGGCCAGTCCGAGCCTGCGGAACTCACGACCGAGGCGTTCGCGGGTGGCGTCCTCGACCTCCAGGTCGCGGATCTTCGCATCGATGCTTCGGATGTCGCTCTTGTGCTCTTCGATCTTGGCGTTCTCGCCGGTGGAGATCGAACGCTTGAAGGTTTCGGCCCTGGTGACGATCGTGTCGATCTCACCGAGGGCTTTGTCGCGGGCCTCGTTGAGGATGTCGAGGCGGGAACGGGTGTCGAGTTCCATGGGTTCACTCCCTGGGGATTCAGCCGGTCAGACACCGGCGCGTGGATGAGAGGTAATCGGCGAGCTACATGCCGTCCGGCTGCTCGTCGTACCCGGTGACCGAATCCACGGAATCTCGGGGTGAAAGCCTGGTCTGTTGCGGTGCCCCTCCAGGCTCTTGCCACTCTTGTCCAGCTACGACGACGGTAGCACCGTCCACCGACAGGGGCGGCGCGGCCGGCGGCGTGCCGTACACGAATTCGGCGCGGTGCAGCTCGTCCCGCCATGACCCGGTGAGCCACCAGTCGAGCATGTCGACGTGCTGCTGGATGAGGTCGTTGCGTAGGTGCGGGGACAGGGCATTCATGTCCTCGACTGCGAGGCCACGGATGACGCCGTGAATCTGGAGCTCGCGAGCATTGGTCTGAACGATGGTGAGGATGCGGTCGAGGACGATTTCCGCGAGGACTGGGTTGTGTCCGAGCATGGGGTTCCTTCGGGTCAGCGGCGGCGCGTGAAGCGACGTCGCGGGGTGGGGCGGTTCGGGGTGATGCCGAGGGCGGCGTTGCGTTCGATCGCGCGCTGGTGGCGTTCCTGGGCTCGTTCCTGCTCGAGCTCGCGGTTGGCGTTGTCACAGTCGGAGCAGCGAGGCTGGAAGGCTTCGCCAACGTGGCGGTCGCACCGTGCGCCGAGATCTTGGATCGTCATGCTGACTGCCTCTCGTCGGAGTTATCCACAGGCTGCAAGTGAGATGCCTCCGTAAATCGAGGTGTTCGTCGCTGTAGTTCTTCCTGTGGTTCCTCAGTGGTTCCTTGGGGGGTGGAATTGCCAACCCCTTCAAGGTGAGAATCCCCACCCCATCCCGGGTGGGATTCCCCACCTTTCTGGTGGTGGGATTGCCCACCCCTGAACGTGAGGACGAACTCAGCTCGCCGCCCGTTCCGACCCCGTTGCTTGCGCTCAATCGCACCGGACTTCACGAGCCCTTGCACAGCCGTTTTGACTGCCCAGAAGGCCGCGTCGCGAGCACCTATCGCACGAGGGTCGAGAGTGGTCTTGTCCTCCACCATGCGGCCGAGGCCGTAGGCGGATTCCTCGCGTGACGCGAAGTAGCGGGGCGGCTGGTCGGAATCGAGCGCAGTGAGCGCCATGAAGATCAACAGCCGGAACTCGTTCGGCTTGAGATCATTCGCGGCGGCGAACGCGAACGCCTTTCCGACCAGATGCGCCCCCACGTCAGCCGTCCTCGCCCTCATCGGTGACGATCGGGGTGTTGTCCGGCTGGTGAACGTCTGCGACGAGCAGCCGCAGGCTCGTGCCGCTCAGCTCCGCGTCGAGGACGTCGAACCTGCCGATAAGGTTGCAGTCGTATCGGGTGTCTCCGCTGCCCCACCCGGCGCCCGGGGTGAGGTGGTCCAGGTGCGGCATGGTCTCGGCTGCGTGGGCTCTAACCTTCCCTTCCTGCCGGTACAGGTACACCTGACCGCCGGCGACCGGGTTGGTACGCGAGTTGTCGGCGTCGACCTCGAAGACGCGACCGTGAGCGTTCAGAATCCGCACCTGATTGGCAACGAGCGCCAACGACTGTGCGGCCTTGCGAGCCGCCGCAGCGTCCTCGACGTCCCCAAGATCGGCGTACACTTCCCAGGTGCCGGATTCGCCGCCGCGGTCGCTCCAGGCATACACCGACAGGTCGGGGTCCGTGGACTGAAGACGCCGGTACGTCTGCTCGGGGTAGTCCTCCGGCTCGGTATCGTTGAACGCCTGCTTCAGCAGTTCCGCTCGAAGGTCAATGAGTGTAGAATTTTGCATGGTTAGTTCTCCTAGATCTGACTCCCGCCCGCTGTTCCCGCAGCGGGCATTTTCTTTTGCGCCTGCCGACCTCACGACCCGGCCGCTGTGCTCGTGCGCTCCTGAGCGCGCTCATACTCGGCCAGTGCAGCCTCTGAGTAGACGATCTTCTTCGGGCTCAAGCGCACGTATCGCGGGCCGGTGCCCGCGTATCGCAACTGCGCGAGAACCTCGACCGTCATGCCGGGCCAGCGTTCGTCGCAGACCTGCTTGGGCGAATAGAAGCGCATTCGTTGCGACTCTGTGATGTCTGGGTGGGTGACCGCCATAGCGTCCTCCTTATCGTTGGTCCAGCCCTGACGAGGCTGGCTCAACAATAACCGGTTTGAGCCATGTTCGTCAAGAATGGCCCGTGTCAAAGGTGGTTCACTCTGCCATACTGGCAACGTGGAAGAGACACAGTTCACGATCTCGTGGCCGGCGAAGGGCGACTTCGTGCCCATTTCCCGAGGCGTCTACATCGTGCGCCGATCAACCATCGAGTTCATCGAGGCAGATGTTGGCCGCGTTCGAATCGAGGTGATGTACGACGAATCACTCGGACGGTTCGTTGCTCACAGCGTGAGTGTCGAGCGCGCTGCTGACGGCGCTGAGGTCACAGGCGTCAATCTGCGCAACTTGCGTGTACAGGATGCGGTGCGATGGGCGGCGCAGCACATGGCTTACATCGACCCACCTGATGAAAGCTGGTTCGGCGCTCCTGTGGCACTTCAGCAGCCGGTCGCGCTTCAGGATCTCAGTCAGGGGTCGATTCCGGCCGAGCATCTCACCGAGCGCGCCGCGCGGCTGTACACGGTCGCGCGCATTGCGAACATGGGGCCGTTGAAGTTCGTCGCTGACTACCTCGGAGTGAGCCAAAGTACGGCGACACGAATCATCGGGCGAGCACGCGAGGCTGGGCTACTGCGGACGGGTGACGACCGTGGCTAGCGTTGAGCCATATCAGGTCGGCGGGAAACAGCGGTACCGCGCCCGATGGCGGACGCCGGAGCACAAGTCGCGCGAGAAGGGTGGCTTCACGACCAAGGAGGCCGCGAAGCTTTTCCTGGCTGACAAAGTTGTCAGCATGGCGCGCGGTGATTACATCGATACGTCGCTGTCGAAGGTGACGATCGGGGAGCGTGCTGGGGCGTGGCTGGCTGGCAAGGAGAGCGCCCTGAAGCCGTCCGCGTTCTATGCCCTCGAGATCACCTGGAGGCTGCACGTCGAGCCGCGCTGGGGCTCGGTGGCCCTTCAAGCGGTCGAGCACTCCGAAGTGCAGGCGTGGGTCGCTGAGCTCGCTGCGAGGCGCTCAGCGACAGTCACGCTGCGCGCGTACGGGATACTCGCCGGCATCCTCGACGTCGCTGTGAAGGATCGTCGGGTGACGCGGAACGTGGCGCGTGACGTCGACCTGCCGCGCAAGCGGAAGAAGGCGCACGTCTACCTGACGCACGAGCAGGTCGACGCGCTCGCACGCGAGGCCGGCCAGTACGCGACGCTCGTGCGCGTCTTGGCTTACACGGGCATTCGCTGGGGTGAGGCGTCCGGACTGCGCGTGAAGCATCTCGACATGCTCCGCGGGCGCCTGCAGGTGGACGAGAACGCGGTGAAGGTCGGCACCGAGGTGATCGTCGGTTCGCCGAAATCGCACCGCGTGCGGTCGGTGCCTTTCCCGCGGTTCCTCGCCGAGTCGCTCGCGCGGCAGTGCGAGGGCAAGACTCGGGAGCAGCTCGTGTTCGGCGACGGCCACAACCACATCACGACGCCCTCATGGCGCGATGGATGGTTCGTCTACGCCAAGCGACGCTCGGGCGTGCCCGCTGAGCTCACGATTCACGACCTGCGGCACACGGCGGCGTCGCTCGCGATCGCGGCCGGTGCGAACGTGAAGGCGGTGCAGCGGATGCTCGGTCACGCCTCCGCGGCGATGACGCTCGACGTCTACGGCCACCTCTTCGACGATGACCTGGACGCCGTTTCGGCCGCTTTGGATGAGGCCGTGCGTGTTTCAAGTGTGGGCGATTTGTGGGCGATCGGTGATTCTGGGACCTCCGAAACCTCCGCGATCCCAGTCATAGCGCGGAAGTAGCCAAGTGCCCCCAGTGGGACTCGAACCCACACTCGGGCGATTTTAAGTCGCCTGCCTCTGCCGATTGGGCTATGGGGGCGATCGGTCCGGCGGCCCGGCCGGAGGTCAGCGGTTGCGGTAGGGCGACTTCACCATCTGGACGATGGCCGCTAAGGCGAGCGCGCCGCCGACGATGATGACCGTCCAGATGAATCCGATGAGCACGCCTTCCATGGGTCCCACCATATACGCTGCGCGGCGCCGCGCACCCTCTTGTCCTCCCGGTCCCGGCGGCGGAGGGTGGGGGACATGATCCGGATCGGTTCGATCGTCTGGGGCGTGCGCGACCTGCCGCGCGCCGTCGAGTTCTGGTCGGAGGCGTTGCGCTACCGGCCGTTGCGGGAGCCGGATGTCGACTGGGCGATCCTCGCGCCCGTCGCCGGGACGGGGCCGCAACTGGCGCTCAAGCTGGTCGGGAGCGAGGCGAACCCGTCGCCGCGCCACCACCTGGACCTCTACGCCGACGATCAGGAGGCCGAAGCGGACCGGCTGCGCGGGCTCGGCGCGCTCGATGTCGACTGGGACTACGAGGAGGGCGCCGACTACGTGGTGCTCGCGGACCCGGACGGGAACCGGTTCTGCGTCGTCGCCGCGGGGGAGGCGGCCGCCTCGTGACCGGGAGGACGCCGCACTGAGAGGACGTTCAGAGCCCCCGAAGGGTCCACCCACCCTGGCCGTGCAGACTGTGTGCCGACACCCTTTCTGGTGAGGTGTCCTCCGACCCGGCTGGAGCCCGAGATCCCCCGACGCAAGGCTCCGGCCGGGTCCCCCTTTTTCCGCAGTCTCTTGTCCGCGGTCCCGCGGCGCGCCCGTCCGGCTGTCGACTACACTCGCCGGGTGACCGACACGCGATGCCCCTGCGGGAGCGGCGAGACCTACGCGAACTGCTGCGGCCCCCTGCACGCCGGCGCCCCGGCCCCGACCGCGGAGCGGCTGATGCGGTCGCGGTTCAGCGCGTTCGCGCTCGGCGACGCCGGCTACCTGCTGCGGAGCTGGCACGCCTCCACCCGCCCGGAAGCAATCGACCTGGACGACGGCCTGCACTGGTACCGGCTCGACGTCGAGTCGACCGAACGCGGCGGCCCGTTCGACCGGGACGGGATCGTGGCGTTCACCGCCTACTACAAGGGCGCGGAGCGCGGCTCGCTGCACGAGGTGTCCCGGTTCGTGCGGGAGGGCGGCGACTGGTTCTACGTCGCCGCGGTCTGAACGCAGCGCGACGCGGTCAGCGCGCCGGCTCCACGTACCGCTCCCACAGCCACACCGACAGGCTGAGCACGGCGAAGGCGAGTGCGGCGATCACCACCGCGACGACGCCCGTCCCGCTCCGGACCAGGGAGGCGACGGGCAGCAGGAGCGCGAACAGCACGGTGTAGACCACGAGCCCCATCGCCAGCCACAGCGGGCGCGACCACTGCAGCACCGCGCGTCCGGCGAGGCCGCCGAACGGGAGGAGCGCGACGGCCGTCGACCCGATGGCCACCAGGGCCACGGAGTTGACCAGCTCGATGAGGAACGCGGACGGCGCGCCGGACGGCGTGGGGAGGAGGCCGACCGCGAGCCACGCCAGCACGCCGAGGGCGGCGGTCGCGGAGAGCTGGACGGCGGCGGTCCGGCCGCGCTCGACGCGTCCCATCCCCTCCGGCAGCACAGCGCCGAGCACCAGCCCGAACAGCAGGGCCGGCTCCAGCCCGAGGAACCGGGAGCCGATCGCGCTGACCGCGACGACGATCAGCAGAACCGGGCGGACGACCGGGCGGGCCGGCGGCAGCCCGAGGTGGCGCGTCATACCGCGCGCGGCGAGCACCCAGAGCGCGTTGACGGCCGCGACCGCGAGGGCGAGGGCGAGCAGCAGGCGGACGTACGTCGCGACGTCCTGCACCGACGTGGACAGGGTGACCAGGAGCGCGGCGGCGACCCCGACGACAGGCGCGAGCCACACCGGCTGGGCGGCGGCGCCGGGTTCGCGGTGCGCCGCGGCGCCCGGGCCGATCCGGTCGCCGAGCAGCGCGTCGGCCTCGCCGAGCTCGGAGGCCGCCCGGTTGCGGCCGAAGATCGAGGAGCGCACCGCACGCGGTCCGCGCGGCCGGGCCAGGGTCGCGACGAGCAGCCGGGCCGGGAGCACGAGGAGCAGGAGCGCCGCGATCGCGAGGCCGACGGAGCGCAGCCAGCCGGGGACGGACGCGGCCGTCACCACCGGCGCCGACGCGGTCGTGAACGGCGTGTCGGTCCAGCCCTTGGTGCTGGGATGCGTGGGGCCCGCCGACGGCGAGGGCGCTGCGCTGGGCGGTGGGGGAACGGCCGGGGCCGGCGCGGGCGCCGCGCTGGGACGGCCCTTCGACGGTGTCGTCGAAGGGGTCGCGGCCTCCACGCTGACGGCGACCGGGTTGCTGCCGGCGCTCACGTTCCCCGCGGCGTCCCGCTGGAGTGCGGACGCGATGTAGTCCCCGGCGGGGAGCGCGGCGGCGCCGCACGACCAGGCGCCGCCGGTCACGGTGGCGGTGCACGCCACCGTCGTGCCGCGCGACGTGCTGGCGTAGACGGTGACGGTGGCGCCCTGCTCGCCCGCGCCGCCGAAGGTGATGGTCTGGCCGTTGGCCACCGTCGAGCCGGGCGCGGGCGACGTGATGGTGGGCGCGGGCGGGGCGACGGTGTCGACCACGATGGTGACCGGGCGGCTCGGTGCGGACCGTGTGGAGGAGAACGGGGCCACCTGGGTCGCCGTGATGGAGTGGCGGCCGTCGCGGAGGCCGGCGATCACGCAGCCCCAGCTGCCCGAGCTGTCGGCGGGGAACGTGCAGGAGGCGCCGGTCTCGGCCGTGACCGTCACCGAGGCGCCCGGGTACGCGGTGCCGTGGATCCCGCCGCCGGTGGCGCCGCCCTGGGCGGACGCGATGACCGGAGGCGACAGCACGTCCACGCGGCCGCTGTCGGCGAGGCCGCTGGAACGCGAGACGGCGCGCACGGCGACGCCCGGGCCGTCCGGCAGGCGCTGCAGCGCGCAGCGGAAGGTCCCGTCGGAGGCGGCGGTGACGGAGCAGGAGGTGTCGGAGCCGGGGGACGAGCCGCCGGAGACATCGATGACGTCGCCGGGATCGGCCGTGCCGGAGACCGTCAGCGGGAAGCTGGTGACCAGTCCGCTCGGCAGCGCGTCGAGCCGCACCGGCCCCGGCGTCGGGGTCGGGGAGGGCGTGTCGGCCGGCGCTGTGTTGTCGGCGGGCGCTGAGTTGTCGGCGGGCGCTGTGCGGGCGGGAGTGCTGCGGGACACTGTGGAAGCGGAGCCGGTGCCGGCGGCGGACGCCGGGGGTGCGAGCCCGGCGAAGGAGCCTGCGGCGAAGGCGAGTGCGGCGAGGGCGAATCCCGTCAGCACGGCGACGAGCAGTCCGGTCGACCCCCGCGGCCGGACTGGTGGAGACACGTCAGACGTAAATACCCGCATTCCACCCCATTTCAGGGGGAGGACACGCTCGATGTCAAACCGCCCAGCCGGATTTGCGGCATACTGACAAGTGGGTCAACTGTCCCACTTCGCGCGACGACGCGCGACGGCACCTCTGAGGAGCTCCGATGACGCGTATCGCCCCGGCAGCACGGCGCGCATCGCTCGTGCAGGCGGCGCTGCGGGTGATCGCGCGGGACGGCGTGGCCGCCGCGACGACCCGGCGGATCGTGGCCGAGGCGGGGATGCCGCTGGCCAGCTTCCACTACGTCTTCGCATCGCGCGACGAGTTGATGGCCGAACTGGTGAACACGGTCGTGGCGGGGGAGCAGACCGATCTCGAGCCGGCCCTCGACCCGGCGACGGCCCCACTGGAGCTGCGCGCCGCGATCCGCTCCGGCCTCCAGCACTACCTCGACGGCGTCCGGGCCGACCCCGACCGCGAGAAGGCGATGTTCGAGCTCACCCAGTGGGCCCTCCGCGAGCCGGGCTTCGCGCCTCTCGCCCGCCGGCAGTACGACCGCTACTACGAACTCGCGGAGCGTGCGGCCCGCGACGCCGCGGAGCTCACCGGCAGCAGCTGGCGGCTCCCGGTCGCGGAGGTGGCGCGCCTCCTGGTCACGCTCACCGACGGCCTCACGATCGCCTGGCTGGTGACCCGGGACGACGCCGCGGCCGACCGTGCCATCGACTTCGCGGCGGACGCGCTCGCCGCGATCGCCGACGTCCCCCAGCCCGTACCGGCCGTCCCCTCCGCCCCTGTCCCCTCCGTCCCCTTCGCCCTCGACCCGAACGCAGGTGCCCGATGACCCACACTTCGACGCCGGCCGTCTTCGCCGAACCGACCCGGCGCGTCCCCGGCCGCTGGATCGCGGCCTTCGCCGTCGCCTGGCTGGGCGTCTGGATGGCGCAGCTGGCGCCCATCCAGAAGCTGCTGCCCGACCAGGTGCAGGCGCAGCTGCACACCACCTACTGGGTCGACAATGTCGTCGCCTTCGGGATCATCTCCGGAATCTCCGGGGTCTGCGCGATCATCGCCTACCCGCTCACCGGCGCGCTCTCCGACCGCACGACCAGCCGGTTCGGCCGTCGCCGGCCGTGGATCGCCGGGGGAGCCGCCTTGTTCGCCGTCTCGCTCGTGCTCCTGGGCGTGCAGACCTCGATGGTCGGGATCGGCGTGTTCTGGTCGCTCGCCCTCACCGGGTTCTGCGTCTTGACGGCGGCGCTCACCGCGACGATCTCCGACCAGGTGCCGGTGGACCAGCGCGGCTACGTCTCCGGCTGGATCAGCGCGCCGCAGGCGATCGGGATCATCCTCGGTGTCTCACTGGTCACCTACGTCTTCGTCGGTGCGCTCGTCGGCTACACCGCGATGGCCGTGCTGCTGCTCGTCCTGGTGCTGCCGTTCCTGTTCCTGCCGGACGCCGTGCTGCCGCCGCACCTGCGCGAGCGGATGACGTTCCGCGGCATCATCGAGGGGCTCTGGATCAGCCCGCGCGAGCATCCCGACTTCGGCTGGACGCTGCTGAGCCGGGTGCTGGTCAACTTCGGCAACGCGTTCGGCACGTCCCTGCTGCTGTACTTCCTGGAGTTCGGGCTGCACGACACGCACGCCGACGACGACCTGCTGGTGCTGATCCTCATCTACATGGTGTTCGTCATCATCGCGTCGCTCGCGCTCGGGCGGCTGTCCGACCGGCTGGGGAGGCGCAAGGCGTTCGTGTTCGTCTCCTCGGCGCTCCAGGGCGTCGCGGCGCTGCTGCTGGCCTTCGTGCCGGAGCTGTCCGTCGCGATGGTCGCGGCGGGCCTGCTCGGCCTCGGCTACGGCTGCTTCCTCTCGGTGGACCAGGCGCTCGCGACCCAGGTGCTGCCGGACCCGGAGAACCGCGGCAAGGACCTCGGCATCATGAACATCGCCACGGCGGTGCCGCAGGCGATGGCGCCGCTGTTCGGCGCGGCGATCGTCGCGGCGCTCGGCGGGTTCGTCGGGCTGTTCGTGCTGTCCGGGGTGTTCGCCTTCGCCGGCGCGCTCGCGGTCGCCCGCGTGAAGGCGGTGCGGTGATGACGAACCCGATCGACCTGACCGCCAAGCCCGGCGCGGCCGAGCGCACCTGGACGACGCCCGACGTCTTCTGGCCCGCGCTCAGCGCGGCGACCGCCCGGCTCGACCCCGCGTTCGGCGTGCTGCACCTGCCCGCGCTGCGGCACAACGCGCACGACATGCTGCGCCGGGCGGCCGGCAAGCCCATCCGGGTCGCCTCCAAGTCGGTGCGCGTGCGCTCCGTGCTGGATGCCGTCCTCGCCCTCCCGGGGTACGCCGGAGTGCTCGCCTACACGCTTCCGGAGGCGCTCTGGCTGGCCGAGGGGGACGGCGAGCACGCGCCGATCGAGGACGTCGTCGTGGGCTACCCGACCGCCGACCGCGCCGCTATCGCCCGGCTCGCGGCCTCGCCGGAGCTCGCCTCCCGCGTGACGCTCATGGTCGACTCGGTGGCGCACCTCGACCTCATCGACGCGGTCGTGCCGCCGGCGCAGCGGGAGACCATCCGGCTGTGCCTGGAGCTCGACTCGTCCTGGGAGGCCCCGGTCCTCGGCCACATCGGCGTCTACCGCTCGCCGCTGCACACCGTCGAGACCGTGCGCGCGGTCGCGGCGGCGATCGTGCGGCGTCCCGGCTTCGCGCTCGTCGGGATGATGGGCTACGAGGCGCAGATCGCCGGGCAGGGCGACAACCCGCCCGGGCGCCCGGCGTGGGGCGCGACCCTGCGCTGGATGCAGAAGAACTCGCGCGAGGAGCTGATCGCGCGCCGCGGCGAAGCGGTCGCGGCCGTGCGCGGGATCGCCGACCTGGAGTTCGTGAACGGCGGCGGCACCGGCTCGCTGGAGTTCACGGCCTCCGACCCGTCGGTCACCGAGATCGCCGCGGGCAGCGGGCTGTTCGGCGGCCACCTGTTCGACACCTACCGCGGCTTCCGGCCCGCGCCCGCGGCGTCGTTCGCGCTCTCGGTGGTGCGCCGGCCCGACGCGCGCACGGCCACGCTGCTCGGCGGCGGCTGGATCGCGTCCGGCCCGCCCGGGCCCGACCGCCTGCCGAAGATCGAGTGGCCGACCGGGCTGGCGATGGTCGACCGCGAGATGGCGGGGGAGGTGCAGACGCCCGTCACCGGCGCCGCCGCCGGCATCCTCCGCGTCGGCGACCGCGTCTGGCTGCGGCACACCAAGTCCGGCGAGCTCAGCGAGCACGTGAACGACTTCCACCTGGTCGACACGGTGGACGGCCGCGCGGCGGTCGTCGGCGCCGTGCCGAGCTACCGGGGCGAGGGGAAGGTGTTCCTGTGACGGCGAACGGCGGCGTCTGGAGGAACTGGGGCCGGAGCGAGTCCATCCGCCCGCAGCGCGTCGAGCGGCCGCGCGACGCCGAGGCCGTGCAGCGTGCCGTCGCGGCCGCCGCGAGGCAGGGGATGCGCGTGAAGGCGGTCGGCGCCGGGCACAGCTTCACCGGCATCGCCGCGGCGCCGGGCGTGCTGCTAGACCTCGAGGACGTCAGCGGCGTCCTCGACGTGGACCTCGAACGCGGCCGGGTGCGCCTCGCCGCGGGCACGCGGCTCCACCAGCTCCCGCGGCTGCTGCGTCCCTACGGGCTCGCGCTGGAGAACATGGGCGACATCGACCGGCAGACCATCGCCGGTGCGACCTCCACCGGGACGCACGGCACGGGCGGCTCGTTCGGCGGCCTGGCGACCCAGATCGTCGCGGTCACGCTCGTCACCGGGTCGGGCGAGCTCCTGGCCGTCAGCGAGGACGAGAACGCCGAACTGCTGCCGGCCGTGCGTCTCGGGCTCGGCGCGCTCGGGGTCCTCGTGGACATCACGATCCAGTGCGTCCCCGCCTACCTGCTGCAGGCGGTCGAGCGTCCCGAACCGCTTCAGCAGGTGCTCGACAGCTACCTGGAGCGCTCGGCGCGCGAGGACCACTTCGAGTTCTACTGGTTCCCGCACACCGAGACCGGGCTCACCAAGACGAACACGCGGCTGCCGCTCACCGAGCCGCGCGCCCCGCTGTCCGCGGCCGGCCGCTGGGTGGACGACGAGCTGCTCGCCAACGGCGTCTACCGCGGCGTCTGCGCGGTCGGGACCGTGCTGCCGGGCATCATCCCGCCGTTCAGCCGACTCGCGCAGAGGCTCACCGGCAACCGGGACTTCACCGACCACTCGCCGCGCGTGTTCGTGACCAACCGCAGCGTGCGGTTCCGCGAGATGGAGTACGCGATCCCGCGGGAGGCGGTGCCGGGCGCGCTCGCCGAGGTGAAGGCGCTGATCGAGCGGAAGGGCTGGCGGATCTCCTTCCCGATCGAGGTGCGCTCGGCCGCGGCCGACGAGAACTGGCTGTCGACCGCGCACGGCCGGGAGACCGGCTACATCGCCGTCCACCGCTACTACCGGGAGGACCCGACGGCGTACTTCACGGCGGTCGAGGAGATCATGCGGTCCCACGACGGCCGCCCGCACTGGGGCAAGATCCACTACCGCGATGCCGCGTCGCTGCGCGAGGCGTACCCCCGCTTCGACGCTTTCCTCGCGATACGCGACCGCCTCGACCCCGACCGCCGCTTCGAGAACGCCTACCTTCGCAGAGTCCTCGGCCCCTAGGCACCTGCCGAGTACGCGAATCGTCTGCGTACTCGGCGGTTTCCGGCTGAATATTCGCGTACTCGGCGGTTGCTAGGGGGTGCGGCGCTGGAGGGTGAGGGCGCCGACGACGACGGCGGCGACGGCGAAGGCGCCGATGATGAGGAGCTGGCCGCCGATGTAGGCCGCGTCGTGCGAGTTCGTCGAGACCGCGTTGAGCGCGTCCACGGCGTGCGAGAGCGGGAGCCAGTCGCTGATCTGCCGGAGGCCGTCCGGCAGCTGGTCGCGCGGGATGAAGATCCCGCCGAGCAGGATCTGCGGGAACACGATCAGCGGCATGAACTGCACGACCTGGAACTCGGTGCGCGCGAACGCGCTGGCGAACAGGCCGAGCGTGCTGCCCAGCACTGCGTCGGTGACGGCGACGGCCACCATCAGCCAGACGTCGCCCTTGATCTCCAGGCCGCACACCCACACCGCGTAGCCGACCGCGACCAGCGCCTGGATCACGGCGAGCAGCCCGAACGCCAGGGTGTAGCCGAGGATGAAGTCGCCGCGGCCGAGCGGCATCGAGAGCAGCCGCTCGAGCGTCCCCGTGCGGCGCTCCCGGAGGGTGGTGATGCTGGTCACCAGGAACATCACGATGAACGGGAACAGCGCCAGGATCGCCGGCCCGATGGTGGCGAAGACCGGCGTGTTCGTGAAGATCCAGGCCACCAGGCCGATCAGCAGTGCCGGCACGGCGATGAGCAGGACGACGGTGCGCGGGTCGTGCCGGATCTGCGTGAGCACGCGGGCGGTGGTGGCGAGGGTGCGGGTGGGGTTCATCGGGCGTCCTCCCCGTTCTCGGTCCCGTCGGCGTCCTCCACGCCTTCGGCCAGCGCATGGCGCGGATGGTGCCGCCGCAGCAGCGTCAGGAACGCCCCCTCGGCGTCGGCGGCGCCCGTCTCTGCCAGCAGCTCCTCCGGCGTGGTGTCCGCGAGGATCGCACCCTCGCGCATCAGCAGCAGCCGGTCGCAGCGGGTCGCCTCGTCCATGACATGGCTGGAGATCAGGAGGCTCGTCCCGCCGTCGGCCAGCCGGTGGAACAGCCCCCACAGCTCGACGCGCAGCAACGGGTCCAGGCCGACCGTCGGCTCGTCGAGCACGAGCAGGTCGGGGGAGCCGAGCAGCGCCGCAGCGAGCGAGACCCGGCTGCGCTGGCCTCCGGAGAGCGTGGACACGAGCTGCCCCGCGTTGGGGCCGAGGTCGGTCGCTTCGATGGCACGGTCGACATCCGCCTTGCCCGCGCCGAGCACGGCGCGGAAGTACGCGAGGTTCTGCCGCACCGTCAGGTCGTCGTACACGCTCGCGGCCTGGGTCACGTAGCCGACCCGGTGCCGCAGGGCGACGGACCCGGCGGGCTGGCCGAGCACCTCGACCCGGCCGCCCGCCACGCGCTGCACGCCGACGATGGAGCGCATCAGCGTCGTCTTGCCGCAGCCGCTCGGGCCGAGCAGCCCCACGACCTGGCCGCGCGGGATGTGCAGGTCGAGCCCGTCGAGCACGGTCGTCCGGCCGCGCTTGACGCGGAGGCCGTCGATCACGACGGCGGCGTCCTCGACCAGGTCGCCCGGGGCCGGCCGCGATGAATTCATCATGTGATGAATTATTCGCCCGGACCGCGCCCGCCGTCAATATCCCCGAACAGATGCCACTGGATCACCGGCCCGACCCGTCTTGCGAGCTCGTCCGGAGCTGCGCTCGCGATCGGCTCCAGCTTGAGCACGTAGCGGGTCATCATCAGCCCGGCGATCTGCGAGGCGGCCAGATCGGCGCGCAGGTCGGCGTCGTCGGCGTGGGTCAGCGCCGCCAGCCGCGCGAACACCTCGCGGGTCAGGAACTCGCGCAGCATCCGCGTTCCGGGACCGCTGCTGAGCGCCGTGCGCAGGATGAGCACGATCCGCCCGGCGGCGCGCTCGTCCTCCAGCTGGGTGAGCAGGTAGCGCACCAGCGTCTCCCCGACCTGCTCGCGCGGGGCGGCGAGCAGGACGTCCAGGACCCGGTCCGGGCGGATCGGTGCCTCCAGCGTGGCGGCGAACAGGTCGGCCTTGTCCTCGAAGTAGTGGTGCACGAGCGCCGAGTCCACGCCTGCGCGGCGGGCGACGGCGCGCAGCGAGGCGGCCTCGTAGCCCCGCTCGGTGAACTCCTCCGCGGCCGCCCGCACGATCGCCGAGCGCGCGGACGCGGCCCCGCGCTCCTTGCGCGGCCTGCCCCGCCTGCGGCGCTCGGCTAGCTCACTCACGCCTGCCATTGTGCACCCCGGACCGGGTGCGCTGTCCATCCGCATTGCGGTTGCTTCGAGTGTGATGGGAAGGCCGTGGGAGGCGCATCCGTGCCCGTTAGGATGCTGTTCAGCGCAGTCGATCGGCGCATACACGCTTAGGAGTTCCCGCAATGGAATGGCTCATTCCGGTCATCATCGTCGTCGTGCTCGTCGCGATCATCGGAATCTACTTCTGGGCCACGTACAACTCCCTGGTCACCCTCAAGGTGCGGGTGGACGAGGCGTGGAGCGACATCACGGTCCAGCTGAAGCGCCGTGCCGACCTCATCCCCAACCTGATCGAGACGGTCAAGGGCTACGCCGCGCACGAGCGCGGGGTCTTCGAGTCCGTGACCAAGGCGCGTGCCGAGACGCTGTCGGCGCAGACGCCGGGTGAGGCGTCCGTGGCCGAGGGGCACATGCAGACCGCGCTGAAGAGCATCTTCGCCGTGGCGGAGGCCTACCCGCAGCTGCAGGCGAGCCAGAACTTCCTGCGCCTGCAGGCCGACCTGGTCGACACCGAGGACAAGATCCAGGCCTCGCGCCGGTTCTACAACGGCGGGGTGCGCGAGTTCAACACCAAGATCAAGGTGTTCCCGAACAACCTGTTCGCGCGCCGCCTCGGCTTCTCCGAGCGCGAGTTCTTCGAGGTCGACAACCTGGCGGCGATCGCCGAGCCGCCGCGCGTCCAGTTCTAGGGCGTCGATGTACAGGGCTATCGCCAGGAACAAGCGCAACACCGTCTTCATCATCCTGCTGTTCCTGATCCTCATCGGTGCGCTCGGCTGGCTGTTCTCGGTCATCTACCACAGCTGGGCGATCCTGGCCTGGGTCGGGATCGGCGCGATCGTCTACGCCGTGTTCCAGTACTTCATGGCCTCCAGCCAGGCGCTCAGCATGTCGGGCGCGGTGCCGATCACGAAGGCGGACAACCCGCGGCTCTGGAACGTCGTCGAGAACCTGTCGATCACGACCGGCACACCCATGCCGGCGGTCTACATCATCGACGACCCGGCGCCGAACGCCTTCGCCACCGGCCGTGACCCGCAGCACGCGTCGGTCGCGGCGACCACCGGCCTGCTCGACATCATGACCGACGCCGAGCTGGAGGGCGTGATGGCGCACGAGCTCGGGCACGTGCGCAACTACGACATCCGGCTGTCGATGATCGTCTTCGGCCTCACCGTCGCGATCGGCCTCATCGCGGACATCTTCCTGCGCATGGCGTTCTTCGGCGGCAACAACCGCAACAACAACAACGGCGGAGGCGGCAACCCGATCGTCCTGGTCTTCGGCCTGGTCGCCGCGATCATCGCGCCGCTGGTGGCGACGCTCGTCCAGCTCGCCGTCTCCCGGCAGCGCGAGTACCTCGCCGACGCGACGGGTGCGATGACCACCCGGCACCCCGACGCGCTGGCGAGCGCGCTCCTGAAGCTGCAGGACTACGGCCGGCCGATGCGCCGCCAGAACAGCAGCATGGCGCACCTGTGGATCGCCGAGCCGCTCAAGCCCAGCCTGATGAGCCGGCTGTTCTCGACGCACCCGCCCATCCCGGAGCGCGTCGACCGCCTCGAGAAGATGGGCTCCACCTTCTAGCCGAGAGGGTCCTCGGCGATTCGTGCCGAATGTGCGCTCTGGCGGCGGCATTCGCGACATTCGTCACGAATGCGGTTTCGGCGATTCGTGCCGAATGTGCGCTCTGGCGCCGGCATTCGCGACATTCGTCACGAATGTGCGCGGGCGGGCTACGCCTCGGCGGCCTCCAGTTCGGCGGTGCCGGTGTAGCGGTAGCGGACGCGGGTGCCGACGGCGGGCTCGTCGAGCGGGCGCCACTCAGTGCCGGCGTTGTTGGCGCCGTCGACCACGTCGATGTCGCGGATCAGGTCGGCGGGGGCGCCGTCGCGGTAGCCGGTGATGACCTCGGCGTAGACCGAGGAGTCGGGGTTCAGCAGGACCGCGATGTAGTGGCTGGACTCGCGGACATCGTCGGTGGTCACCCAGATCCGGTTGTCGAACTGCACGTGCGCGCGGCCGTCGGCTCCGCGTTTCACCCCCGTGACGATGCCGTCGAGCCAGCGTTCGCCGTCGCGGTAGGCGAAGAGCTCGCGCATGGGCTGTTCGTAGTCGGCCTCGTCGGCCCCGTCGGCGTCCAGGTACTCCAGCGGTGAACTCATGCCCCGCACCTTACCCCCGCACCCGGCGTCGCCGCGAGAGACGAACTCAGCCGGCCGTGGGCGCCGCCACGGCGAGTTCGGCGGCGAGCATCGGCGCGAGGTCGCCGCGCGCGCCCTCCGCGACCTCCACGCCGCCGAGACCCTGCCAGGCCGACGTCTCGCCGAGCAGCGGGACCAGGCGTTCGGCGACCCGGCCGCCGTCGCCGTCCTCGGTCCAGGCGGACTGCACGCGCAGCACCCCGTTCTGGCGGTCGCTCTTGAGGTCGATCCGCCCGACGAGCTCGTCGTCCAGCAGGATCGGCAGCGAGTAGTAGCCGTAGACCCGCTGCGGGGCGGGTGTGTAGATCTCGATGCGGTAGTGGAAGCCGAACATCCGCAGCGCCCGGTCGCGGAACCAGACGACGGGGTCGAACGGCGACAGCAGCGCGGCGGCCTCGATGCTGCGCGGCCTGCGCGCGTCGCGGTGCAGCCACGCCTTCACCGGCCGGTCGCCGGCGCCGGTCCAGCCCTTCACCTCGACCGGGACGACCTCGCCCGCCTCGGCCAGCTCCTCCATCGCCACAGCCACCGCGGGGCCCTTCAGCCGGTAGTAGTCGGCGAAGTCCCGGAGCGTCCCGATGCCGTGGGCGGCCACCGAGCGGCGCATCAGCTCCCGGATGGCGTCCGCGTCGTCCACCGTACGGTCGAGCACGCTGGCGGGCAGGACGTCCTCCACCAGCCCGTAGCGGCGCTGGAAGCGCGTGCGGCCCGCGATGGCGACCTCCCCGAACAGGAACATCCGCTCCAGCGCGCGCTTCACCTCCGACCAGCCCCACCAGGGCCCGGAGCGCCGGTTGGCGTCGTGCTCGATCTCGCTCGCGGCCAGCGGGCCCTTGGCGGCGAGTTCGCTGCGCAGCCAGGACAGTGTGGTCTCGTGGGCGGCGAACCAGGCGTTGCCGGTGGCGTAGCGCTCCCGGTACCGGCGCATCCGCCAGCCGAACAGCGACCAGTCCTCTTTGCGGATGAACGCGGCCTCGTGCGCCCAGTACTCGGTGTGCGGACCGCGCGCGTCGAACGTCAGCCGGTCGAGCAGCGCACGGTCGTAGGCTCCCAGGCGCGCGAAGGCGGGGAGGTAGTGGCTGCGCTCGAACACGTTGACCGAGTCGATCTGGAGCAGGTTGATCCGGTCGACGAGCGCGTTCAGCTGCCGCGTGCCGACGACCGCCGGGCGCGGGCGCCCGAAGCCCTGGGCGGCGAGCGCGATGCGGCGCGCGAGGGCGGGGGAGAGCTGTTCGACCACGGATCGACCTTAGCGGCAAGGTCCGACACCGCTCGTTCACCGGATGGTCACCTCCCGCTGGGCCACGCGTATCCCGGCCTCCCTAGCGTGGCGACGAGCCGGGTCGCACCGCCCGGACGACAACCCGCACTGGAGGAAATCCGTGATCAACACGCGCGCCCGCATCGCCGGACTCGCCGCCGCGGCCACCGTCGTGGCCCTCTCGCTCGCCGCCTGCTCCGGCGGCGCCGACGCCGGCAGCACCCCCGCGAGCACCTCTGCCGCTACCGCGACCGATGTCGCCTCCGCCGGCGGCATGGATGCTCTCGTCGCCGCGGCGAAGAAGGAGGGCAGCCTCAACATCATCGCGACGCCCGGCGACTGGGCGAACTACCAGGAGATCTTCGACGGCTTCACCAAGAAGTACGGCATCACGATCAACCCGAGCCAGGACAGCGCGTCCAGCCAGGAGGAGATCGACGCGGCCAAGAAGCTGAAGGGCCAGGACACCGCTCCCGACACCTTCGACATCGGCTCGTCGGTGGCGCTGGCGAACACGCAGTACTTCGCCCCGTACAAGCCGACTGGCTTCAACGACATCCCGGCCGCGCAGAAGGAGAAGGATGGCCTCTGGAAGGTCGGCTACTACGGCGTCATGTCCGTCGGCTACGACGCGAACAAGATCAAGACCGCGCCGAAGGCGTTCTCCGACCTGCTGAAGCCCGAGTTCAAGGGCGCCGTCGCGCTCAACGGCAACCCGACCCAGGCCGCTGCGGCCGCCGGCGCGGTCGCCTACGCCGACCTGCAGAACGGCGGTACGCTGGACGACCTGACCCCGGGCATCGACTGGTTCACTAAGCTGAAGGCGGCCGGCAACTGGAACGCCGCCGACGGCAAGCCGAACACCATCGCCTCCGGCGAGACCCCGGTCCTGCTGGACTGGTCGTTCAACCAGAAGGGCTACGCCACCTCCGACACCATCAAGTCGGGCGGCGTGAACTGGAAGTACGTCGTCCTCCCGGGCACCGCGTACGTCGGCTACTACAACCAGGCCATCAACAAGGACGCCCCGCACCCCGCGGCCGCCCGCCTCTGGGAGGAGTACCTCTACAGCGACGCCGCCCAGAACGCGTGGCTGAAGGGCGGCGCCTACCCGGCGCGCGTCGACGCGATGGAGAAGGCCGGCACGCTCGACACCAAGGAGTTCCCGGGCAAGCTCGAGAAGGTGGCCGTCATGACGGACAAGCAGGCCACGGACGCGGGAACGCTCCTCAACTCCAAGTGGGCCAACGCGGTCGGCTGATGACCGATACCGTCGCCGCTCCAGCGGCCGACGCTGCCGCCGGGATCGCCTCGAGCGACTCCCGGCGGCAGCCGTCGTCGGCGGCCGGGCGGCCCTCCCGTCGCCGGCGCCGGCGCCGCGGCTTCGCCGCCGCCCTCGGCCTCACCCCGTTCGCCCTCTACGTCGTCGTCTTCCTGGCCGTCCCCACGCTCATCGCGGTGGGCAGCGGCTTCGTGGACGGCGAGGGCCGGTTCACCTGGTCCAACCTCACCGGGCTCGCCGAGCCCGCCATCGCCGGCGCCTTCTTCGGCGCGTTCTGGCTCTCGGCGGTCACCGCCATCGTCGGCGCCATCGCCGGGGCCGCGCTCTGCTTCGCCATGGTCGGCTGGCGGTCGGGCGGCGCAGGCCGTTCGCTCGTGGACTCCGCCAGCAGCGTCCTCGCCCAGTTCGGCGGCGTCATGCTCGCCTTCGCCTTCATCGCGACCATCGGCGCACAGGGCCTGGTGACCGTGCTGCTGCGCAACACCTTCCACGTGAACATCTACGCGAACGGCGTCTGGCTCTACACGGTGCCCGGGCTGATCCTGCCCTACCTCTACTTCCAGATCCCGCTCATGGTCATCACCTTCCTGCCTGCGCTGGAGGGCCTGCGCCCGCAGTGGCTGGAGGCGACCGCCACGCTCGGCGGCACGCGCTGGACGTACTGGACGCGGGTCGGCGGCCCCATCCTGCTGCCGTCGTTCCTCGGCAGCCTGCTACTGCTGTTCGCCAACGCGTTCTCGTCGTACGCGACCGCGGCCGCGCTGGTCGGGCAGGCGAACAACATCGTCTCGCTGCAGATCCGGCAGGCCCTCATCTCCGAGACGGTGCTCGGCCGGGCGAACCTGGCCGGCTCGATGGCGCTCGGGATGCTCGTGGTCATGATCGTCGTCATGCTCGCCTACTCGGCGCTCGTGCGCCGGACCGCGCGGTGGCAGCGGTGAGCCGGCGCGCGCAGCCGCTGCGGCTCGGGCCCGGCCCCGTCGTCCGCACGGTGATCTGGGTGGTCCTCGGCGCGTTCTTCGTCATCCCGCTGCTCTCGATGCTCGAGTTCACGCTGCGGACCGCGAAACCCGGCGTCTACAGCTTCGACCGCTGGGCGGCCGTCTTCGGCGGCGGGACGACCCGCTACGACCGCGTCTACCAGGGCCTCGGCAACTCGCTCGTGCTCGCCGCGGTGACGGTGGCCATCGTGCTGCTGGTGCTGCTGCCGACCATGGTGCTGGTGGAGCTGCGGTTCGCCCGGCTGCGCCGCCTGCTGGAGGCCGTCTGCCTGCTGCCGATCATGATCCCGGCGATCGTGATGGTGGTCGGGCTGGCGCCGACGTACGCCGTCGTGACCTCGATCTTCGGCTCCGGCTCGTGGACGCTCGCGTTCGCCTACGGGATCACCGTGCTCCCGTACGCCTACCGCGCCATCCAGAGCAACGTCGCCGCCGTCGACCTGGTGACGCTGAGCGAGGCCGCCCGGTCGCTCGGCGCGGGCTGGGGCACCGTGTTCTGGCGCGTGCTGACGCCGAACCTGCGGCGCGGGATCCTCGCCGCCGCCGCGCTCTCCATCGCGGTGGTGCTGGGCGAGTTCACGATCGCCTCCCTGCTCAGCCGGGTGAACCTGCAGACCTCGCTGCTGCTGGTGTCGCAGTCCGATCCGTTCGTCGCGGTCATCTTCGCCCTGCTGGCGCTGGTGTTCGCGTTCGTCCTCCTCGTCGTCGTCGACCGCGTCGTCGGCGCCCGCCGCCGTGTGCGGCGTCCTGTGAAAGGCACTCCATGACCGTCCTCGAATCTCCCGCCGCCGCCTCCCGGGTCGGCTCCACCGTCGAGCTGGAGGGCGTCGTGCGCGACTACGGCGGCGGCGCCGGCCTCGCCGGGTTCTCGCTGGCGGCGAGCCCGGGGGAGTTCATCGCCCTGCTCGGCCCGTCCGGCTGCGGCAAGACCACGGCGCTGCGCTCGCTCGCCGGACTGGAGCGGGTGGACTCCGGCCGCATCCTGATCGACGGCCGCGACGTCACCGACGAGCCGACCAACCGGCGCGACCTGGGGATGGTGTTCCAGTCCTACTCGCTGTTCCCGCACCTCACGTCGGGCCAGAACGTGGAGTTCGGGCTGCGGATGCGCAAGGTCCCGGCAGAGCAGCGGCGTCGCCGCGCCGCCGAGGCGCTCGAACTGGTGGGGCTCGACCACCACGCCGACCGCTACGCCCACCAGCTCTCCGGCGGTCAGCAGCAGCGCGTGGCGCTGGCGCGCGCCCTGGTCACCGAGCCCCGCGTCCTCCTGCTGGACGAACCGCTCTCGGCGCTCGACGCCAAGGTGCGCGTGCAGCTCCGCGAGGAGATCCGCCGCATCCAGACCGAGCTCGGCATCACCACGTTCTTCGTGACGCACGACCAGGAGGAGGCGCTCGCCGTCGCCGACCGGGTCGCGGTGATGCGGGCGGGCGCGATCGAGCAGGTCGGGACGCCGGAGGAGCTCTACCACCGCCCGGCGACCGCGTTCGTCGCGGAGTTCGTCGGGCTGACCAACCGCGTGCCGGGGACGGTCGCGGGCGGCGTGCTCCAGGTGCTCGGCCAGACCGTCGCACTCGCCGCACCGGCCACGGACGGCCGGGTGACGGCCTACCTGCGGCCGGAGGACGTGCTGCTCGCTGCGGAGGGGATGCCGGCGGAGGTGCTCACCACCAGCTTCCTCGGCGCGCTGCGGCGCACGCGCGTGCGGCTGGAGGACGGATCGGAGCTGGCGGTCCAGCACGCCGCACGCGTCGTGACGGCCCCCGGAGAGCGCGTGCACGTCGCACTGTCCGGTACCCCGGTCACCGTCGCCCCTGCTCCCTGACGGCCATGCGCACTGCAACCTCAGAACAGAAATTGGAGATTTCTGGCTGAGTCCATAGAAATCAGCGCATGACAGTCAGCACCAAAACCGGAGGTCGGGGCCTGCGCGCTCTCGTCCTCTCCGCCGTGGGCGCGCTCACGGGCGTCGTCCTCGCCGCAGGCGGGATCGCGGCGTCGAGCGACACCGCCCAGGCCTCGCACTACCGAGCCGACCAGATCGAGTGGCGCGTCACGACGGGGAACACGGTGATGTTCCATCTGGGCCTCTCGACGAGCGCGAGCTACTTCAACTATCCGGCCCCCGGGTCGACGATCTCCGCCGGAGCCCTCGACTACGGCGACGGAGCACGTGAGGCACGTGTCCCATTCACCGTGGGCACGGTGGACCCGGTCAACAATGTGCTGACGGCGGAAGCCGTGCTGACGCACTCGTTCGCGTCCGAAGGCCCGTTCACCGTGACGTTCTCCGACTGCTGCCGGCTTTTGTCGCCCACGCACATCAACAACTCCGGCGGTGACAGCATCCTCACGACGACGGTCGATCTCGCGAAGGCGCAGGCCAGTCCGAGCAGCGCGATCTCGCCGATCGTCGACTGCCCGATCGAGGCGGTCTGCGCGTTCCGCATCCCCGCCATCGGCGGGACAGCCGGATCGGAGCTCCGTTATCGGCTGGCGACGACGGCGGAGTCGGGCATCGTCTCGCAGCCGGGTCCTCCCTACGCGTCCACGGCGGCGGAGATCGACCCCGTCACCGGGGTCTACACGTGGGACACCGCGAGAGCGCGCGTGAATGCCACCGGGTTCTCGTTCTACTCGACGCAGGTCGTCATCGAAGAGTATGTGGACGGGGCGCTCGTGGCCTCCCTGCCCATCGACTTCTTCATCCGGCTCTCCGGCGAGGTGAGCAACGCGGCGCCGGTCTTCGAGGCCCCCACACCCGCGGACGGCGCGGAGATCACAGTCTCTCTCGGGTTCCCCGTCTCGTTCAGCATCCAGGCGTCCGACCCGGATCCCGGCGACATCGTGACCCCCGGCATCCTCCAGCTGCCGGCGGGCGCGGTGTTCGACCCCGTGCCCGGCAACCCGGCGACCGCCTCGTTCGACTGGACTCCCACCGCACTCGGCGACTACATCCTGGTTCTCACCGCACAGGATCAGCAGGGGCTGCAGGCCGTCCAGCGCTCGATCGTCGTGCACGTCGTGCCGATGGCGGACGAGGAGCTCGAACCCGAGGAGGAGGCGGACGACATCGTCACTCTCGCCCCCGAGCCGAGCGGATCGGCCGGGGACCCGCAGCCGGCCGGGGACCCGCAGCCGGCCGGGACGGAGACGGCCGGTGGGCTCGCCGCGACCGGCTCGGACAGCGCCTGGGTCGGTGCGCTCGCCGGCTCGGCGGTGTTCCTCGCTGTCGCGGGCGCGGCCATCGTCGTGATCCTCCGGCGTCGGCCGATGAGCCGCTGACCGAGCGCGGGAGGGCACGGGCGTAGCAGCCCTCCGAATCCGTGCGGGCACGGTCGCGCACCCGGGACGGCGTCAGTAGAGTAATCCTCATGTCTGGCATCGTCCCGGGGGCGGACGCCGAGTACTCGGACGCCATCGACCCCTCAACATTCGTGAAGACCCTCTCGCCGAGCGAACTGCTCACTCGGATCCGACCGGGCGACATCCTGCACTGGCCGCCCTTCTTCTTCCCCATCGACACCATCAGCCCGACGCACACGGTCGGCAAGGGCCGCACCAACCTGACCCTGATCGCGTCGGACATCCTGCAGACCGACACCACCGGGACGCCCTACGCGTCGTTCAGCTTCCGTCCGGTCCCGTCCGGCGGCCCCGGCGTCTCCGTCCACTTCGATCCGGGCGCGTACGGCGCGACCACGGTCGCGAGCTACGTCGTCGAGTTCCTCATCGCCACGAGCGGCCCGGTGTCGCTCACGGTGGGCGGCTACGCGGGCGCGGGGACGGTCTCCGGCGCCGGCGCCCGGACTGTGAACGGCAACGTCTCGGTCTCGGTCGGCCTGCAGAACGTCCCGCCCAACCAGGTGACCTACGCCTCGATCCAGCAGACGTCGGCCGGTCCGGGGTGGCAGTGGTTCTCGACCTCCATCGAGTACCCGCCGCTCGTGTTCGAGCCCTGAGCGGGTCGTCTGCGTCCAGGTACAGCTAGGCGCCGACCGGAGCGCGCGGCCCGCGGACGGCGCGCTCCGGTCGTTCCTGCCGGGTGAACGACAGCACGACGCCGGTGGCCGCGAGGGACGCCACCATCGCCGTCCCGCCCGCGGAGATGAACGGGAGCGGAACGCCCAGCACCGGCAGCAGGCCGAGTACGACGGCGATGTTCACGAAGGCCTGGAACACCAGCCAGACCAGCACGGTCCCGGTGGTGATCCGGACGACCGGGTCGGCGGCCGCGCGCACGATGGCGATCAGGATCAGGCCGAGCAGCGCGAACAGCCCGAGCACCAGCGCGGCGCCGATCAGCCCGAGCTCCTCGCCGATCACCGCGAAGATGAAGTCGGTGTCCGCCGAGGGGAGCCACGACCACTTGGCGTGCGAGTTCCCGAGCCCGACGCCGAAGAGCCGGCCGGAGGCGAGCGCGTAGTGCGCGTTCTTCACCTGCCAGTCCACGTCCGGGTTGACGGAGCTCGTGCCGCCGAAGAACGCGAAGACGCGGCCGCGGCGCGTCTCGCTCGACAGCGCGAGCAGCAGCGCCGCGACCGCGACGACGCCGAGCGCGAGGCCCAGGTAGCGCAGGCGCGCCCCCGCGAAGTAGCAGGCGCCGAGCGTGAAGGCGGCCATGACGACGGTCGTGCCGAGGTCGCCGCCGAGCTGCACTAAGAGCAGCGCCGGGACGACGACGGGAAGCGTCCGCATGGCGAGGGTGCGGCCGTTCGAGGGGTCCACGCCGCGCGCGCCGAGCGCGGTCCCGAGCCAGACGGCCAGGCCGAGCTTGATGCCCTCCGACGGCTGGCCGGTGATCGGGCCGAGCCGGATCCAGTTGGTGTTGTCGCCGATCTGCACGCCGAGCGGCGTCGTGATCGCCAGCAGCTGCAGCACGCACGCCGCCAGGAGCAGGACCACCGCCGCCCGCTGGATGACGCGGCGCGACAGCAGCGGCACCAGCAGCAGCGCGGCGAGGCCCACGCCGCAGAAGATCCACTGCGACCAGAACCGCCCGAAGAACCCGTTGCCGTCCGAGTGCGACTCGATGGACGACGACGAGAGCACCATCAGGAGGCCGAAGACGACGAGGAAGACGACGACCGCGACCAGCATGGCGCCGTGCCGTGACGGCGGCCGGAAGGCGGCCGGGAGACGGACGAGGATGCGGCGTCCCGGGCGCCCGGAGGACGCGTCGGCGGAGGTGTCGGCGGCGGGGCCTGCGGGCGCGGGGGAGTCGAGCGATGGTGCAGTCATGGTGATCCGCCCCAGGCTAGGGCCCCGCGACCCCGCCGCCCGCCGGGCCACCCGGGCCGCGGACGTTTCCTGAGCGATTCCACAGGATCGGCGCGATCGCGCACCTAGACTGGCGGGCATGGCAGAGAGCGACGCTCCCGCACCTCAGAACCCGTCCGTCCCGCCTGCCCGGGCGCGCTTCCTGTCCCGCAGGCGGGACCTTCCCGCTCCGGTGGAGCCGGTCGACGCGTCGCTGCCCCGCGGCGTGCGCCTCGCGGGGGCGTGGTCGTGGCGGCTGCTCGTGATCGGCGCCGTCATCGCCGTCGCGATCTTCCTGATCGTCCAGCTCCGGCTCATCGTCGTCCCCGTGCTGATCGCCGTGCTGCTCGCCGCCCTGCTGGTCCCGTTCAAGGACCTCCTCGTGCGGCGCCGCTGGCCGCGCTGGCTGGCGATCGTCACGACGCTGCTCACCCTCGTCGTGGTCGTCGGCGGCCTGTTCTACCTCGCCATCTGGCAGGTCACCAGGGAGAGCCACGAGCTCCAGACGCAGTCCGTCGCCGCCTTCGACGAGCTCCGGCGCTGGCTGACGACCGGGCCGCTCGGGCTCACGAAGGACCAGATCGACGGCGCGTTCCAGTCGCTGTGGTCATCGCTGCAGCAGGACAGCCAGGTCTACATCTCCGGCGCCCTCTCGATCGGCTCCACGCTGGGCCACGTGCTCACCGGGGCGCTGCTTACCGTGTTCAGCGTGCTGTTCATCCTCATCGACGGCCGCAGCATCTGGGGCTGGATCGTCCGGATCTTCCCGAAGAACGCCCGGGCGGCCGTCGACGGCGCGGGCCAGGCCGGCTGGCTGACCCTCCGCAACTTCGCCAAGGTGCAGGTGCTCGTCGCCTCCATCGACGCGCTCGGCATCGGGCTGGGCGCCTTCTTCCTCGGCCTGCCGCTGGTCATCCCGATCGCGGTCCTGGTCTTCCTCGGGTCGTTCATCCCGATCGTCGGCGCGGTCATCACCGGCGCGCTCGCCGTCTTCGTGGCGCTCGTCTTCAAGGGCTGGGTGTTCGCGCTCATCATGCTCGGCGTCGTCCTGCTCGTGCAGCAGATCGAGGGGCACGTGCTGCAGCCGCTGATCATGGGCACCGCGGTCAAGGTGCACCCGCTCGCCGTCGTGCTGGCGGTCGCCGCAGGCTCGCTGCTGGCCGGCATCCCCGGCGCCCTGTTCGCCGTGCCGTTCGTCGCCGTGCTCAACGTGATGGTGCACTACGTGTCGTCCGGCGCGTGGCGGTCGCGGCCGCCGGAGGCCACCGCGGCCCCGGAGGGCGCGATCTGGGAGACGGTCCCGCGGCCCCGGCCGGGGCGCCCCCGGTAGCACCCGTCGCATACATTCAGCGGTATATGACCACGAGTAGGCTGTGCGAGTGGATACCGCGACCGATCCGACGCGCACCCCGTTCGCAGGCCCCGGCCTCGACGAGATCGAGGCCGCGCGCGCGATCGTGGCCCGGGTCGCGCAGCCCACACCGCTGGAGACCTCCCGCTACCTCACCGACGTGCTCGGCGCGCCGGTCATCCTCAAGTGCGAGAACCTCCAGCGCACCGGCTCCTACAAGATCCGCGGCGCCTATCACCGGCTGTCCAAGCTGACGGCCGAGGAGCGGGCGCGCGGCGTCGTCGCCGCCTCGGCGGGGAACCACGCGCAGGGCGTCGCGTTCGCCGCGCGCGAGCTCGGCATCCACGCCACCATCTTCATGCCGGTCGGCGTCGCCATCCCCAAGTTCCAGGCCACGCGCGCCTACGGCGCCGACGTGGTGCTGAGCGGCAGCATCGTGGACGAGACGCTGCGCGCCGCGGCCGACTTCGCGGCGGAGACCGGCGCCGTGCTCATCCCGCCGTTCGACCACCGGGACGTCATCGCCGGGCAGGGCACCCTCGGGCTCGAGATCCTGGACGAGGTGCCGGGGGTCGAGACCATCGTCGTGCCGATCGGCGGCGGCGGGCTCATCTCCGGCGTCGCGAGCGCGGTCAAGCAGCGCGCCGCGCAGGAGGGGCGCACCATCCGCGTGATCGGCGTGCAGGCGGCCAACGCCGCCGCCTACCCGGCGTCGCTCGCGGCCGGCGAGCCCACCGAGATCGGCCTGGTCGCGACCATCGCCGACGGCATCGCCGTCAGCAAGCCGGGCGCCCTCAACTTCGAGATCATCCGCGACGCGGTGGACGCCGTGGTGACGGTCACCGAGGACGACATCGCCCGCGCCCTGCTGGTGCTCCTGGAGCGCGCGAAGCTGGTCGTCGAGCCCGCCGGCGCGGTCGGCGTCGCGGCGATCCTCGCCGGGCTCATCCCCGCGCCCGAGAATGGCGCGGAGCCCGGACCCGTCGTGGCGATCCTCTCCGGCGGCAACATCGACCCGCTGCTCATGCAGCGCGTCATCGCGCACGGCCTCGCGGCCTCCGACCGCTACCTGCGGCTCTCGATCATGCTCCCGGACCGGCCCGGGCAGCTCGCCCGCATCGCCGAGATCCTCGCCGGCGTCAACGCCAACGTGGTGGAGGTGCTGCACACGCGGCACGGCAACGGCCTGCAGCTCAGCCAGGTGGAGCTCGTCGTCTCGGTGGAGACGCGCGGCACGGAGCACCGGCAGCAGGTCATCCAGGTGCTGCGCTCGGCCGGCTACGACCCGGTCCTCGAAGAGGAATGAGAAACCGCCGAGTCCGCAGAAAGTCTGCGTACTCGGCGGTTCCAGGCTGAATTTTCGCGTACTCGGCGGTTACTGGCCCGTGTAGGTGTCCACCTTGGTGATCTCGACGGCGATCTGGCGGCCGTTCGGGGCGGTGTACTCCGTCTTGTCGCCGACCTTGAGGCCGAGGATGGCGGAGCCGAGCGGGCTCTGCTCGCTGTAGACGGGGAGTTCGGTGCCGGCGGCGATCTCGCGGTTGCCGATCAGGAAGACGCTCTCGTCGCCCGCGATGGTCGCGGTGATGACGGTGCCGGGCTCCACGACGCCGTGGCTCTGGGGCGCCTCGCCGACGGTGGCGCTGCGCAGCAGGTTGGTCAGCTGCACGATGCGGGCCTCGATCTTGCCCTGCTCGTCCTTCGCGGCGTGGTAGCCGCCGTTCTCCTTGAGGTCGCCCTCTTCGCGGGCCGCCTCGATGCGCTTGGCGATCTCGTTGCGGCCGTTGACGCTGAGCTCCTCGAGTTCGGCCGAGAGCCGATCGTACGCGTCCTGGGTCAGAAACGTGACCTGAGACTCCTGGGACATGATGAACTCCTTCGCGTCTGCGGCGTACGCCGCGTCGGCTGATGACCGGCCGGAGCCGATCGGAACAGTGCCGGTGGGTAAAGTAGACGCCCCGGCCTCGGCCGGGGCGTATCCAGAGAATGTTAGGTCAGCCAGCAGGTGTTAATCAAACCCGTGTTGCTCTGGCTGATGGTCCGGATCGTCTCGGTGTGCGTCGAGACCCGGGAATCCGAGCCGGGGTAGCTCACGATCCGCCAGCCCACGATGGCGTAGTCCTGGTTGAGCGCCTGGATGGCGCAGGTGACGCCGGTTCCCGGCTGGGCGTTGATGGTGAAGGTGATCCGCACATGGTGTGCATCCGGGATCACGTACGCGGTGTCCGTGGTCTCCAGGTCGGCCTGGTTGTTGTCCCAGCCGGCCCAGAACACCCACGCGGTCACCACCGCGACGACGCCGAGCGCGCCGCCGATCAGCAGCCAGCGGTCGCGGCGGCGGCGCTTCGGGGTGCGGCCGTAGCGGGATTCGAGGGTCTCGGAGGTCGCCTCGGTCACGCGTGCCATCTACTCGCCGTCCGCCTCTCCGGGCCTACGTTCAGGCCCGCCGTCGGGGCGACGGTAGGCTGAGACAAGACTAGGAGACGAAGCTGTGAATCGCGCTTCGCGCCTCCCGCACCAGCCGATCCGAAAGCGATGATCCCCATGCGTCAGAACGACCTGTCCGCCGTGTCCGTGGCGGCCGTGTGATGGGCGGGCTGCTGCTGCAGGCGGGGATCTGGCTCGCCGCCACCCCGACGCCCTCGCCGACCTCCGGCCCGAGCGACGACGCCGTCACGCCCGGCGTCGTGGGCTTCACGGTCACCTTCCTGATCGCGATCGCGGCGGTGCTGCTGATCCTGGACATGACCCGCCGCATCCGCCGGCTCCGCTACCGCGAGGAGATCGCGCAGAAGCTGGACGCCGAGCAGCGCGACGCGGCGCAGGACGGCGCGGACGGCGACGCCAAGGACTGACGCCCCGCGGCCGCACGCTTAGGGTGTCAGCCGTTATGGTCCCCGGCGTCAGCCGTTGTACGCGGGGTGCAGCGCGATCAGCAGCGTGGCCGTCCAGTGGCAGAGGAACGCCAGCACCGTCAGGGTGTGGAAGATCTCGTGGAAGCCGAACACCCCGGGGACCGGGTTCGGCTTCTTGATGCCGTAGATGACCGCGCCGATCGTGTAGAGCACGCCGCCGACGCAGACCAGGACCATCATGGCCACGTTGGCGTTCACCAGGTCGACGATGTACATCATCGCCGCCCAGCCGAGCAGCAGGTAGATCGGCACGTACAGCCACCGCGGCGCCGTGATCCAGAACACCCGGAAACCGATGCCGAGCAGCGCGCCGCCCCACACGATGCAGAGCAGCAGGATGCCCTTCTGCGGCGGGAGGGCGAGCACGGCGAGCGGCGTGTAGGTGCCGGCGATCAGCAGGAAGATGTTGGCGTGGTCGATGCGCTTGAGCACGACCTTGGTGCGCGGCCGCCAGTTGAAGCGGTGGTAGAGCGCGGAGTTGCCGAAGAGCAGCATCGAGGTGAGCATGAAGACCGCGGACGCCCACTTGGCGGGCGCGCCGTGCGCCAGGCAGATGAGCACGATGCCGGCGGCGATCGTCACCGGGAACGTGCCGGCGTGGATCCAGCCGCGCCAGGTCGGCTTGAGCTCGGCCGGATGGGCGGGCGACGCGTCCAGCAGCGGGATGTTCGGCAGCAGCGGGCCGCGCGAGTCGTCCGTCTTGACCGCGGCGTCGGAGGGCGGGAGATCGGCGATCGGCTCGGCGAGCAGCTCGGCGACGTCCTCGGGCTCGGGGGCGTTTCGCGGCGTCATGGAGCAAGAGTAGGGGAGACGGGTGGCCGGATGCTGGGAACCCGGCCGTTCGGGCGCGCTAACGTAGCTGCGTGAGCAGACGGAGTTCGGACACGGCCAACGGGCTGCTCTACGGCCTCTACCAGAAGCGGCTGCGGCGCGACCTCGCCGGCGTCGGCCCCGGGTCGCTGCCGCGCCACGTCGCGATGATCATCGACGGCAACCGGCGGTGGGCCAGGCAGGCCGGCATGACGACGGTCGCGCACGGCCACCGGGCGGGCGCGGCCAAGATGCGCGAGTTCCTGGAGTGGTGCGACGACCTCGGCATCGAGGTGGTGACGCTCTACCTGCTGTCGTCGGACAACCTGACCAACCGGCCGAGCTCCGAGCTCTCCGACCTGATCGAGATCATCGCCGAGCTGGCGGACGACCTCTCCCGCTACCGGGACTGGCGGGTCAAGCACGTCGGCTCGACCGCCGGCCTCCCGGAGCGGCTGGTCGGCTCCCTGGCGGATGCCGAGAAGCGCACGGCCGACAAGAAGGGCATGCACATCAACCTCGCGGTCGGCTACGGCGGCCGCAAGGAGATCACCGACGCGATGCGCAGCATCGTCGCGGCGCACTCGGCGGAGGGCGGCAGCCTGGAGACGCTCGCCGACCTCCTCACCCCCGACCTGATCGGCGCCCACCTCTACACCGGCGGCCAGCCCGACCCGGACCTCGTCATCCGCACCTCGGGGGAGCAGCGGCTGAGCGACTTCATGCTGTGGCAGAGCGCGCACAGCGAGTTCTACTTCGTGGAGGCTCTCGGCCCGGACCTGCGCGAGGTCGACTTCCTGCGCGCGATGCGCGACTACTCCCGCCGCCAGCGCCGCTACGGCTCCTGACCTTCGCGGCTGCCGAGCCGCCGAGTACGCGCGAAATCCGCTGAAAACGCCCGAGTACGCAGAGAATTCGCGTACTCGGCCGCTGCGACGGCAGGATGGTCCCCGGAGGTCACGATGACGACGATCGAGGAGTTCGCCGCGGGGTTCGGCGAGGAGCCGGGGTACCTGGACTACGGGCGCGTCGGGCCGCTGTCGGCGACGGTGCGCGCGGAGGCGCTCGGACAGTACGAGGCGCTCGCCAAGGCGCGCTTCGGGACCGTCGACCGGATGCACGCCGAGAACGGCCGCGTGCGCGACGCGATCTCCGCGCTGACCGGCTTCCCGGCCGAGCAGATCGCCTTCCAGCCGAACGCTTCCACCGGCCTCATGCACGCCGCGTTCGGGCTCACCGGCGGCGACGTGCTGCTCTCGCGCGCCGAGTTCCCGAGCGTCACCTACGCCGCCGTCCGCGCCGCGCAGGCCATGCGCGTCGTGACGCCGGTGTGGCTGGAGACCGACCACGGCCGGGTCACCCCGGCGCAGCTCAAGGAGCAGCTCACCGACTCCACGACCGCGGTGATGGTAAGCCTGGTCGACTCGCGGACCGGGTACCTCGCCGACATCGACGGCATCCGCCAGGTGATCGGCGACCGGCTCCTGATCGTGGACGCCATCCAGGGCTTCGGCGTGACCGACGCGCCGTACGAGGTGGCGGACGTCGTCGTCTCCGGCGGCCAGAAGTGGACGAGGGCGGGCTGGGGCACGGGCTTCATCGCGCTCAGCGAGCGCGCGATCGAGCACCTGACTCCGGTCTTCAGCGGCTGGGTCGGCACCGGCGCGGGCGAGAGCTGGGACGAGGTGCTCGACCCGGCGAAGGGGGCGTCCGCCTTCACCGTGTCGAACGCGGACCCGGTGGGCGAGGCGCGCTTCGCCGCCGCGCTGGAGGAGATCGCCGCGGTCGGCGTCCCGGAGATCGCCACGGCGATCTCGGACGTCGCCGAGCGCGTCATCGACCTCGCCGACGAGTTCGCGGTGCCCGTCACCTCCTCCCGCAACGCCGCCGAGCGCGCCGGGATCGTCGTGCTGGAGCCGCTGCCTGAGCAGCTCACCGTGCTCGCGGCCTCCCTCTTCAACCACGGGGTGTCCGCCCGGGTGCGCACGACCAGCGTGCGCCTGAGCGTGCACGCCGGGACGACGGAGGAGACGCTGGACATGCTGCGCGCCGCCTTCACCTCGTACGCCTCGGCGGCCTGATCCCGCGCCTCCCATAACTGGGGGTGAAGTTCACCTGAACGAAACACGACACGCGGCCCTCCGTGCCCCGGGTGTCGGCCGTCCGGCGTACGTTCGACTCATCGGGCACGGCGCCCGATCGAGACGGCCACATAAGTTCGTTTCGAGACCAACTGGCCGGCTCGCCAATGATCCGCCGGCTCCTGCGGAAGCGGAGCGGCGGGGTGGGAGTGGTCGTGGCTGAATCAGGAACCCGGCAGTTCGAGTCGGCATCCAGCACCATCCGGCAGAGCGAGCGCACGTATGTGCTCGACACCTCGGTGCTGCTGTCCGACCCCAAGGCGATCTTCCGGTTCGCCGAACACGCTGTCGTCATCCCTGTCGTCGTCGTGAGCGAGCTGGAGGGGAAGCGCAACGATCCCGAGATCGGGTACTTCGCGCGGCAGGCGCTGCGCAATCTGGACGACCTGCGCGTCCAGCACGAACGGCTCGACTTCCCGATCCCGGTCGGGGACGGCGGCTCGCTCCGCGTGGAGCTGAACCACTCCAACATGTCGGTGCTGCCGAGCGGCATGCAGCTCGGCGACAACGACTCCCGCATCCTCGCCGTGGCGATGAACCTCGCGAACGACGGGCTGGCGGTCACGGTCGTCTCCAAGGACCTCCCGATGCGCGTCAAGGCGTCGTCGATCGGCCTCGCGGCGGAGGAGTACCGGCACGAGCAGGTGGTCGACAGCGGCTGGACGGGCCTCGCGGAGATCTCCCTCGGCAGCGACCAGATGAGCTCGCTCTACGAGGAGGAGTGGATGCGCACGCCGCTCGTCGACGGCCTCCCCGTCAACACGGGCCTGATCATGCACTCCGACCGCGGCTCGGCGCTCGGACGCGTCGTCGCCGACGGCGAGGTGAAGCTGGTGCGCGGCGACCGCGACGTGTTCGGGCTGCACGGCCGCTCGGCGGAGCAGCGGCTGGCGATCGACCTCCTGCTCGACCCGGAGATCGGCATCCTGTCGCTCGGCGGCCGCGCCGGCACCGGCAAGTCGGCGCTCGCGCTCTGCGCGGGTCTGGAGGCCGTGCTGGAGCGCCAGCAGCACAAGAAGATCATGGTGTTCCGCCCGCTCTACGCGGTCGGCGGCCAGGAGCTGGGCTACCTGCCGGGCGACCAGGGCGAGAAGATGAACCCCTGGGGCCAGGCGGTGTTCGACACCCTCGGCGCGCTGGTGTCGCAGAACGTGCTGGACGAGGTGCAGGACCGCGGCATCCTCGAGGTGCTGCCGCTCACGCACATCCGCGGCCGCTCGCTGCACGACGCGTTCGTGATCGTGGACGAGGCCCAGTCGCTGGAGCGGAACGTGCTGCTCACGGTGCTCAGCCGTGTCGGGCAGAACTCGCGGGTGGTGCTGACCCACGATGTGGCGCAGCGCGACAACCTCCGCGTGGGCCGGCATGACGGCGTGGCCTCGGTGATCGAGACGCTCAAGGGGCACCCGCTGTTCGCGCACGTCACGCTGACGCGCTCGGAGCGGTCGGCGATCGCCGCGCTCGTGACGGAGATGCTGGAGGGCAACGAGCTCGCCTGAGGGTGAGCCCGCAGGCGAAAGAACCGGGCCCGCTGGGGAGAATTTCGGGATTCTCGTATTCTCTGTGGAATTCTGATTCCGCCAGAACCTCGCGCCTAGCGTGAGGGCATGGGGGGAACAACGATCCGGATCGTCGTCGCGGCCGGTCTGGCCGTCGCGCTGCTGGGGGCACGCGGCGCCGGGCCGGCCGCGATCGGAGCGTTGTACGTCGCCGCGGTGACGGCGGCGCTGGTGGAGCACGACCTGCGCGAGCTGCGACTGCCGGACGCGCTCGTGCTGCCGGGGGCGTGGTTCGCGGTGCTGGGGGCCGTGTGGGGCTCGCTGCGCGGCGACTCCGGGTGGACGGGCGCGGCGGCCGCCGTGCTGTGCGGACTGGGAGCGCTGGTCGGGTTCGCTGTGCTCGCCTCGGGCGGCGGGCTCGGGATGGGCGACGTCAAGCTGGCGGCGGTGCTCGCTGCGGCGCTGGCCGCGGTGGTGGCGGACCGGGGGCCGCCGCTGAGCGACATCGTGGTCGTCGTCGGGAGCTGGGTGATCGTGACGTTCGTGGGCGGCGCTGTGCTGGCGTCGGCGGCGTTCCGCAGTCGCGCGCCGGGGCGGCCGTTGCGCGCGGAGCTGCCGTTCGGCCCGGTCCTCCTGGGGACCTTCTGGGGGTTCGTGCTGCTGGGGTGACCGCCTCGGAGACGGCGAGGCGCCCCTCCCGGCGGTGCGGGAGGGGCGCCTCGATCGAACGTCGGGGAGCGGGACGGCTCAGCCCGGGTGGGTCATGCTCAGCACGTCGAGCGCCGAGTCCAGCTGCTCCTCGGTGATCTCGCCGCGCTCCACGAAGCCGAGGTCGATCACGGCCTCCCGCACGGTCATGCCCTGGGCGACGGCGTGCTTGGCGACCTTGGCGGCGGCCTCGTAGCCGATCACGCGGTTGAGCGGGGTCACGATCGACGGGCTCGACTCCGCGAACGCGCGGGCGCGGTCGAGGTTGGCCTCCAGGCCCGCGATGGTCTTGTCCGCGAGCACCCGGCTGGCCTGGGTGAGCAGGCGGATCGACTCCAGCAGCGCGGTGCCCATGACCGGGATGGCGACGTTCAGCTCGAACAGGCCGGAGGCGCCGCTCCACGCGATGGTGGCGTCGTTGCCGATGACCCGGGCGGCGACCATCAGGACGGCCTCCGGGATCACCGGGTTGACCTTGCCCGGCATGATCGAGGAGCCCGGCTGCAGGTCGGGGATGTGCAGCTCGCCGAGGCCGGTGTTGGGGCCGGAGCCCATCCAGCGCAGGTCGTTGCAGATCTTGGTCAGGCTGACGGCGATCGTGCGGAGCGCGCCGGAGGCCTCCACCAGGCCGTCGCGGTTGGCCTGAGCCTCGAAGTGGTTGCGCGCCTCGGTGATCGGCAGCTCGGTCTCGGCGGTCAGCAGCTCGATCACGAGCTGCGGGAAGCCGAGCGGGGTGTTGATGCCGGTGCCGACGGCGGTGCCGCCGAGCGGGACCTCCGCGACGCGGGTCAGCGCGGCCTGGACGCGCTCGATGCCGTAGCGGATCTGCGCGGCGTAGCCGCCGAACTCCTGGCCGAGCGTGACCGGGGTGGCGTCCATGAGGTGCGTGCGGCCCGACTTGACCGCGGTCGCCCAGAGCTCGGCCTTCTCCTCGAGCGCGACCGCGAGGTGGTCGAGCGCCGGGATGAGGTCGTCGATGAGCGCGCCGGTGACGGCGATGTGCACCGAGGTCGGGAAGACGTCGTTGGACGACTGCGAGGCGTTGACGTGGTCGTTCGGGTGCACCGGACGGCCGAGGCGGCGCGAGGCGAGCGTCGCGAGCACCTCGTTCATGTTCATGTTCGAGGAGGTGCCGGAGCCGGTCTGGTAGACGTCGATCGGGAAGTCCCCGTTGTGCGCGCCGCTGACGACCTCGTCCGCGGCGGCGGCGATCGCCTCGGCGACGTCCGCGTCCAGCACGCCGAGGCGCGCGTTCGCGAGCGCCGCCGACTTCTTGATGCGGGCGAGCGCGGCGATCTGAGCCGGCTCGAGAACCGATCCCGAGATCGGGAAGTTCTCGACGGCGCGCTGCGTCTGCGCGCCGTAGAGGGCGGCTGCGGGGACCCGCACCTCGCCCATCGTGTCGTGCTCGATGCGGTACTCGGTGCCCGCCTGCGTGTCCACCACGGTGTGTTCTTCCTTTCTGGGCCCGGCCGCGTCAGCGTCCGGGTGTTGGGTCGGCGGCCGGTTCGGCCAGACCGACGACGGCGTCGGGGACGACCCGACCTTCCTGGAGCACGTAGTTCGCTCCGACGATGGCGAGGAGATTGGCGGCGACGGCGTCGCTGATGATCTCCGATCGCGCGAGAATCTCCGCGACGGTGTCGCGCAGGTGCAGGCGGCCGACCTCGGCGGCGTCGACCTCGGCGGGCACGACGGCCTGACCGGGCGCGGTGCCGGCGACCTGGTGCACCGCGGGCACGATCGGCGCGATCAGCTGCGCGATGTGCGGCGGCAGCGGGTCGGCTCCGTCGGCCTGGGAGTCGATGGCGGACGCGACCGCGCCGCAGGCGTCGTGGCCGAGCACCAGGATGAGCGGCACGTTCAGCACGGCGACGGCGTACTCCAGCGAGGCGATCGCGGAGTCGGAGGCGACCTGCCCGGCGTTGCGGACCACGAAGGCGTCGCCGAGGCCGAGGTCGAAGATGATCTCGGCCGCGAGCCGCGAGTCCGCGCAGCCGAAGATCGCGGCGACCGGGTGCTGGCCCTGCGCGACGGACTCCCGGCGCTCGACGTCCTGACGGGGGTGCTGGGGCGTTCCGGTGACGAAGCGCTCGTTGCCTGCCAGCAGTTCTCTCCAGACGCGGCCGGGACGGGTCGTGGGCATCTACTTTCCTCCTGGGGTGGGTGAGCCGAGGGAGTGGAGCTGGTCGGCGAGGGACGAGGCGACGGTGGTGAACTCGGCGTCCTCGGCGGTGCCGAAGACGACCACGGTGCTCTTCCCGGCGCTTGTCACGAGGGCGTACTTCACGTTGCCGGCGTCGGAGGAGGCGCGGTTGTCGTAAACGTCCCACTTCACGCCGTCGATCTCGCGGGTGCCGGCGATCCTGGTGCGGTTCACCTGGTCGGAGACCCAGCTGTCGTTGGCGTTGAAGCCCTGCGTCACGCCGATGTACTGGCCCTTGGGCGTGAGCAGCCCGATGTACCAGGCGTCGACGCCGTCGGCGGTCTTGGTGCGCAGCTCGGCGCTGTTCGACTTCCAGCCGGAGGGCAGCCGCGGCACCAGGAGCCGGTCCGGCTCGCTGCCCTGCGCCTGCTGGGCGACGGCGGCGTAGTCGACCGCGGGCGCCGTGGAGGTCGGGTTTCCGCGCGGCACGATCAGCACGATGACCGCCACCAGCGCGACCGTCGCGATCAGCGAGTACACGAGGTTGTTCACCGTCTGCCGGTTGCGGTGGTTGGCGGAGTTCTGCGCCTTGCGCGCGGCGGTCTCCTCCGGCGTCTCCGGGCGGCCGAGCTCGGCGACGACAGCAGGAGGCTTGATCTTGGCGCTCATTCGGTTTCTGACACGCTCCGTGCGCCTGCCGTCGCTCCGGCGCGGGCGGCGTCGAGCCGCGCCTTCGCGCCGATCAGCCACTCCTCGCAGTAGCGGGCGAGCGCCTCGCCGCGCTCCCACAGCGCGATGGACTCCTCCAGCGTGGTGGAGCCCTGCTCGAGCTCGGTGACGACGCGGACGAGCTCGTCCCGCGCCTCCTCGTAGCTGAGCGCACTGATCTCCGGGGTGGGCATGGTGTCCATTCTATTTGCCTCGCTGGTCTTATTCGTCCCGGGAGGGCGCCGGATCGGGGTCGGCGGGCGAGGGGAGCGGATCGCCCGCCGTGGCGGCGAACGCGCCTCCCGCCACGGTCACCCGCACGGCCGATCCCGCGGGCGCCTCCGCCGGCGACGTCACCACATGCCCCGCCTCGTTCTGCACGATCGCGTAGCCCCGGTCGAGCGTCGCCTGCGGCGAGAGCGCGCGCAGCTGGCCGCGCAGCTCGGCGACGCGCGTGCTCTCGCGGTCGGCCCTGCGCTCCACCAGCTCCACGCCGCGGGCCACGTAGCGCATGAGCTCCTGTGCCCGGGAGTCGACGATCCAGGTCGAGGACGCCAGCACCGGGCGGGTGCGGAGGTGCCCGATCCGGTCGATCTCGTGCGTGATCATGTGCGTCAGCCGGGTGCCGATCCGGGTGCGGGCCTGCTGCACGCGCGCCAGCTCCTCCGCGACGTCCGGGACGACGCGCTTGGCGGCGTCGGTCGGCGTGGAGGCGCGCAGGTCCGCGACGTCGTCCAGCAGCGGGCGGTCGGCCTCGTGGCCGATGGCGCTCACGATGGGGGTCGCGGCCTCCGCGGCGGCGCGCACGACGCGCTCGTCGCTGAAGCCGAGCAGGTTCTGGAAGTCGCCGCCGCCGCGCGCCACGATGATGACCTCCACCTCGGGGTCGGCGTCGAGGGTGCGGATGGCCGAGACGACCTCCGGGACCGTCCGGTCGCCTTGCACCGCCGCGTGGACGACGCGGAACCGCACCTGCGGCCAGCGCAGCTGCGCGTTGCGCAGCACGTCCTTCTCCGCGTCGGAGTCCTTGCCGGTGACGAGTCCGATGGTGTGCGGGAGGAACGGCAGCCGCTTCTTGCGCTCGGCCGCGAACAGGCCCTCGGCCGCGAGCTGGGCGCGCAGCCGCTCCAGCCGCTCCAGGAGGTCGCCGAGGCCGACGTGCCGCATGTCGCTCACCTGCATGGTGAGGCTGCCGCCCTTGACCCAGTAGTTGGGCTTCACCGCGGCGATCACCCGGTCGCCCTGTTTGAGGTCGGCGGGGATGCGCGCCTTCACCGACGACCAGATGCTGAAGCTGATCGTGGCGTCCTCGCGGAGGTCCTTCAGCTTGCCGTAGACGTTGCCGCCGGACACGCCCCACTGCGTGATCTCGCCCTCGACCCAGGCGGTGCCGAGCCGGTCGATCCAGCCGCGGATGCGGTCGGCGAGCAGCGCGACCGGCCACGGGGCGTCGAGGGTCGGCGGTCCCGGGTTCATGGTCGGCGTGCCCGTCGCCGCTGGACTGCTCGACGTACCGCCAGCGACCTGTGCCACCCGGCCTCCCATCCGTTGATCAGCGCCCACCGCGTACGATCGAGGGGTGAGCGATGCGACCATCAGCCTCCCCATGCCCCGGATCCCCGTCAGACGGGAGGCCGGCGAGCGCGGGCGGCTTCAGGATATCCCGGTCCAGGGACACAAGCGCGTGCTGCTGGCGGCCCCGCGCGGCTACTGCGCCGGCGTCGACCGCGCAGTCGTTGCGGTCGAGAAGGCGCTGGAGCACTACGGCGCTCCGGTCTACGTGCGCAAGCAGATCGTGCACAACGTGCACGTGGTGTCCGAGCTGGAGCAGCAGGGCGCGATCTTCGTTGACGAGGTCGACGAGGTGCCGACGGGCGCGCACGTCGTGTTCTCGGCCCACGGCGTCTCGCCCGCGGTCGTGAACGCGGCGGCGGACCGCGGCCTGCTCGCCATCGACGCCACCTGCCCGCTGGTCACCAAGGTGCACCGCGAGGCCGTCCGCTTCGCCCGCGACGACTTCGAGATCCTGCTGATTGGCCACGAGGGCCACGAGGAGGTCGAGGGCACCGCCGGCGAGGCTCCCGAGCACGTGACGCTGGTGAACGGCCCGGACGACGTGGACCGCATCGAGGTCAAGGACCCCGACAAGGTGGTCTGGCTGTCGCAGACCACGCTGTCCGTGGACGAGACGATGGAGACGGTCCGCCGGCTCCGCGAGCGCTTCCCGAACCTCCAGGACCCGCCGAGCGACGACATCTGCTACGCGACGCAGAACCGCCAGGTCGCGATCAAGAAGGTGGCGGAGGACGCCGACCTGGTGATCGTGGTCGGCTCGGCCAACTCCTCCAACTCGGTGCGCCTGGTGGAGGTCGCGCTGGAGTACGGCGCCAAGGCCGCCTACCGCGTGGACTACGCCAGCGAGATCCGGCAGGAGTGGCTGGCCGGCGTCGCGACTGTCGGCGTGACCAGCGGCGCCTCCGTGCCCGAGGTGCTGGTGCAGGAGGTGCTCGCCGAGCTCTCCGGCGCCGGCTACGGCGAGGTGCAGGAGGTCAAGACGGCGGAGGAAGACCTGATGTTCTCGCTGCCGAAGGAGCTGCGCAAGGACATCAGCGGCAAGCAGGACGCCCGCGCGCTCGGCGGCCGGTCGGGGAGCTGAGGCTCTAGAGCGTTCGCGCCGACGCCGGGTCGGACGCCGCCGAGCCGCCGAACGTCGGGCGGTAGACCGGCGCCTCTGCGAGCTCCACCACGTCGGCGACGACCACCGAGATGTTGTCGCGCGCCTGGTGCAGCAGCGCCAGCGCGACCAGCGCGTCCGCGGCCTCCTGTGGCGTCGCCGCTGCGGCCAGGGTCTCGGTCACGTCGAGGATCGGCACGTAGTCCGTCAGGCCGTCGCTGGTCAGCAGCCAGCGGTCGCCGCGGCGCGCCGGCTCTGACGCCACATGCAGGGCCGCCGCGTCCTCCGCGTCGCCGCCGAGCACGTGGGTGACCACCGACCGCAGGGGATGCGAGGCGACGTCGCCCTCGCCGATCGCGCCGGTGGCGAGCAGCTCGCGCACGAGCGAGTCGTCCTCGGTGATCTGCGCGAGGACGCCGTCCCGCAACCGGTAGGCGCGGGAGTCGCCGGTGTGCGCCACGGCGATGCGCTCGCCGTCGGAGAAGACGCCCACCAGTGTGGTCGCCATGCCGGACAGCGCCGGGTCCATCCGGACGCGGAGGGCGAGGTCGGAGTTCGCGATCGCGACCAGCTCCCGCAGCCGCTCCTCGCCGGGGACGCGGCCCTCCGTCGCGTCCAGCATCGACGCGAGGCGGATCGCGACCGTCGCGGAGGCGATCTCGCCGGCGGCGTGGCCGCCCACGCCGTCCGCGACGAATGCCGACCAGGCGGACGCGTAGAGGGAGTCCTCGTTGCCCTCGCGGTAGTCGCCGCTGACCGAGCCGTGACCGGTGTCGAAGCCGAGCGGGGCGGCCGGCGCGGGCGGGGCGCCCGAGAGGATGTCGTCGGCGTTGTCGGCGATCCAGCCCATCAGGGGGAGCAGGTGCTCGGTGACCTGGCGGCCGCGGGTGGTGAGGCTGTAGTCGACGCGCGGCGGCACGGTGGGCTGCGCGGTGCGCAGGACGAAGCCGTCCTTCTCCAGGGTGCGGAGCGTCTGCGCGAGCATCTTCTCGCTGATGCCCTGCACGGTGCGGCGGAGTTCGCCCCAGCGCAGGTCGCTGCGGGCGAGCGCGACCAGCACCAGCACGCCCCAGGTGCTGGTGACGTGGTTGAGCACGATGCGCGACGGGCACTCGGAGGGGAGCACGCCGTCAGTGAAGCCGAGGGCCTCGAACGACTCGAATCTGGTGTCCACGTCAGTAACTTACCGAAAAGTGGGTACCTCCGGCAGGGAAGTTTCGTGAGGGGAGAGGGGTTGGGAACGACGACCGACCGAAAGGAACACCCCCATGACCATCGTCGTCACCGGAGCCACCGGACACCTCGGACGTCTCACCGTGGACGCCCTCCTCGATCGCGGAGTGCCCGCGTCCGACATCCGCGCCCTCGGGCGCAGCGCCGAGCGGCTCGCACCGCTGGCCGAGCGCGGCGTGCAGACCGCCGTGATCGACTTCGAGAAGCCCGAGACTCTGGACACGGCGTTTGCGGGAGCCGACGCCCTCCTGCTGGTCTCCGGCTCGGAGGTCGGGCAGCGCATCCCGCAGCACCGCAACGCCATCGACGCGGCCGTGCGTGCCGGCGTCGGCCGCCTCGTCTACACGAGCGCGCCGCACGCCGACGACACCGACCTGATCCTCGCCCCGGAGCACGCCGAGACCGAGCGGCTGCTCGCGAACTCCGGCCTCCCGGTGACCGTGCTGCGCAACAACTGGTACACCGAGAACTACGTCGGGCAGGTCGACGCCGCCGCCGCCACCGGTGAGCTCGTCGGCAGTGCGGCGGACGGACGGGTCGCCAGCGCCTCCCGCAAGGACTACGCGGAGGCCGCGGCGGTCGTGCTCACGACCGACGGCCACGACGGCGCGGTCTACGAGCTCGCCGGTGATGTCGCGTGGACGTTCGACGACCTCGCGGCCGCCGTCGGCGAGCTGCTCGGGACTCCGGTCGTCTACCGTTCGGTGACCCCGGAGGAGCACGGCTCCGCCCTGCGCGAGGCCGGGCTCGACGAGGGCACGGCCGGATTCGTGGTCGCCCTCGACGGCAACATCCGCGACGGAGCCCTCGCCGACGCGCCCGGGACGCTCGCCGAGCTCATCGGCCGCCCGACGACGCCGCTCGCCGCCGGGCTCGCCGAGGCGCGCGCCGCCGCGGAGTCGCCCGCGGCCTGACCGCTCAGGCGGAGGTCGACGCACCCGGTGTCGGCGCCGGGCTCCCGGGGAGGGGTGAGCTCGGCGCCGGGGTGGTCGGCACGGGCGTCGCGGGGGAGATCCCGCTGTAGTAGTCGAGCAGGACCGGGTCGGTCGAGAAGATCAGCCCGAGGATCACGAACAGCGTCGCGAACGCGACGACGCCCGCGATCAGCGGGACGTAGAACGCGAGCCGCTTCTGCACGAGCAGCCACACCGAGAGCCCGAGTGCGATCGCCCAGATGCCGGCCATCGCGATCGTGCCCGCGGTGATCAGCGGGGCGACCGACGGGTCCTGGACGTACTTGCCCAGGTTCTGCGAGGTGTGCATGAGCTGCATCACCGTGGGCAGCGACTGGAGCGTGCCGATCGAGTACGACATCCCGAAGAAGCCGATGACGAGCATCGCGATCGTGGCGGTGATGTTCCAGCGCGGCGCGTCGGCGCGCAACTGCGGGCCGGGCGCGGACGATCGCTGGCCGTCGCGTCCCGGGTAGACCGGCTGCGGCGGGGGAGGCGGAGGGTGCTCGACCTCCGACGCCGCCGGGCTGTGGTGCGTGGTGTCGAGCCGGTCCGCGTCCTGCGGGGGCTTCCACACCCAGCCGGGAGGGGCGAGCTCGCCGTATCTCGGGCGCGGTCGTTCGTCCGGCGCCTTCTCCGGGTCGTGCTCGCTCATCCCCCCAGCCTACGTGCGCGGCCTACTTGCCGGAGTGACCGGCGCTGCCGAGCTGCTGCGTGGCCTCCACGACGCGGGCGGCCATCGCCGTCTCGGCGATCTTGCCCCACGCGCGCGGGTCGTAGAGCTTCTTGTTGCCCACCTCGCCGTCGACCTTGAGCACGCCGTCGTAGTTCTGGAACATGTAGCCGGCGATCGAGCGGGTGAACGCGTACTGGGTGTCGGTGTCGATGTTCATCTTCACGACGCCGTTGCGGACCGCCTCCGCGATCTCCTCGTCGGTCGAGCCGGAGCCGCCGTGGAAGACCAGGTCGAGCGGCTTCGGGCCGTGGCCGTACTTGGCGGCGAGGCCGTCCTGGATCTCCTTGAGGAGCTCCGGGCGCAGCTTGACGTTGCCCGGCTTGTAGACGCCGTGCACGTTGCCGAAGGTGAGCGCGGCCATGTAGCGGCCGTTCTCGCCGAGACCCAGCGCGTCGACCGCCTTCTCGGCGTCGGCGAGGGTCGTGTACAGCGCCTCGTTGGAGCCCTCGTGGCGGACGCCGTCCTCTTCGCCGCCGACGACGCCGATCTCGACCTCGAGGATGGCGTTGATGGCCTTGGTGCGCTTGAGCATGTCCTGCGCGATCGCGAGGTTCTCGTCGAGCGGGATGGCCGAGCCGTCCCACATGTGTGACTGGAAGATCGGGCTGCGGCCGGCGCGCACCTCCTCCTCGGAGGCGGCGATGAGCGGCAGCACGAAGTCGTCGAGCGCGTTCTTGGGGCAGTGGTCGGTGTGCAGCGCGACGGTGATGGGGTAGTTCTTCGCGACCTCGGTGGCGAACCGCGCGAACGCCAGGGCGCCGGTGGCGCGGGCCTTGACCGTCTGGCCGGCGAAGTAGTCGGCTCCGCCGGTGGTCACCTGGATGATGCCGTCGCTGCCCGCCTCGGTGAGACCCTGGAGGACCGCGTTGATCGTCTGCGACGACGACACGTTGAACGCGGGATACGCGAAGCCGCCCGCCTTCGCCTTGTCGAGCATCTCTGCGTACTGGTCCGGCGTGGCGATGGGCATTGCGGCTCCTTGGGAATCGGGGTGTCGAACGGGACTCATCATACCGAGGCGGGCGTCGGGCCCTGCCGCCTGCGGCGGCGCCGAACGTTCACCGACGCGCGGGCGCGCGGCGACCTCCCCTCGATACACTGGCTTCGCCGTCGTCCGGCGGCTCGATCGATTCGTCCGGGAGGACCCATCATGACCAGCACCGACACCGCGTCCCTCTTCCTCCACCCCGACCGGAACCTGGCCATGGAGCTCGTCCGGGCGACCGAGGCCGCCGCCATCCGGGCGACGCCCTGGATCGGCCGGGGCGACAAGAACGCGGCGGACGGCGCGGCCGTGGACGCGATGCGCAAGTTCCTCGGCACGGTCAACTTCGACGGGCTGATCGTGATCGGCGAGGGTGAGAAGGACAACGCCCCGATGCTGTTCAACGGCGAGCACGTCGGCAACGGCCGGGGACCCGCCTGCGACATCGCAGTGGACCCGATCGACGGCACGTCGCTCACCGCGGCCGGCCGCCAGAACGCGCTGTCGGTGATCGCGGTGTCCGACCGCGGCACGATGCTGGACGCCTCCAGCGTGTTCTACATGGACAAGATCGTCACCGGGCCGGAGGGCCGCGGCGTCGTGGACCTGTCGCAGCCGATCGGCGACAACATCCGCGAGCTGGCGAAGGCCAAGGGCAAGCCGGTCGGCGAGATCCGCGTGGCCGTGCTCGACCGGCCGCGCCACGAGGGCCTGATCGAGGAGATCCGCGCGGCGGGCGCCGGAACGCGCCTCATGCTCGACGGCGACGTCGCCGGCGGCATCAACGCGGCCCGCTACGAGTCGCGGATCGACCTGTGCGTCGGCATCGGCGGCAGCCCGGAGGGGATCACGACCGCGTGCGCGATCAAGGCGATCGGCGGCTTCATGCAGGGCAAGCTGGCGCCGAAGGACGACGCCGAGCGCGCAGGCGGGATCGCCGCGGGCCTGGACATGGACCGCATCTACGGCGCCGACGACCTGGTGAAGGGCGACAACACGTTCTTCGTCGCGACCGGCGTCACCGACGGCGGCCTCGTGGAGGGCGTCCGTCGCAAGGGCCCGATCATCCGCACCGAGTCGATCGTGCTGCGCTCCAAGTCCGGCACCATCCGCCGCGTGGTCGCCGACCACCTCGCCGAGAAATGGCTGTCGGCCGACGAGCTGTAGGCCGCGTCACGCGATTCGTGCCGAATGTCGCGTTAGCGCGCCGCATTCGCGACATTCGTGACGAATCGTGAGGGGCGGGCTCCGCGTCAGGCGGCGCCGGAGTCCTCGTCGCGCTCGGCGGCGCGGGCCTGCTCCTCGATCGCGAGCTTGTCGATGCCGTGCATGTCGCGCGCCTCACCGGCGTCCGGCGCCTCCACCCGCAGGCGGGCGCCGGCCTGCGCGTCCAGCTCCTCCACCAGCTCGAACGCCGTGAGCTCGCGCGGCGCCTCTTCGATGCCCTCCAGCACGCCGATGACCTTGGACTCGTCGAGGGCGCCCAGCTTGCGCGCGGCCGGGAAGACCTGGCGCTCGAAGGAGCCGACGAAGCCGTTGTAGTCCTTGACGGTGCGCTCGATGGAGCGGCCGAGCTTCTCTATGTGGCCCGCGGTGGTGCCGAGCCGGCTGTAGAGGGTGCGGCTGAGGTCGAAGAGCTGCTTGGCCTCCTGCGTCAGCACGTCCTGCTGCCAGCTGAACGCGACGGTCTTGAGCACCGACCACAGCGTCACCGGGGAGGCGAGCGCCACGCGCTTGCCGAAGGCGAACTCCATGATCGACGGATCGGCCTCCATCGCCGACGACACCAGCGACTCGCTCGGGATGAACGCGATGACCAGCTCGGGGGAGGACTCCAGCCCGGTCCAGTACGCCTTGCTGCCGAGCGTCGTGATGTGGTCGCGCACCGCCTTCACGTGCTGCTTGAGCAGCGCCTCGCGCTGCGCGCCCTCCGGGCCGGTCGCGGTCGCGGGGATCTGGCTGGCCTCCAGGTAGGCGTTGAACGGCACCTTGGCGTCGAGCGCGATGCTCTTGCCGCCGGGGAGCCGGATGATCATGTCGGGTCGCCCGGCGCCGGACTCGGAGTGGATGCTCGACTGCACGTCGAAGTCGACCCGCTCGATCAGGCCGGCGGCCTCGACGACGCTGCGCAGCTGCGTCTCGCCCCAGACGCCGCGCGTGCTGTTGGACCGCAGGGCCGACGCCAGCGACTCGGCGGTGCTCCGCAGCCGCTCCTCCGACTCGGCGGCGGACCGGAGCTGCTGGGCGAGCTGGCCGTGCTGCTGGTGGCGCTGGGTCTCCATCTCGATCACCTTGCGCTGCATGTCGCTCAGGCTCTCGCGCACCGGGGCCAGCGCCTGCAGGACCTTGCTCTCGGCGCGCTCGCGCTCGCTCTGCGCGAGGGCCTCGGCGCGGTGGCGCTGCTCGGTCTCGCGCAACTGCTCCTGGACGCCGCGCAGCTGCTCCTGCAGGGAGTCCACGCGGGTGTCGGCGGCGGCGAGCTCGGCGCGGAGCCCGGCCTGGACGGCCGCCTCGGCCGCGCGCACCTCGAGCAGCTCGTTCTCGTGGCGGGCGGCGACGACCGCGGGGTCCTCCGCCGGGGCGGCCGCCTCGCGGCCCTTCAGCAGCCGCGCGACGGCGAATCCCGCTCCCGCGGCGCCGACGACGAGACCGAGCAGGAGGCCGAGGAGGAGAGCGGGAGTGTCCATGCGCTCAGTGTCGCAGGGGCCGCCGACAACGGCCGCGAACGGCGACGGGCGGGGCGGGAAATAGTTCCCGCCCCGCCCGCTCCGCCGACGTCGCCGCGGCGTGTCAGCGGCTGTACCGCTCGCGCAGCTCCGCCTCCAGCGTCTCCAGGCTTCGCCCACGGGTCTCCGGCAGGCAGCGCGCCACGAAGACCACGGCGCCGACGCCGACCACAGCGAACAGGAAGAACGTGGGCGAGATCCCGAGCCCGTCGACCAGCTGGGGGAACAGGAACCCGACCAGGAAGTTCGTCAGCCACAGGATGAGCGCGGCGAGCCCGAACGCGGCGCCGCGGATCCGGGCCGGGAAGATCTCGGCCAGCATCAGCCAGGTCACCGGCGAGACCGCGCCCTGCTGGAAGGCGAGGAAGGTCACCGTCAGCGTGAGCACCACGAACGGCAGCGCGGGGGAGCCCGCGAGCAGGGCGGAGGCGCCGCCGACCAGGAGCAGCGAGGTCGTCGTCCCGATCAGTCCGGTGATCAGCAGCGGCCGCTGGCCCATCCGGCCGAGCAGCGCGATGCCGACGAAGGTGGCGAGCACCGAGATGACGCCGTTGGCGATCTGTCCGATGAGCGCGCCCTGCTGGTCGAAGCCGGACTTCTGCAGGATCTGAACGCCGTAGTACATGATCGAGTTCACGCCGGTGAGCTGCTGCACCATCGCGATCCCGAGCCCGATGACGAAGACCCGGCGGATCCACGGGACCGCGAGCTCGCGCAGCAGCGGGGTGCGCACGGCGCGCTCGTCGTGCCGGCGGATCTCCTCCGCCTCGCGCTCGGCCTGGTCCTCGGCGCGGATGCGGCGCAGCACGGCGACCCCCTCCGCGAAGCGGCCGTGCAGGATGAGCCAGCGCGGGCTCTCCGGGACGACGAGCATGCCGAAGAACAGCACCACAGCGGGCAGCGAGGCGACGACGAGCATCCACCGCCAGACGGCGGCGTGCTCGGGCACCAAGGCGGCGAGCACGGCGTTCACGGCGAAGGCCGCCAGCTGGCCGGACACGATCATGAGCTCGTTCTGGGTCACGATCCGGCCGCGGCGGGCGGCGGGGGAGAGCTCCGCCAGGTACATCGGGACGGTCACGGAGGCGCCGCCGACCGCGAGGCCGAGGACGAAGCGGGCGGCGATCATGACGGCGATCGTCGGCGCGAACGCGCACCCGATCGCCGCGACGAAGAACACCACGGCCAGTGCGCCAATGAGGCCGCGGCGACCGCGCCGGTCGGCGATCCGGCCGCCGAGGAACGAGCCGAGCGCCGCGCCGATGAGGAGCGAGGACACCACGGTGCCCTCCTCCAGCGGGGTGAGCGGCCGCTGGTCGAACTGCATGAACGGAAGGGCGCCGCTGATGACGCCGGTGTCGTAGCCGAACAGGAGGCCGCCGAACGTGGCGAGGACGGCCACCCGGCGGAGGAACCGGCGGCTGCGGGGGTCGTCGGGACCGGGCGGCGCACCGGCCGGGGACGCCGGGGCGGGTCGGGGCTCCGCCGCGCCGGCGGACGTCTCCGGATGAGGGGATGCGGTCATGATCGCTCCTTCGCGTCTTGTTGCTATGTCTGGACATTAGAACGTGACGAGCGAAGTTGCAATGCTTATATTCCTGAGGTGTTCATGCCTGATCGGAGAGTGCGTCCACGGGCGGACAGGCCGCCCCGGCGCGCGGGTGCGCAGCGTGTCCGGTCGGACGGATGCGCGGAGGCGCGGTGCCGTTGTGCGCGGCGCCGTGGGGCGGGGCTACGCCGCTGCGGGCATGCCGATGCGCCCGATGCGGGCGCCGGTGAGGGCGGAGAGGTCCTCGATCGTCGCGGCCTCGTGGCGGCGCGCGGCGTGCACGACGATGGCGGCGCACGCCTCGGCGTCGGCGAGGGCGTCGTGGTGGTGGAAGTCCTCGAAGCCGGCCGCCATCGCGGCGACGGGGAGCCGGTACGACTCCAGGTGGTAGGTGCGGCGGGCGACCTGCAGGCTGCACAGGTAGCGGTACTCCGGGCAGGAGACGTAGGTGGCGGCGCACGCGGCGCGGATGACGCCCATGTCGAAGCCGGCGTTGTGGGCGACGAGGTGGTCGTCCTCCGCGAACTCCACGAGGTCGGCGAGCTGGTCGACCCAGGTCGCCGCGCCGGCCACGTCCTCCGGGCGGATGCCGTGGATGCGCACGTTCCATTCCTGGAACAGGTCGTGCCCGAGCGGCGGCCGGATGAACCAGCTCGCCCGGTCGACCACGCGGCCGTCCCGCACCTTCACCAGCCCGACCGAACAGGCGGACGCCGCAGAGGAGTTCGCGGTCTCGAAGTCGATGGCGGTGAAGTCCAGTGGCACGCCCGAATGCTCGCACGCCCCACCGACGTCACCCGCTACGCACCGCCGAGTACGCCCGAATTCAGCCGCAAACAGCCGAGTACGCGAATTATCTGCGTACTCGGCGGTTTCGCGGCTGAATTCGGGCGTACTCGTGGGGGGGTAGGGTCGCGGGTATGCGGGAGAGACGGGAGCGGGAGGCGCACGCGCGTGCGTTCGACCGCGCGGCGGACCTGTACGACGCGGCGCGGCCGGACTACCCGGCGGACGCGGTCGCCTGGCTCACGGAGGACGTGACCGGCCCGGTCGTCGACCTCGGCGCCGGCACGGGGAAGCTGACGCAGGCCGTGGTCGGGAGCGGTTTCGAGGTGATCGCCGTTGACCCGTCCCCGCAGATGCTCGGTGTGCTGGCCTCGCGCGTCCCGGAGGCCGACGCCCGGATCGGGGCCGGCGAGAGCATCCCGGTCCCTGACGCGAGCGCGGGGCTCGTCGTCGCCGCGCAGGCCTGGCACTGGGTGGACCGCGAGCGCGCCGTCCCCGAGGTCGCGCGCGTGCTCCGGCCGGGCGGCCGGATCGGGCTGGTCTGGAACGACCGGGACGAGAGCGTCGAGTGGGTCCGCGAGCTCGGCGAGCTGATGGGCGCAGGGGAAGCGCACTTCGGCGAGGAAGAGGAGCCGGCGGTGGGCGCGCCGTTCGGTGAGCTGGAGCGTCACGACGTGCGCTGGGTGCAGTCGCTCACGCTCGACGGGCTCCTGGACTTGGCGCGCTCGCGCAGCTACTTCATCACCAAGGACCCGGACGGCCAAGCCGCCGTCATCGCCTCGCTGCGCCGCCTGCACGCCGAGCATCCCGAGCTGGCGGGGACGGAGCGGATCGAGCTGCCGTACGTCACGCGCTGCTACCGGGCGACGCTGGGCTGACGCCGGGCGGCCGGTCGCCGTCGCCGCCCGTAGAATGGACGACCGTGGCTCTCACTATCGGTATCGTCGGACTCCCCAACGTCGGCAAGTCGACCCTTTTCAACGCGCTGACCAAGAACGACGCCCTCGCGGCGAACTACCCGTTCGCGACCATCGAGCCGAACGTCGGCGTCGTCAACCTCCCCGACCCGCGCCTGGAGAAGCTGGCCGAGCTGTTCGGCAGCGAGCGCATCCTGCCCGCGCCGGTGTCGTTCCTCGACATCGCCGGCATCGTGAAGGGCGCGAGCGAGGGCGAGGGCCTGGGCAACAAGTTCCTGGCCAACATCCGCGAGGCCGACGCCATCGCCCAGGTGGTGCGCGGCTTCTCCGACCCCGACGTGGTGCACGTCGCAGGCAAGGTGGACGCCGCCGGCGACATGGAGACCATCAACACCGAGCTCATCCTCGCGGACCTGCAGACCCTCGAGAAGGCGGAGCAGCGCTACGAGAAGGAGGTCAAGGGCCGCAAGCTGGAGCCGGTGGTGCTGGAGACGGCCCGCGAGGCGATCGCGTTCCTGAACTCCGGCAAGCCACTGTCGGCCTCCACCATCGACCTGGAGCCGATCCGCGAGCTGGGCCTGCTGACCGCGAAGCCGTTCATCTACGTGTTCAACGTGGACGAGGACGTGCTGACCGACGACGCCCGCCGCGCGGAGTTGGCCGCGCTGGTCGCCCCCGCCCAGGCGGTCTTCCTCGACGCCAAGCTGGAGTCCGAGCTGATCGACCTGGACGCCGCCGACGCCGCCGAGCTCCTGGCCTCCACCGGCCAGACCGAGAGCGGCCTCGACCAACTCGCCCGCATCGGCTTCGACACCCTCGGCCTGCAGACCTACCTGACGGCGGGCCCGAAGGAGTCCCGCGCCTGGACGATCCACAAGGGCTGGAAAGCCCCCCAGGCGGCCGGCGTCATCCACACCGACTTCGAGAAAGGCTTCATCAAGGCCGAAGTCATCTCCTTCGACGACCTCGTCGACGCGGGCAGCGTCGCCGAGGCGCGGGCGCGCGGGAAGGCGCGCATGGAGGGGAAGGAGTATGTGATGCAGGATGGGGATGTTGTGGAGTTCCGGTTCAACGTCTAGCTGACTCGCACCGCGCCCGGGCCGGAGGTCCCCTCGATGATTTCGCTGAAGCGACGCCTGTCGACCTTCGTCGCGCACCTCCTCGAGAAGAGCGCGTCCGCTCGCTGGATCCTGCTGAGCACCGTCCTCGCTGCCGTCGGCGTCGTGGGCGTCTTCGTCGCGATCCCGGCATGGATCAACTGGCTGCTCGCCGCGATCTCGCTGGTCCTCCTCGTGATCGATGTCCGGCGCTACCGGCTGGAGCAGCGGCGGACCACCTTCGTGAAGCGGCCGCTGGACGACTTCGCCGACGTGACCGCGAAGCTGGCCGGTGATGAGCGGTGGAACGTCATCCGCGTCCACGGGCAGACCTTCGTGCACGACACCGGCATGAGCCTCCGCATCGCCGAGGGGCGCCTGAAGGCGGTGGTGCAGCCGGAGCCGTATCAGCTTCCCCGCGACCTGAAGTCGCTCGGGGGCCGCTACCGCCGGGAGAGGATCGCCAAGGACAGCTCGATCTTCAACGGCCCCGGGCTCGGCTGGGCGAGCGCTGTGACCGAGCTGCCCGCCGAGGCAAGCACGGTGACGCTGGTCCGCGGCACCTTCTTCGACCGGCTCGCCTCGGACTACTTCGCCGCAGTCGACACGCGGCGCGACGGGTCGGACACGGTTCTCGCCGGACGGCGGCTGTTCGTCGACCGCCTGACGCGGCTTCGCGACTTCGATGTCAGCTGGCTGTTCAACGGCGTCGGGGTGAGCACGATCGCCGTCACCTCCGACGGCATGTTCGTCATCACGGAGCAGAGCGTGCGGAACGTCGGCGAGCAGGGTCTCCTCGCCCCGAGCGGTTCGGGCAGTCTCGAACCGAAGGATCTGGGAGGCGCCGCGTCGATGGACGTCGCGGAACTCTCGATCGCCGGCGCGAACCGCGAGTTGCAGGAGGAGGCGTCGATCGAGCCGGGAGACATCGCGTCGTCGTACTTCCTCGGCTTCGGCCGCTGGCTGAACAAGGCCGCGAGCCCCGAGGTGTTCGCTGTGACCTTCTTGAACGTGGATTCGCACGAGCTTCGGCGACGCAAGCGCCGAAACGAGGAGCGGGTGTACGTCGATGGCGTCTCGTTCGTCCGGCCGGCGCTGCCGCCGGACCGCTGGGATCCGTCGCGTGCCGAGCTGATCCTTCCCCCCGAGGAGCGCGGCCGAGTGTCCCTCCCACTCGGGGTGGCGCTGTCCCTCCTGGCACGTGAGGTGGGCACGGGGCCGCCGGAACTGGCGACCGAGCTCCGGCGACGGCTGGACGAGTCGTTCGTCGGCTACGAAGCAGAGTCGACGTCCCAGGGCTGACGCAGTCAGCCGGTGCGGGCCCACGCAGGTGTGCCTACCTGGAGGAACGAACAGCGCCCACCGCCGGGGACGCTCGCCGGCGGCGACGTCCGGACCTTGCGCCCTTAGTTCTCGACCGTGACGAGCGTGTCCACCTGCGCCCAATAGAACATCGTCGAGACCACATCAAGGCCGACGTGGACACAGCAATGCGAACCCTGGGTCGTGTAGAGCGGGCTGCCCAGCGGGAACGTCTGCCACGACGCATCGTGGAAGCCGCAGCCGCCGGCGGTGAAGGGCATCCAATACTGGACCGGGTCATTCCACTGGCCGTTCACGTCGCCACCGGAGAGCACCGTGTTCTGGGTCTTGTCCAGGATGTGGAAGGTGCCGATCGGAGTCGAGTCGTCCACGTTCGCGATCGCTGATGCGCCGGTGGTGACGGGCCCGTCGGTGTACAGGGCTTGACCGTCGCACGCATACAGGTGCTGCTGGCCGATGCTGACGATGATGTGCTTCACTCCGGGCTGGTTTCCCGCGCAGGCCGGAGAGACAGCAGGGGCCGGCGGCTGCGCCGGGAGGGCGATGGACACCGCGACCGGGAGGGGGACGGCAGGCACCGGAGCCGATGTGTGTTTCGGTGTCGGTCTCGGGGCGGTCGCTGCGACACTGCACCCGACCAGGGCCGCCAGGAGTGAGGTCGCTCCGGCGACCGCTGCACATCGTCGCAGGTTGATCATGAATGTCATGTGATGGTCCTCGCGAGAGCTCATCCGTACCATCAAGAGTCGACCCGTCGGTGTTCGACGTCAAGTGACCGGGGCGTTCCCGGCATTCACCACCACAGCGACCCCGGCACCCCCTTGAACGGCCCGACGACGGCGCTCGTGATCCAGCCGCCGTAGAACCCGCCGGGCTGCGGGGTGACGACCTCGCCGTCGACCGTGCACTCGTCCATCTGCTGCGCGTAGACGGCGACGCGGTCGCGGAGCGCCTCGAAGCCGGGCGACGGATGCGGGTAGTTCCACGCGCTGGCGGGCCGCACCTGGCCTCCGCCGCGCACGTCGAGATAACGCGCGGTGCCCTTGAACTCGCAGAACGACGAACCGTCGGCGTCGACCAGCGCGCCGGGCGCGAAGTCCGCAATGGGCAGGTAGTAGACCGGCGGATGGCTGGTCTCGAGCACCCGGACGACGTCGCGGGTCTCGACGATGAGCTGCCCGCCCAGACGGATCGTGACAGGCGCGGCGACGGGCTCGATGCGCGGCGGCCTCGGGTAGTCCCACACGGACTCCTGCCCCGGTCCTGGGATCTCGGGGCGCGGTCGGGGCACCTGTTCACTCTACGTCCGCGGTGCTTCACTGGAGTATGGCCGCCTCCCCGATGTTCCCGCTCGGATCAGTGCTGTTCCCGCACGTGGCCGTCCCGCTGCGGGTGTTCGAGCCGCGGTACCTCACGCTGGTCGGGCGGCTGCTCGACGAGGTCGAACCCGGGTTCGAGTTCGGCGTCGTCCTCATCGAGCGCGGATCCGAAGCCGGGGGTGGCGACCAGCGCGCGTCGGTCGGGACGATGGCGCGTCTGGTGAGCGCCGCCGCGGGCGCCGACGACCTGCTCATCGTCGGCGTGGGGACCCGGCGGTTCACGGTCGAGCGCTGGGCCGACGAGGACCCGTATCCCCGTGCCGAGCTGTCGACGCTGCCGGATCTGGAGTGGTCCGAGGCCCTCGCACCGCTGCGGGCGGAGGCCGAAGAGGTCGTCCGCCGCGTGATCGCCCGCGTCGCGGAGCCGCAGTCGGATGCCGGCGTCGAGCTGTCGGAGGATCCCGTCGCAGCTGTGTGGCAACTGGCGGCGATCGCCCCGCTGGGCGAGTACGACCGGTACACCCTGTTGAGGTCCACGTCGATGGGGGGTCTCCTGCGTCAGCTGATCGATCTGACGCTCGAGGCCGAGGAGCTCTGGGCCGCCGAGGGAGGCGTCTGACCACCGGGTCCTTCCGTCCGCGCCGGAGACCGCACCGCCACCGCGCACGTTCCGATGGGGTGGACGCGTCGATGCGACAGCACCACCTCCCCGGGTCCCGCTTCAGCGGCGACGACAGCTCGCACCAGTGGCAGCGGCGTGTTGCGGCGTGGCGCGGTCCTCTCGCGGGTTAGCGTCGGTGAACGGGGCCGCCCCCTCCGCACACGCTTCGACCACGATTCGGATACCGAATGTCTCCAGGCCGCTCGGCACTGTCGCCCTCCGTCGTTCGCAACTGGAGGCTGGTCGCCATCTGCGTCGTCGTCGCGAGCGTCGTCGCCTGGGGCGGGCTGGCCGCCCCGAAGGCGTACGCGGACAACTATCCGTCGTGGGCCGACGTGCAGGCCGCCCGGTCCAACGAAGCGGCCAAGCAGGCCGAGGTCACGGCGATCACGAACCTGGTCCAGACCCTCAAGACGCAGGTCAAGGCGGCCGAGGATCTCGCCATCCAGCGCGAGAAGGAGAACGAGGTCGCGCAAGCCGCGCTCGCCGTCGGCAAGGACAAGGCCGACCGCCTCGCCGCCCGATCGACCGCTCTGAAGGCCACGGCGGAGGCGTCGCGTCGGGAGGCCGCCGTGGTCGGCGAGAAGCTGGCCCGCTCCGGCGGCCCGGACCTCCTGGGCACGCTCCTCACCAGCAGCGCAGGGAACACGGACGCGCTGCTCTCCCGCCTCAGCAGCATGGGCAGGCTGACGGCCACCGTCAACGGCATCTACTCCAAGGCGGCGCAAGACGACAACCTCGCGAAGGCCGCGAGCGAGCAGGCCGCCTCCGCCAAGAACGAGCTCACCGTGCTCGCGGCGAAGGCGCAGGCGGAAGCGGAGAAGGCCGCCGCGGCCCAGAAGCAGATGATCGCGGCGCTCCAGGCGGAGACCGCCCACGAGGGCGAGCTCCAGGCGCAGCTCGCCTCCCTCACGAGCGCGACGCAGATCACCGAGCAGCAGTACCAGGCCGGGGTCGCCGCCCGGGCAGCAGCCGCGGCCGCCGCCGCCGCGGCAGCACGCGCTCGGGCCAGGTCCGGCGATGCAGGTCCGATCTCGTCCGACGCCCAGGCCCTCGCGCAGGAACTGATGGGGTACGTCGACTCCGGACAGCTCGTGGGCTCCTATCCCGACCACATCTTCGAGATCCGCTGGATCGCCGAGGGGCGCTCCGTGCCGAACTGCGGCATCGACACTTCGGTGCTCCAGGCGATGGTGATCGCCGAGCACATGTTCTCGAGCGTCGGCGTCAGCGACATCAACCGGCGCTGCACCGGCCAGATCGAGGGAGCCGGGATCTACTCCCAGCACTACATGAACGGCGGCGGCCACGCCGTCGACTTCTACAGCCTCGGCGGCCAGGGCACCAACGGCGCCGACAGCAACGCACTCGCCCTCATCCGCACGCTCGACAACTTCATGCCCTACGGCTCGGGTCTCGGGCAGCGGCAGTGCCGGCTGAACGCCGGCGACGAACCGGGCCTGCGCCACTTCCAGGACTTCTACGACACCTGCAACCACCTGCACGTCAACGACCCGATGTGACCGGGATGCTCGGCCGACGCTCGCGCGTGGCCGACAGCCGCGCTCCAGCGCAGGAGAACTCGTGCCGACGCGCTGCCGGCATCCTTCCTGACGCCGTTCGGAAGGAGATGCGCGACCGAGTCTCCTTCCAGCGCCGTCGCCCGAGCTACGGCTCCGTCGTCAGCGGCGCATCCCCGATCACGGTGTGCAACCAGATCCAGCTCCCGTTCGAGCTGCCCCGCACCAGATCCACGTGCACGGTCTCGTCCGCCCCGATCGGCCCGACGCCGACGTGGAGGGTGCGCGCCTGCGGCGTGTCCAGTGTCCAGGTCTGCGCCGCGGCCCCCGCGTTCGCCGACGCTTCCACCGTCAGCACCGCGCCGAGGTCGAGGAAGAACGGCGCCACCGCCCAGGCGAGGTCGTAGGAGCGCGGCTCCGTGATCCCGAAGTCGGCGGGCGTGAACCGCACCGAGACACGGAACCAGTCCGGCTGCTGGGCCGGGTGGACGTCCCACGAGTAGTAGAACGTCGGGTTCAGGTCGGGTGCGAAGAGGACGTCGCCGGTCGCGACCGCGGAGGGGAGGGTGAGGTCGAGGCCGGTGCCGAGCGTGTGGGCGGCGTGGCCGGCGTCGAGGGACGTGATCGTGCCGGGGTACTGGCCGAGGCCGGGCAGGCCGCCGAGCTGGCCGCGGAGGCGCTCGGCGAAATCGGCGAGCTCGGCGCGGTCGGGGCGCCGGGTCGCGCCCGATGAGGAGGGGATGCTGTTCATGGTGCCGCACCCTACGCCGCCGCCGGGCTCGTGGGGATAGGCGAGAAACGCCGGCTCAGAACTCCCGCAGCACCGTCGCCTTCGGTCCCGCCACCAGCGTCCCCGCCGGCACCTCCTCCGCCACGATCGCCCCGGCCGCGATCACGGCGTCGCGGCCGATGCTGACGCCGGGGAGGATGGTGGCGCCTGCGCCGATCCAGACGTTCTCCGCGACGTCGATCGGGCCTCCGGTCAGCCAGACGCGGCGGTCCTCGACGTCGACAGGGTGGCCGACGGTGATGAAGGTGACACGCGGCGCGACCATCACGCGCGGGGCGAGGCGGATGCCGGCATAGTCCAGGAACGTGCAGTTCTGGTTGATGAACACCCGCTCCGACAGCTCCAGGTTGAGGCCGTGGTCGGTGAAGAACGGCGGGTAGATGGTCACGCGCTCCGGCAGCGGGCGGCCCAGGATCTCCTCGAACAGCGCCGCCTTGCCGGCCTCGTCGTCGAACGGCAGCACGTTCAGGCGGGAGGTCAGCTCGGTCGCTCGGAGCACTCGCTCCGACATGGCCTGGAACTCGGGGGAGTGGATGCGCATCAGGAGGTCGCTCGGCATCCCACGATCCTCCCTCCGCGCCGCTCTGGCATGGGGCCGGACACGCCAGCGCGGTCGGGCCAGCCCGCTCCGCCGGACCGACCGGCGCTGTCGGACCTCTCGGGTAGCATCCCCGCATGGCCATCGAGGTGCTCCCCGCGACCGGGCGCTGGGACGATTTCGCCACGTTCATGGTGCCGCGGAAGGCCGGCGCGGGCGGTTGCGTGTGCATGTCCTACCGGGACGCGCGCCTGTCGATGCCGGAACGCGTCGACTACATGCACCGCGAGTGCTCCGCCGAGCCCGGCCCCGGCGTCCTGGTCTACGCCGACGGCGAGGTCGCGGGCTGGTGCTCGGTCGCGCCCAAGTCCACGTACCGGCGGCTGATGAACTCCCGCACCATCCCGCACCTCGACGAGGAGCGCGACCCCTGGTCGATCGTCTGCTTCGTGGTGCGCGGCGGGTTCCGCAAGCGCGGGCTGATGCACGACCTTCTCGACGGGGCGGTGGAGCACGCGAGGACGTCGGGGGCGGCGCTCGTGGAGGGGTACCCGGTCGAGACGCGGGGCGAGCGGGTGGACGTGATCAGCGGCTACGTCGGGACGGTCGAGCTGTTCGAGAAGCACGGGTTCGCGCGGGTACAGGAGACGGACGCGCACTCCGGCGGGGCGGTGCGGTGGGTGATGCGGCGCGAGCTGGACTGAGTCTCCGCTCACGACGACCCGCGATCAGCACGACGGCCGCCGACCCATTCCGGGCCGGCGGCCGTCGTGCCACCGAGGGGGAGGGCGGAGGACTCACCCCCGGCTGATCCGCCTCCGGTAGATCGCGGTGGCGAAACCGTAGGCGACCACCAGGATGCCGACGCACCAGGCGAGGGCGATCCAGATGTCGCCGGTGACCGGCTGCTCGGCGAACAGGGCCCGGATGGTGTCCACGATCGGCGTCACCGGCTGGTGCTCGGCGAACCAGGCGACCGGGGCCGGCATGGTGTTGGTCGGGACGAACGCCGAGCTGATGAACGGCAGGAAGATCAGCGGGTAGGCGAACGCTCCCGCGCCGTCCACGGTCTTCGCCGACAGTCCGGCGATCACCGCCACCCAGGTCAGCGCCAGGGTGAACAGCACCAGGATCCCGGCGACTCCGAGCCAGGCGAGCACGCTCGCGCCGGTGCGGAAGCCGATCAGCAGGGACACCAGCACCACGAGCCCGACCGAGATCATGTTGGACACGAGCGACGTGAGCACGTGCGCCCAGAGCACGCTCGACCGGGCGATCGGCATGGACTGGAAGCGCTCGAAGATGCCGCCCTGGAGGTCCATGAACAGCCGGTAGGAGGTGTACCCGATGCCCGACGCGATCGTGATCAGCATGATCCCGGGGAGCAGGTAGTTCACGTACGAGCCCGAGTCGGGGCCGGTGTTGATGGCGCCGCCGAGGACGAACACGAACAGCAACATGAGGGCGATCGGTGTGATCGTGACCGTGATGATCGTGTCCAGGCTGCGCGTGATGTGCTTCATGGACCGTCCGGTCAGGACGGTGGTGTCTGCGACGAAGTTCGCGGTGGACATCAGGACTCCTTCGACGGCTGCGTCTCGGCGGCCGCGGATTCGGTGGAGGGTGAGGCCGGCGCGGCGGCCGAGGCCGACGGGCCGACGATGGCGAGGAACACGTCCTCGAGGCTGGGCTGCTTCTCCACGTACTCGACCTGCGCCGGCGGGAGGAGCTGCTTGAGCTCGGCGAGTGTGCCGTTGGCGATGATGCGGCCCTCGTGGAGGATCGCGATGCGGTCGGCGAGCTGCTCCGCCTCGTCCAGGTACTGCGTGGTGAGCAGCACCGTGGTGCCGCGGCCGGCGAGGCGCTTGACGGTGTCCCACACCTCCAGGCGGGCCTGCGGGTCGAGGCCGGTGGTCGGCTCGTCGAGGAACACCACCGGCGGCTGGCCGATGAGGCTCATCGCGATGTCGAGCCGGCGGCGCATGCCTCCCGAGTACGTGCCGACCTTGCGGCCTCCCGCGTCGGTGAGCGAGAAGCGGGCGAGCAGCTCGTCCGCGATCCCGGCCGGGTTCTTGAGGTGGCGGAGCCGGGCGACCAGGATGAGGTTCTCCCGGCCGCTGAGGATCTCGTCCACCGCCGCGAACTGCCCGGTGAGGCTGATCGAGTTGCGGACCTCGTCCGGCTTGCGGGCCACGTCGAACCCGTTCACGGTGGCGGTGCCCTTGTCGCTCTGCAGCAGGGTGGAGAGGATCTTCACCGCCGTGGTCTTGCCCGCCCCGTTGGAGCCGAGGAGGGCGAAGATGCTGCCGGGCTGGACGTCGAAGTCGACGCCGCGGAGGACGTGCACGTCCTTGTAGGACTTCTCGAGGCCGCGCACCTGGATGGCGGGGCCGGTCGTGGTGGTGGTGCTCATGAGTTCTTCTTCTCCTGCGCTCGTTCGGCCGCGTCGACGGCCTCGCTGAGGCGGGCGCGCTCCTTGTCGATCCAGCGGGTGCCGACGTACGCCGCGGCGAACGCGTCGGCGAACTCGACCGGGTCGTCCCCGACGATGTCGCGGACCGCGGCGCCGTCGGCGGCAGCGCGCTCCCACAGCTCGACGAAGTCGGTCATCATCGTGAGGATGGTGTCGCCGTCGACGATCCCGCCGTTGTACATGAGGTAGCGGTTGAGCGCCTTCGCGACGCCGTTGTACGGCTCGGGGAGGGCGTCCAGCCGGTTCTTGATCTGCCGGTACTGCTTCTTCTGCTCGAGCGATCCGGTGACCAGCTCGATCCACTTCGGTGCCATTTCACTTTCCTCCGTCTCGGAGCTGTTCCAGTCGTTCTGCGAGGAAGCTCCAGGTCCTCCAGAACTCGTCCAGATATTCGCGTCCCGCTGCGTTGAGCGAGTACACCTTGCGGGGCGGCCCCTTCTCCGACGGGACCTTCTCGACATCCACTAGGCCCCGCTGCTCCACCCGGACGAGCAGGGCGTAGACGGTGCCCTCGGCGATGTCCTCGAAGCCCTGGTCGCGCAGCCACGAGGTGATCTCGTACCCGTATGCGGCCCGGCCGGACAGGATGGCGAGGACGATGCCCTCGAGCGTGCCCTTGAGCATCTCTGTGGTCTGCTTGCCCATGACACCCCTTCCACTACTCAGTGCTGTTGACTACCACTAGATAGTAACGCCGAGTACCGGTAGATAGCAACACTGAATAGTGGCTTTTTCCGATGGGGTCGGCGGAAGCGGGGAATGGCGCGGAGGTTCAGCGCGCGGACGTGGCGAGTACGTCGTCCACGAACGCGCGCGTCGTCGCCACCACCAGCTCGCGCACGTCGCGCGCGGTCAGCGGGGAGGCCTTCAGGGTCTTCATCCCGTGGTCGGCGCCCGCGACGGTCACGATCCGCACGTTCGCGTGGTCGCCGTCCGCGGCGTCCACTTCGGCGCGCAGCAGATCCGCGCCGCCGAAGGTGTCGCGGTCGCCCTGCAACACGAGTACGGGCACCGTGGGCGTCAGCAGCTCCTCCAGCCGGGAGGCCTCGGGGCGGCCGGGGGGATGCAGCGGGAACGCCAGGCACACGACCGCGGCGGCCCCGGTCGCATCGGCCGTCCGGCACGCGACGCGGGCTCCGGCGCTGCGGCCGCCGACGATCACCGGGACGCCGGCGGCGAACTCGGCGACGACCGGTGCGGCCTCCAGCCAGGCGGCGTCGAGCGCGGGCGGCCGGGAGGCCACCTTCTTGCCGGCGACCCGCCACGGCTGCTCGAAGCGCGCGACCGTCACGCCGAGCGCGGGCAGCTCGGACGCCAGTGCGGTGAGGTCGGCGGCGCCGATGCCGCCGCCGGCGCCGTGGCCGAGCCAGAGGAGCGCGCGGGGACGTTCCGCGGGCGCGACGACAAGGCGGCCGGGCCCGGCGGCGGTCGGAACGTCCACATCCACGCCTCGACGCTAGCGGGTGCGAAGCTGCGTGCGCATCCTCGGGCCGGCGGCTGGATGCGCGGATATAATCGTCCTACGCCTACAGTTGCGGATACGCAACTGTATCCGCGCGTCGTCGTCGTCGTCGTTTCAGGAGCGGAGTCCTGCGGATGAGTCTGAGCACCATGCTGGGGATCGACACGCCGATCGTCCTCGGCCCGTTCGGCGGGCTGTCGTCCGTCGCGCTGACCGCGGCCGTGAGCGAGGCGGGCGGCCTCGGTTCGTACGGGCTGTACGGCTTCGACGGCGCCCGCGTCCGGGCCGTCGCGGCGGAGCTGAGAGAGGCCACCTCCCGCCCGATCGCGCTCAACCTCTGGCTGCCGCACCGGGAGGCCGGCGAGCACGAGCAGGACGTCTTCGACCAAGCGGAGTTCGACCGGGCCGTGGCCGGGATGGCCGACCTCTTCGCCCAGGCGGGGGTGCTCCCGCCGGAGTGGCCGGTCGCGCCGCTCCCCGACTTCGAGGAGCAGCTGGAGGCCGCACTCGACGCCCGGCCGGCCGCGCTGAGCTTCGTGTTCGGCGTCCCCGCGCCCGACGTGATCGAGCGCGCGCACTCCCGCGGGATCGCCGTCATCGGCGCGGCCACGACGGTCGCGGAGGCGCGCGTGCTGGAGGCCGGCGGCGTCGACGCGATCGTCGCCTCGGGCGCCGAGGCCGCCGGGCACCGGCCGTCGTTCCTGCTGGAGGCCGAGCGCAGCCTGGTCGGCGGCCTGGCGCTGATCCCGCAGGTCGTGGACGCCGTCCGCGTGCCGGTCATCGCCGCCGGCGGCATCGCCGACCGGCGGCAGGTCGCCGCTGCGTTCGCCCTGGGCGCGTCCGGGGTGCAGGCGGGGACGGTGTTCCTGGCGACCGCCCAGTCGGCGGCGCCCGCCATCCACCGCGAGCGCATCCGCTCGGCGCTCGCCGCGGACACGGTGCTGACCCGGGCCATGAGCGGCCGGCTGGCGCGCGGCCTCCCGAACCTCGCCGTCCGGGCGATCGAGAGCAGCGGCTCCGCGGCGACCTTCCCGCTGCAGAACATCCTCACCGGCGTCTTCCGCCGCGCCGCGTCCGCCGCGGGCGACCAGCCCGAGCTGCTGTCGCTGTGGATGGGGCAGAGCGCCGGCCTGTCCCGGCTCGACGACGCGTCCGAGGTGTTCGCGGAGCTCGCGGCGGGGGTGCCGGACGCCGTCGGCTGACCCCGCAGGTGCGGACCGGGTGGTGTGCGCGCGGATCCGGGCGGCGTGCGGTTCCGGCGGCGGCGCTACAGACCGGCGGCCGCGCCCGGGAGCAGGAGGGTGAAACGTCCGTCCGCGCTCGGGAGGTCGCCCGCCGCGCTCGCGAACGCCCGGAACGACGCCACGGCCGCGTCGCGCTCGGCCGGCTCCATCACGGCGAGGACGTCGGCGAGCGCCGAGCGCCGGTGACCGATGACGCGCTGGACGAGCGAGCTGCCCTCCGCCGTCAGCCCGACGCGGACGAAGCGGCGGTCGTCGGGATCCTCGGTGCGCTCGACCAGGCCGAGGCGGACGAGCTTCTCGCAGGTGCGGGTGGCGTTGGAGGCGTGCACGCCGAGCTCGGCGGCCACGCCGCCGAGCGTCTGGGGGCCGCGGGTGGCGATCATCACCAGGACGCGGAGCTGTGGAGAGGTGACGATGTCCTCCACCTCGGACACCGAGCGCGCGGCGACGCGCATCATCACGTCCGCCGCCTGGAGGGCTGCGTCGACGTCGTCGGCGTGCTGTTCGTCCTGGTCCACTCTCCAGTTGTACCGTGCATCCCTGCACTCGTGCATCAGCGCGCCGCCGGCGCCGGGCGTGGCGCGGCTGAACGGGAGGTGCCAGGGTGCTCGGAGTGCCGCCCGACCACTACCGCACCGGGCGCGATCGCGGGATAATTGCGCTGTCGCAATCAAGGAGGCGATCATCATGGTCGGAGCACACGAGCGCGACGCGGTCGAGGGCCGGTACACCCAGGCCGAGCCCGAGGCGGCCGAGGAGCGCGTCGTCCACGGTCAGTACACCGAAGGAGAGGGCCATCTCGGTCCGGACACCGAGATCGCCGGGGCCTACGTGGGCACCGAGCGCGAGGGCAGGCCGCCCGTCGTGCGCAGCACCCACCAGCGGAGCGGGAACTACCCGAAAGCGGAGCATGAGGCCGCAGCCGCCGCCACGCCCGCCGCGCCGGGGGAGAACGCGCCCCGCGAGGCCGAACCTCCCGCGGTGGGCTGACCCCCTCCACCCGGGGCGCCCCGGGCCCGTCCACGGGACGCCCCGAGCCCATCCGCGCGCCCCGAAGCAGTCCCATCCCGCGCGGACCCTAACTCGGCGCGGCCTCCGCGGCGCTCCCGGGCGCCCCGCCCGGCTGCGTCCGCCGCCGCACGAACACCAGCAGGCACAGGTGGACGACGGCGAGCGCGCTCGCGACGCCGACGGCGGCGAGCCAGCTCGCCGGGGTCGTCCCGGTGCTGAACAGGAGCCCGAGGACAGTCGTCGCCACGATCGCGCCGACGTAGCGGGAGGTCTGGAAGATCCCCGCGGCCACGCCCGCGTCCTGCGGCCGGGCGGCGGAGTACAGCGCCTGGTTCATCCCGATGCTGACGACGCAGTAGGGGACGCCGAGGGCCGCGGTGATCAGCAGCACCACCCACGGCGCCGTGGTGGCCGCCGCGACGCCGAGCAGCACCGCGCCGACGATCAGGGCCGAGGCGCCGGCGAGCAGCGTCGGCCGCAGCCCGACGCCCTCGATCGCGCGGGCCGCCAGCGGCGTGACCGCGATCGTCACCGCCGCCAGCGGGAACATCAGCAGCCCGGTCACACCGGCCGAGTAGCCGCTGTGCTCCTGCAGGTACTGGGGGAGGCCGAAGAACGCCGAGTAGTAGACCGTGTTGAACACCGCGAAGCAGAGGTAGACCATCAGCAGCCGGTGGTTGGCGCCGAGCAGCCGCAGGTCCAGGAACGGGTGGGAGGTGCGCAGCTCGCGCCAGACGAACAGCGCCCCCGCGATCGGCACCACCGGCAGCAGCCACCACAGCGGCTCCGGGCGCAGGTCGAGCAGGAAGATCAGCAGCGCGGTCAGCGTCGCGATGAACAGCAGGATGCCCGGCACGTCCGACTCCGCGACGACCCGCCGCAGCGGCACGCGCTCGCGGGCCGCGTCCCGGGGCGCGAAGAACCGCACGCCGACGAACGCGAGCACGGCCAGCGGCACGTTGACCCAGAAGATCGCCTGCCAGCCGAGGAAGGTGACCAGCGCGCCGCCCAGGACCGGGCCGACCGCGGCACCCGACGTGTTCGCGATCTGGATGCGGCCGAGCAGCCGCGGCGTCCCGGCCGAGCTGTGCGCGGCGATCGTCCGCAGCATCGCGATCGCGGACGGGAACGCGGTCGCCGTCCCGATCGCCAGCGCGACGCGGCCCGCGCACACCGCCGCGAACGACCCGGAGAACGGGGTGAGCGCACAGGCCAGCACGACCACGAGCATCCCGAACAGGAACAGCCGGCGCGGGCCGAACCGGTCGGCGAACCGGCCCATCAACGGCTGCCCGGCCGCGGAGGCCAGATAGAACGAGGTGATCACCCAGGTGACCGTGGTGACGCTCACCTGGAAGTCGCGCTGCAGCGGCACCAACGCGACCGCGATCATCGACGAGTTGAGCGGGTTGAGCAGCGTGCCGAGGCTGAGCGCGGCCACCGCCCAGCCCGTGCGGGCGGGGGCGGAGGAGGCGTCGGTCACCCGACCCACCCTACGCGTCGCGCAGGCGGCGCCCGGCCGCCCGCCGCGCCGCGTCAGTCGTCCAGGTCAGCCGTGGTCAGCGGGATCGTCGAACGGTACGGGTAGGCGGGCATGGACGAGAACTCCTCGTCGTCGTCCAGCTCGTACACGTCGTAGGCGAGGGCGCCGGCGAACAGTGTGGCGACGCGGATCTCACCCGGAGGACAGCCTCCGATCAATGGCACGACCACGACACTGTCCAGGGTGCGGCCGTCCTCGTACAGAAGTGCCGCTTTGATGGTTCGCGTGAGAGCGTCCATGACCAGACCGTACGCCGCGCCGGGGCGACACCTTGACGGCGCGCGGGCGGACGGCGAAAGTAACAGTCGGAGCGGACGCGCCGGAGAGGACACCAATGGGAACGCTGATCTACGACGGAGCCGACGGTTTCACCTTCGACGACCGGGTGCTCGCCCACCTGCAGGCGGTGATCGCCACGAAGCTGAGACGGCGGGAGGGATTCCTGCTGATCTGGTCCGACCGCACGGGCGGCACGGAGCCGACGCTGCGCTCGATCTGGCTCGACCCGTCGATCAGCCTCCAGTTCGTCTTCACCCACAACCGGCTCCCCGAGCTCAACCGGGAATGGCTCACCATCCTCACCGAGAAGGCGAACGGCAACGCCGGCCTGATGCTGGAGGACGAGCTCCGCGCGGAGATCCGCCAGGAGGTCCCCGAGGGGAGTTACCGCGACTCCCGCGCGAAGAAGCAGGCCGACTGAGATGGGCAAACTGATCTACGGCGCGGGCCGGGAGTACGAGTTCGACGACCGGACCCTCTCCCACGTCAAGATCGCCCTGGTCACCAAGCTGCGCCGCCACGAGAGCTTCCTGCTCAACTGGGAGATCCCGGTCGAGCAGGGCGGAGGCCGGATGAGCCTCTGGATCAGCCGCGAGATCCCGCTGGCGTTCGTCTTCAACGGCTCGCGCCCGCCGACGCTCAACGAGCGCTGGATGGAGGCGCTGCTGCAGACCAGTCAGCGGACCGGCGGCATGGTGGTCATGCCGGAGAGCTCGGTGGAGGACCGGCCGGCGTCCGAGGAGTGAGCGGGCCGCGCCCGCGCCGGGGACGCCGGGCGGCGGCGACGGTTCGTCAGGGCAGGACGAGCGCGCGGAAGTAGGCGTCCGCCTCCGCCGCCGCCGCGGCGAGGTCCGACCGCCCGGCCGCGCCCCGCTCAGCGGCTGCGGCGAGCTCATCCTGGACGAAGCGCCGGAGCACGGCGGGCGGCTCGCCCCCGCCGAGCTCGCGGGTGACGGCCTTCACTGCGATGAGCTCCGCGGCGGCGACCGCGACGTCCGCCTCCGGCTCGCTCTCCGCCAGAAGCGTCGGGAGGTCCATCGGCGCCACGGCCCGGTCGGGGTGGACACGCAACCAGCGCAGCGTCGCGGCCGGGCGCAGCGCGTAGAAGAAGCGCTTCAGCTTGCCGCCCGGATCCGCCGCGTGCCGCAGACCGATGTGCAGGTAGTGGTCGATCACCCGCTCCCGGTCCAGGATGCGGCCGGCCAGCTCCAGCATCCCGTCCCGGAACGCGGGGTCGCCGCCATACACGATCGGGGAGCGCAGCCACTCGACGACGGTCGCGTTGCCGCGCACGAGCAGCCCGAGCGCCTTGCGGACATCCCAGCCGTTGACGTCGAACACGGCGTCCAGCGGGGTCTCGACGACATCCCGGAGCGGGGTCAGCCGCAGGTAGTCCTCCACCGGGCGCAGGAACAGGAACCGGGCGTCGTAGTCGCTGTCCGGCGACGGGAAACCCCAGGCCCGGCTGCCGCTCTCGATCGCAAGCGTGACGGTCACGCCGTGCACGGCCGCGACGTCCTCCAACCGGCGGTCGATGTCGGCGACGACGGCGGGATCGAGGCTATCCGGGATGGCGCGCATCCACCGATGCTATCCGCCCGATACCGGCCTACCATCGAAGCATGGACAAGGTGGAGGGCCGGCTCGGCGCTCGCGCCGAGCGGGCGGCTGAATGGCTGGACGCCAAGCTGCTCCCCGTCCTCGGTCCGCCTCCGCTCGGCCCGTACGGCCAGGAGGCGCCGAGGACGGAAGCCGCGACGTGCCCGCTGTGCAGCCGCCGCATCGACGAGCACGGGATCCAGCGCGACCACGGTCACGCGTTCCTGATCTGCCCGTCGCCGGCGCGCACGCAGCTGCAGGTCGAGTGACCGGCCGGTATTGAACGCTCGCGGCCGGCCGTGCGCGTCAGGCGGAGGTGCGCGCCGGGCGGGGCGGCGGGGCCAGCAGGAGCGGGACCACGCCGTAGGCGAAGGCGGCGAACGGGACGAGGATCCACGCACCGAGGACGGCCTGGTGGGGGTCCCCAGCGCGGATCGTCAGCCCGGTCGACACCAGCCATTGTGCCGAGGCGATGGCGGACACGCTGCCTGTCGCCAAGAGGATGAGGCGCCGCGCGAGAGCGTGGATCGTGGGATAGAGCACCGCGACGACGCCGATCGCGGCGGCGCCCATCGCGACAGCGAACGCCCCGGCGAAGAACTCCTGCGTGGGAGTGGAGCGGTCGGCTGGACCGGGCCCGGACCAGTGGGTACCGACCGCGATCGGGAGCTCCCCTTTCCAGACGAGCCAGGAGCAGAGGACGGCTGCCGGTGGGAGGAGGACGGCTATCGCTGCGGCTAGCTTCCGAGGCCACAGGGGAGCATCACCTGTTCGCATCGATGGCCCGCAACGCGTGTCGAATGGCGACCGCTACAGCCCAGAGCATGACCGCGATCAACGACACCAGGAGGAAAGGAAAGCTCGCGGGGAAGACATAGAGACCGAGGACCACGGGAACCGCGGCAAGAGAGAGCAACAACTGCTTGATCAGCAACGGAAGCAGAGAGCGGTGCACCGCACTCCACACATGCTCGTCTCTCATGGCGCTCGAGATCCTGAACCCGACCAGTGGATTGGGTCCGACCTTGATCGCGAGAAGCGTGAGCAGGTAGGTCACGGCTGGGATGGCTGACACGAGCAGCGTGAGGGCGAGTTCAGGCAACACGGGTGCCTTCATAGGTCGGCTTTCGTCCAGGTGTACTCAACGCGGTGCGACGCAAGCGTCGGAACAACCGGAGGGGATAGCCATCCCGGGGCCGCCAGCAGCTGATGACGAGGGCACCGGTCATGGCGATGAAGAATGTGACGAGTCCCATCACTGCGGCTATCACCAGATGGAAGCCGAGGCCCAGAACAAGCGCAGCGAGCCGAAGCCGCCTACGGCGCCAGCCGAATACCAAGAAGGCGGCGATCACCAATTCCAGAATCATCGTCCCCCAGGTAGCGGCCGCGCTGATCACGGGAGCAGCAAGGAGATCAAGGAGCAAGCTCTCGCCGTCTTTGCTCACACCGAAGCCCGAGTTCTGTGCCCAGTACCACAAGGCGGTACCTTCGGCCCAGATCGGATGACCGAGTTTGACGAGGGCGGCCTCGACATAGACGTAGGCGACCTGAATCGTGCACACCCAGAGCAGCATGTTGGAGAGGACGAATCGGACGTGGGTTCCGGGTCGTCGATTCTCGGTGAAGGCCGTCAACCGTCGATCGGTGAGGCTGGCGACGGACAGAAGAATGGCCAGGGTCACGGTGAGCTGATCCCCGCCCTCGATGCCGATTGCGTTGCTCGAGAGGCTGAACGCCGCGTAGGCGTGAAGCCACCCACTCACCGCGGGGACGATTCCGAGAATCGTCGGAAGGCAGAAGATCGCGAGAACCAAACGAACGGTGTCGAGATCGCCTCCCCCAGCGATGCAGAACGCTCCAGCTGAACCGACATCGACGCAGCTGACGGCCTGAGTCGCCGAGGGGTCGCCGGAGTGCAGAAGGATTGCGGCTGGATTGCACACGAGTGTCAGAAAGGTGCCAAGAGCTAGTACCGCTCGGGCGACGAACACCTGGAGTCCGAATGGATCCCGTCCGAGCCGTACGAGCGCCCACGTGCCGAGTGCATCGATCCGTCTGTCAAACATCGCAGTCCACCGTGAGAGCAAGAACCCGAGTCTGCTTGGTGCGTGTGAGCTCTCGGTACCCGTACGGGATCGGAGTCTGACGCACAAGCGCGACACTGCTGGCGCACAGTGGTTCAGGCCGGGCAGGCGAAAGGGCGACGCGGGTGATGGGTACCAGCGGCTCGATGCATCCGGTCAAGTCCTGGGGTGCCGGGCACTCGACCCATTCAGCGTCCTCGTCGATTGCTGAATACAAAACGTTGATATCGACGGACTCGGCTCTGGAAAGCCGCGAGAGGCCGAACATGTATTTCGGCTGGACGATGGAGTCCTGGTCGAGAATCTCCCACGTCGAGGCTCCGTGTTGCATGATCGCAACGCTGACGCGATCCTCCCGGGCATCGCGCGTGAAGAATCCCCACCCTTGAAGAAAGACCATGGACATCGTTCTCGTCGCGCCGTCCGGTCCCGCCGGGGTGAACACGTTCGACGGAAACTTGTTGCCGAGGATGGACATTCCTGCGATCACTGCGACGAGAGACGTCGTCGCCGTGAATGTCATCGCGGAACGTCGCGTCTTGCGCACCTCTGACGCTCACGAAGCGCGAAGCGCGACGGTGATTCGGCGGACCTCTTCGCTCTCGGAGAGAGTCGGATAGCTCTGGACCAACTCGGTGGGGTTCGTTGCGTGCGGTGCCTTCTTCCCGTTGAAGACCCCGTTCGTGTCCCACAGGCCGTTCTGGTTGTAGACCATGTTGACAGCCCCAGCGACGTTGAAAGCGACGACTGCGATGGCCGCTCCGAGGGCGATGGCAGCGACCGACACCGCAGCGCAGACCGCCACGATGCCGCAGCGGGCGGAGCGGATGGGCGTGCCGCTGGCTCCGGGGTATTCGCGATCGAGGGCTTCCGCGAATGAAGTCCCGAAGATCCCGAGAGCAGATTGCACCTGATACGGGTCACCTGAGGTGATGCTCGGGAAGGCGGCCATGAGTTTGTCGCCGTCTGCCGCGATCATCGATGCCGTGAGTCGAGCCTCCACCTCCTGGACGACCACGAGATCTTCCGTCGTGAGATTCGACGGATAGTCGACGACTCGATCGAGAGCCTCTGCGACGGGGCCCTTGGCGAAGACGATGCCCTGAATCATCTCCTCCAAACCGAATCTCGGCTCCTGCTCGACATCGGCACGCGCTGAAACTCCGTTCGAGTCCGACGGGCTCGACTGTCGCTCGATGCTCTGGGCCGGCGTGGCTGCGGAGACGACAAGCAACGCCGCAGCGGCTAGCGAAATCGCAGGTCGGAGAATCTTGTGGTGCATGAGAACCTCATCATTGATCGCCAGAAATAGACATCTAAAATGTTTGGCTAAAAACTAGCATGTAAGCGATCTTCGGGGAAGACCGAGCCTGATTTCGACGGGTGAGCACCACGGCAGTCACCGCGTCCGTAACCGCGTGAATGAACCCGCATATAGCGGCCCTGCGACATCCAGCCTCCCTGGCATAGGCTCGGCTCCATGCGGCACGGTTACGAGTCCCCCGAGGAGCCCGTCGGTCTGAACCCCGTGTTCTCGCGCGCCGGGGAGGCGACCGAGTTCCCGCGGTTCACCCTCCCGGAGGGGGAGTCGCTGCCGGACACGGCGTTCCAGGTGGTGCACGACGAGGCCATGTTGGACGGGAACGCCCGGCTGAACCTGGCCACCTTCGTCGGCACCTGGATGGAGGATCAGGCCGGGCGGCTCTACTCGGAGGCCGTCGACAAGAACATCGTCGACAAGGACGAGTACCCGCAGACCGCCGCCATCGAGACGCGGTGCTGGCGGATGCTCGCCGGGCTGTGGAACGCGCCGGACCCGGCGAAGTCGATCGGCACCTCCACCATCGGCTCGTCCGAGGCGTGCATGCTCGGCGGGCTCGCGCTGAAGCGGCGCTGGCAGCAGCGGCGGCGCGCGGCCGGGCTGTCGACCGAGAAGCCCAACCTCGTGATGAGCGCCGCCGTGCAGGTCTGCTGGGAGAAGTTCTGCAACTACTTCGAGGTCGAGCCGCGGTTCGTGCCGATCTCGCTCGACCACAAGACGCTCGACGGGGACGGGCTCGACGGGTACGTGGACGAGAACACGATCGGCGTCGTCGCGATCATGGGCGTCACCTACACCGGGATGTACGAGCCGGTGCAGGCGATCAGCGACGCGCTCGACGCGATCCAGAAGAAGACCGGGCTGGACATCCCCATCCACGTCGATGGCGCGTCCGGCGCGATGGTGGCGCCGTTCATCCAGCCCGACATCGTCTGGGACTTCCGGCTGGAGCGGGTGGCGTCCATCAACACCTCCGGGCACAAGTACGGGCTCGTGTATCCCGGGATCGGCTGGGTGGTCTGGCGGGAGGCCGACCTGCTGCCCGAGGAGCTGATCTTCAAGGTCAGCTACCTCGGGGGCTCGATGCCCACGTTCGGGATCAACTTCTCCCGGCCGGGCGCGCAGGTGCTGCTGCAGTACTACCAGTTCCTGCGCCTGGGGTTCGACGGCTACACGCGCGTGCAGTCCGCCTCCCGGGACGTCGCCCGCTACCTCGCCGACGAGGTGCGCGCCCTGGACCGGTTCGACATCTGGACGGACGGCTCCGACATCCCGGTCGCGGCGTGGCAGCTGAAGGCCGACCACGACGAGCCCTGGACGCTGTACGACCTGTCGATGCGGCTGCGGACGCGCGGCTGGCTGGTGCCCGCCTACCCGATGCCGGAGGCGCTCACCGACGTGACCGTGCAGCGGGCCGTGGTCCGCAACGGGCTCAGCCGCGATCTGGCGGGCGGGCTGGTCGACGCGATACGGACGAGCGTGCAGGAGCTGGACCAGCTGAAGGCGCCGATGCCGGGGCCGGAGCGGGTGGCGTTCCACCACTGAGCCGGCCGGGCCTCACGACGACAGTGCGCGTCACGGCAGCAGCGCGATCTTCCCTCCCGGGTGCCCCTCCGCGAGGAAGCGCAGCGCCTCCGGCGCCTCGGCGAGCGGGTACGTGCGCGCGATCGGCACCTGGAGGCGGCCCTCCGCCGCGAGCGCCAGCAGCCGCGGCCGCACGGCGTCGCGGAAGGCGGCGCTCTCCGGCTGGGCGCCGAAGATGAGGTGGATACCCTCCGCCCCGGCACGGCCGGTGTCGACGATCGTGACGATGCGGTCGCGGTCGGCGACCAGCTCGAGGGAGACGTCGATCGCCTCGTCCGTGCCGACGGTGTCGAGGGCGGCGGCGATCGGGCCCTTCGCGGCGTCCCGCACCCGGTCGGCGAGCCCGGGGCCGTAGGCGACGGGGATGCCGCCGAAGCGCCGCACCCGGGCGAAGCTGGCCTCGCTCGCGGTTCCGATGACGTGCGCACCGAGCTCCGCCGCCTGCTGCAGGACGCTCACGCCCACCGCGCCGGACGCGCCGTGGACGAGGATGGTGTCTCCGGCGCCGACGCGGGTCACGTCGAGCATCTGCGCGGCCGTCGCCCCGGCGAGGAGCAGGTTAGCGGCCTCCTCGTCGGTGAGCGCGGCGGGCTTGGCGAAGACGTCGGCGGCCGGGACGGTGATCTCCGTGGCGTAGCCGCCCTGGATGCGGAACGCGACGACCGGGTCGCCCGGCGCGCCGCCTCCCGACGCGATCTCGGTGCCCGGACCGAGCTCCACCAGCTCGCCGGCCGCCTCGTAGCCGATCGCCACGGGGAGCTCGAGGCCCGGGCGCGGGCGGGAGACGTGCTTGTAGTCCGCCGGGTTGACGCCCGCGGCGCGCACCCGGATCGTCACCTCACCGGGTCCGGGATGCGGCACCTCCCGCTCGGCGAACGTCCACGTGTCCGGGGATCCCCACTGCTCTGCCAACCACACTCGTGCCATGCCGACAGTCAACGCGGGGAGCCTGGGCGCGCGCTCAGAATGACGCGCGCTCAGGACGACGGCGGCGTCGTCGGGCGGTCGCCGCCGAACCACGCCGCGCCGCGGCCCACCCAGAGCGGCAGCGCGATGGCGACGGCGAGACCCATCGACAGGATGCCGGCGACCGGCTGCGTCGTGAGCGCCGTGTAGAGGCCGACGCCGAGGTGGACCACGCTCGCCAGCAGCACGATCACCCGGGCGAGGTCGACGCCGCGGAAGACGCCGAACCCGACCGCGATGTACGCGACCGCGACGATGAGGTAGCCGATCGTGGAGACCAGGATGTCGCCGGTCTCGCTCGCGGGGAGGATGCCCCGGATCGCCGCGAGCACGATCAGCAGCACGCTGAGGATCAGCTCGACCGTGCCGACCAGCCAGCACAGGATGGCGACGGCGGTCACGACGCCGGGACGCTCCGCGTTCCCGCGCTCGACACCGGGCGCGCTCATGAGGCCGACACCGCGTCGGAGGCCTTGCCGCTGTGCCGGACGCGGCGCGAGCGGGTGGGGGCGAGCCGGAGGACCTGCGCGGTGGAGCTGTCGTCGAGCTCCACCAGGTCACTGCGGGACTTGATGAAGTCGCTGAAGGACCGGTAGCCGAGGGCCTTCTCGCTGAAGGACGGGTCCATGCGTTTCATCTGGCCCTTCACCGACGAGCTGTGCAGCCACTCGGTGTCGTCCTTCTCGTGGCCGAGTTGCATCGCCCGGGCGAGGAGGCGCGTGGCGACGACCTGGGGGTCCTCGGCGGTCTCCTCCTCGGCCTCCGGCTCGGGGGTCGCCGCCTTGCGCTTGCGCGCGGGGCGGGTGGCCGGCTCGGCGGTCTGTCCGGCCTCCGCCTCGGCGGCAGCCGCCTTCGATCGAGAGGCGGAACGGCCGCGGGAGGCGCTCGGGGGAGCGGCCGGAGTCGCGTCCGCCTCCTGCTCGGTAGGCGCCGCCACGACCGCCGCCTCCGCCTCCGCCGCCTCGTCACGGGCGATGCCGGGGAGGTCGTCGTAGCTGACGAACTCATCGCACGCGGCCGCCAGCGAGCGCGCCGTCGACCCGGCGACGCCGATGCCGATCACGTACCGGCCGAGGCGCTTGATCCGCTGGGCCAGCGGGATGTAGTCGGAGTCGCCCGCCACGATGACGACGTGGGTGAGCTCGGGGAGCCGGAACAGGTCCTCCACCGCGTCGACCGCGAGGCGGATGTCGGCGCCGTTCTTCGCGTAGGCCGCGGCCGGGAAGAGCTGCACCAGGTCGACCGCGCGGCCGACGAGCTGGCCGCGATACTCGGCGTTCACCGCGGCGGACCAGTCGGCGTACGCGCGGGTGAGCACGAGCGTGCCGAACGAGGACGCGAAGTCGATGACCGCCCCCAGGTCGACGCGCGCCTCCGCGAGCTTCGCGACGAAGGCGGGCTTCGGCTGCGTGCCCGACTTCTGCCGGTCGCGCATGAACGACCCGCGGCCGTGCACCTGGTCGTAGCGGGAGATGACGATGTTGTCGAAGTCGATATAGACCGCGACGCGGCCGTCCCCGGGTTCGCTCATGCTGTCACGATATCCCGCGCGCCGCCTCCCGCCCCAGACGCCATGTCGGCAACGGAGGAGATGGGCCGCGACACGCCGGGCGACGGCAGGGAATGGAGGAGATCGGAGTCCGGGGAGGCCGGAAGTCCTCCGTTAGCTGCAGGGAGGTGGGAGGTGCCGGGCCGGGTGGGGGCCGGGGGTCGAGCCGGGTCGGTGGCGCGGCAGGGGTAGGCAGCGGAGGAGATCGGGCCGGGGCGTGGCCCGATCCCCTCCGTTCGCTGCCGATGGGCGGCGTGGCGGGCGGAGTCTCCTCCGTTAGCTGCGGGGGGCGCGGGTGCGGACGGCTAGGGCGGGCCGTGGGTAGGTGTCGGTCGCGGGGGGTAGGCAGCGGAGGAGATCGGGCCGCGGGGCGGCCCGATCTCCTCCGTTCACTGCCGAGGGGCGGCGGGGCGGCGTCTCCTCCGCTCGCCGCGCGGCGTCAGCGGGTGTGGCGGTCCGCGACCGTGAGGGCGGCGTCGATCGCGGCGAGGCCGCGGCGGAGCTCGTCCTCCTCGATCACCAGCGGCGGGGCGATGTGGACGCGGTTGAAGTGCGTGAACGGCCAGACGCCGGCCGCCTTGCAGGCCGCGGCGACCTCGCCCATCGGGGCCGCATCGGCGCCTGCGGCGTTGAACGGCACCAGCGGCTCGCGCGTCTCGCGGTCGCGCACCAGCTCCAGCGCCCAGAACAAGCCGCGGCCGCGGACCTCGCCGAGCGAGGGGTGCCGGTCGAGCCAGGCGGTGATCTCGGGCTCCACGACGCGCTCGCCGAGGTCGCGCACACGCTCCAGGATGCCATCGCGCTCGAACACGTCGAACGTGGCGACGCCGGCGGCGCAGGCCAGCGGGTGGCCCGAGTACGTCAGGCCGCCCTGGAACGACACGTCGTCGAAGAACGAGGCGATCGCGTCCGAGATGACGACGCCGCCGAGCGGAACGTAGCCGGAGTTGACGCCCTTCGCGAAGGTGATGAGGTCGGGCACGACCCCGAACGCGTCCACCGCGAACCACTCGCCGACCCGGCCGAAGCCGACCATCACCTCGTCGGCGATGTAGACGATCCCGTACTTGTCGCACAGCGCACGCACGCCGGCGAGATAGCCGGGCGGCGGCACCAGGACGCCGTTGGTGCCCACGATCGTCTCGATGATGATCGCGGCGACCGTGGCGGCGCCCTCCAGGACGATGACGCTCTCCAGGTGCTCCAGCGCGCGCTGCGTCTCCTCCTCCGGGGTGGTGGAGTGGAACGCGGAGCGGTACAGGTACGGGCCGAAGAAGTGCGCGACGGACGGGTCGCTCGGCTCGTTCGCCCAGCGCCGCGGGTCGCCGGTCAGCGAGATCGCCGTCGCCGTGCCGCCGTGGTACGAGCGGTACATGGACAGCACCTTGCGCCGTCCGGTCACCCGGCGGGCCATCCGCACGGCGTACTCGTTCGCGTCCGCGCCGCCGTTGGTGAAGAACACCCGGTTCAGCGTGCCGGGCGCGACCCGGGCGATCCGTCGGGCGAGCTCGCCGCGCACGTCGTTCGCCATCGAGGGCTGGATGGTCGCGAGGCGGCCGGCCTGCTGCTGGATGGCGGCGACGAGGTCGGGGTGCTGGTGGCCCAGGTTGAGGTTGACCAGCTGCGAGCTGAAGTCGAGGTACGCGTTGCCCCGGTAATCCCAGAACGTCGAGCCCTCGCCCGCGGCGATCGGCAGCGGGTCGATCTGCGCCTGGGCGCTCCAGGAGTGGAAGACGTGGCTGCGGTCGTCGCTGCGGACCTGCGTCTCGGCGTCGGCGTCCCCGAAGGAGTGCGAGACGCCGCGACGGTCGGTGAAGCCGGTGCGGACGGTGGTGTCGATGGTGTCGGTCATGTCGTGACTTCTCTCGGGAGGCTCAGGAGTTGCCGGGGAACGCGAGCTCGATCTTCGAGTGCACCGGGTCGGGCCAGCGCGTCGTCACGACCTTGCTGCGCGTGTAGAAGTGGAACGACTCGGGACCGTAGATGTGCGAGTCGCCGAACAGCGAGTTCTTCCAGCCGCCGAACGAGTAGGCGCCGATCGGCACCGGGATGGGCACGTTGATGCCGACCATGCCGACCTCCACGTCGAACTCGAACTGCCGGGCGGCGCCGCCGTCCCGGGTGAAGAGGGCGACACCGTTGCCGTACGGGTTGGCGTTGATGAGGGCGACCGCCTCGTCGAAGGTGTCGACGCGGACGACCGAGAGGACCGGTCCGAAGATCTCGTCGTCGTAGACCGCGGTGCCCGGCTTCACGTGGTCGACCAGGCTGACGCCGACGAAGAAGCCGTCGTTGTCGAACTGCTGCGCGGTGCCGTCCACGACGACCGTGGCGCCCTGTTCGGCGGCCTTCGCCACGTAGGAGGCGACCTTGTCGCGGTGCTCGCGGGTGATGAGCGGGCCCATCTCGCTGGCCGGGTCGGTGCCGGGGCCGATCGCGAGCGAGCCGAGCCGGCGCTGGATGGCCGGGACGAGCCGGTCGCCCGCCTCGCCGACCGCGACCAGCACGCTGACCGCCATGCAGCGCTCGCCCGCCGAGCCGTAGGCGGCGGAGACGGCGGCGTCGGCCGCGGCCTCGATGTCGGCGTCCTCCAGGACGACCATGTGGTTCTTGGCCCCGCCGAGGGCCTGGACGCGCTTGCCGTTGGCGGCGGCGCGCTGGTAGATCGAGCGGGCGATCGGCGTGGAGCCGACGAAGGAGACGGCCGCGACGTCGGGGGAGTCGAGCAGGGTGTCGACGGCCTCCTTGTCGCCGTGCACGACGTTCAGCACGCCGGCCGGCAGCCCGGCCTCGGCGAACAGCTTCGCCAGGAAGACCGACGCGGACGGGTCCTTCTCGCTGGGCTTGAGGACGACGGTGTTGCCGCAGGCGATCGCGCTCGCGACCATCCACAGCGGCACCATGACCGGGAAGTTGAACGGGGTGATGCACGCGACGACGCCGACCGGCTGCTTGACGCTGTGCACGTCGATGCCGGTGGAGACCTGCTCGCTGTACTCGCCCTTGAGCTTGTCGATGAGGCCGGACGCGAACTCGACGTTCTCGAGGCCGCGCGCGATCTCGCCGGCGGCGTCGGAGAGCACCTTGCCGTGCTCGCTCGTCACGATCGCGGCGAGCTCGGAGCGGCGCTCGGTGAGGAGGTGGCGGAGCCGGAACATCACGTCGGCGCGCTTGGTCAGGCTGGTGGCGCGCCAGCCCGGGAGGGCGGCCTTCGCCGCGGCGATCGCGGCCTCGGTCTCTGCGGCGCTGGCGAGCACGACGTCGTGCTGCCGGACGCCGGTTGCGGGGTCGAAGACGGGGCCGAGGCGGGCCGGGTCGCCGGACTCCTCGCCGTTCACGAAGTGGCGGATGAGGGCCACGGGATCCTCCTGGGGATGCTGCGCCGGACGGAATGCCCGGCGGGGGAAGTAGGCTTGCAATCCCCATGATCACAGAGCGGAGGAGCGATCGATGATGCCAGATCGTCGGGCGTTCGGGCAAGACGACACAGTTCGTCCGGGACCGGAGCGGATGCTCCTGCCGACGGTCCGCGAGGTGCTGAGGATGGACCCGGTGGCCGACGCGCTGCCGGAGGTCCTGGCCGGGGAGGACGGCCTCGACGCGCTCGTCCGCTGGGTGCACGTGGCCGAGACGGCCGACGTGGCGCGACTGGTGTCCGGCGGCGAGCTGCTGCTGGCGACCGGGCTCGGCTGGTCGCACGACGAGCACGCGCTGCGGTCGCTCGGCCGCGAGCTCGCCGACGCCGGGGTCGCGGGGCTCGTGCTGGAGCTGGGCGAGCGGACCCCCGAGGCGCCCGCGCCGCTCCTCGAGGAGTTCCGCCTCGCGGGACTGCCGTTCGTGGTCCTGCACCGGGAGGCGCGGTTCGTCGCGATCACGGAGGCCGTGCACGCGCGCATCATCGACGACCAGACGGTGGCGCTGCGGGCGCGGGACGAGATCCGCGAGCTGTTCACGGGGCTCAGCCTGCGCGGCAGCCCCGCCGACTTCATCGTCGCGCAGGCGGCGCGCGTGCTGCGCTGCCCGGTGGTGCTGGAGGACACCGGCCACCAGGTCCTGGTCGCCGAGAACGTCGGCGACGGCGAGGCCGAACTCGAGCGCTGGGAGCAGCGCTCGCGGGCGGCGCACCGGGGCGCGGGCGAGGCGGGCTGGACGCTGACGCCCGTGGAGGCCCGCGGCATGCGCTGGGGCCACCTGGTCGCCCTCCCCGGGGAGCCGCATCCCGCCGGCCGCTCCAGCGTGCTGGAGCAGGCGGCCGTCGCCCTCGCGCTCAGCCGTCTCGCCGACCGCGACGAGGAGGAGTGGACGCGGCGCAGCCACGTCGCGTTGATCGGCGCGCTGCTGGGGCGGCGCTTCGCCGGCGACGGCGGGATGGCGGCGCGGTTCGAGGCGTCCGGGTTCCCGGTCGCCGGCCGGGTGCTCGCCGGCGTCGCCGTGCGCACCCGGTCGGGACGGGTCGAGTCGGGGTCCGCGGCGCGGGCGCTGGAGGCGGCGCGGGCGGCCGGGTCCGACGCCATCGCGGCCGCCCATCCGGCGTCGCCCGGGCTGCTGGTGGTCGCCGTGTCCTCCCGGTCGGGCCGGCCGGGGGCGGACGCCGTCGCCGACGCGCTGGCGGGAGGCGACGCCGCGGTGGTCGGTGTCGGCTCGGACGCGCACGGCATCCCCGGGCTGCTGTCGTCGGTCGAGGAGGCCGTGGAGCTGACCGGCCGCGGCGGCGGCGGCCGCGGCAGGCACGCGGTCGTGCAGCGCGCCGAGAGCCGTCCGCTGCTGCGGCTGGTCACGGCGTTCGGCGACGACCCGCGGCTGCAGGAGTACGCCGAGCGGATGCTCCGGCCGCTCATCGAGCACGACCTCGCCAACGACGGCGACCTGATCGAGGTGCTCCGCGCCTACCTCAGCCACCCGGGCAACCGGACCCGGGCCGCGGCCGCGAGCCACCTCTCCCGGTCGGTGTTCTACCAGCGGATCGCGCTCATCGAGGACCTGCTCGGCCTCGACCTCGACGACGGCGAGACCATCGGCGCGCTGCACGCCGCCGTGCTCGCGCGGCGCATCCGGAGCTGACGCGGCGCCGCGGCCTCCCGACATTCGCCACGAATGTCGCCTTTCGCCGCCGCATTCGCGACATTCGGCCCGAATCGCGAAATCGCGATTCGTCACGAATGTCGGCTTTCGCGGCCGTATTCGCGACATTCGGCACGAATACGCGCGATCCGCGTCAGGCGGGCGGGGCCAGGTAGACCTTGCGGAGCGTCTCGGTGACGGTCCAGACCGTACGGTCGCCCGCGGTCAGCCGGACGAGGTCGCCGACGCCGAGCTCCAGCCGGCGGCCGGTGTCGGGGAAGTCGACGCGTCCACGCCCGGCGATGACCACGAACACCTCGTCGGCCTCCACGTCGGTCGTGGTCCCCGGCGCCATCTCCCAGACGCCGACCTCCAGCCCCGCGAAGCGGCCGAGCTCCGCCAGCGCGGTCAGCGCGTCGTCCGGGGACGGTTCCAGGGGGAGCCCGAGCGCGGGGACGCTGCCGGTCGAGTCCAGCGGGCCGCTCACGAGTCGAACCCCAGCCCGACGGCGTCGAGCGTGCGCAGGAACAGGTTGCGCCGCCCCTCGCTGTGGTCGGCGCGGTCGAGGGACCAGCGCGTCAGGTTGATGCCGATCGAGGCCGCGGGCTCCGGCGGGAACGGCAGCGGCCGGCTGCGCACCATCTCGAGGCTCGTCCGCTCGGTCTCCCGCCCGGCCAGCAGGTCCAGCATCACCTGGGCGCCGAAGTGCGTCGCCGCGACGCCGAGCCCGGTGTAGCCGGTGGCGTACGCCACGCGACCGCCGCGGGCGGTGCCGAAGAACGCGCAGAACCGGCTGCAGGTGTCGATCGCGCCCGCCCAGCGGTGCGTGAAGGTGAGGCCCTCCAGCTGCGGGAAGGTCGTGAAGAAGTGCGCGGCCAACTTCCGGAAGGTCTCCGGCCGGTCCTCGTAGCGCTCGCGGACCCGCCCGCCGTAGTGGTACACGGCGTCGTACCCGCCGAACAGGATCCGGTTGTCGCGGGTCAGCCGGTAGTAGTGGAACTGGTTCGCGGAGTCGCCGAGGCCCTGCCGTCCCGACCAGCCGATCGACGCGAGCTGCTCGGCGCTCAGCGGCTCCGTCATCAGCACGTAGTCGTACACCGGCACGGTCGTCAGCCGGTTGCGCTTGAGCAGGCTGGGGAAGACGTTGGTGGCCAGCGCGGTGCGCTTCGACCGGACGACGCCCTCCGGCGTGTACAGCGTCGTCCCGTCGCCGATCCCCTCGACCGGCGAGTGCTCGAAGAGCTCGACCCCGGCCGCCTCGCAGGCGCGGGCCAGCGCCCGGACGAGCTTGGCCGGGTGGACCAGTGCGGAGTCGCGCGTCCGGAGCAGGCCGCCGAGGTAGGTGGGGGAGTGCACCTGGGCCTGCACGGCCTCCCGGTCGAGGAAGCGCACGTCCTCGCCGTCCGCGCCCTCGCCGTCCGCCGCCTCCCGCAGCCACTCGATCTGGTGCGGCTCGGTGGCGAGGTCGATCGCGCCGTTGCGCTCGAACTCCGCGTCGAGCCCCAGCTCGGCGACGGTCGCCTCGATCTCGTCGAGGTTCGCCATCCCGAGCCGCTGCAGCTCGTCGAACTCGTGGCCGAACCGGGTCCGGCCGTTCTCGTCGCCGTGCGTCAGGCTCGCCTCGCAGAAGCCGCCGTTGCGCCCGGAGGCCGCCCAGCCGATCCGGCGCCCCTCCAGCAGCACGACGCGCGCCGCCGGGTTCTCGCGCTTGGCGAGCAGGGCCGTCCACAGCCCGGTGTAGCCGCCGCCCACGACGGCGAGGTCGCACTCGACGTCGCCGCGGAACCGCGGGTAGGCGTCGCCCGGCGCGTCCTCGATCCAGAACACGGACTGCCGGGCGCCGGCGAGCGCGTGGCTCACCACGGACGCCTCTGGTGCCTCTCGTTCGAACACGGTGGCCGTCACGGGTGCCCTTCCTGGTGCGCGGTCGTCGGTGCGGTCGTCGGGTGCGGTCGTCGGGTGCCGTCCCCGGCGAGGTCCTTCCGCGTCATTCTGCCGGACGGCGCCGCGGAGGTTCGTCGCGAATGCGCGCCGAGTCCGGGCAGACCGTCCGGCGCGGATCCACGGACCATCGCATGCGACACGAGCGCTGAACCGCTTCAGTCCGCGGTACTCTTGCCCCGACCGGCCGCACGGTGCCGCCGGCCGGGAGAGGAGCGTCGTGGGGTCAGCCACGCGGGTCACGATCGGCGGCCTCGCCGACCGACTCGGCCTGTCCAAGGCGTCGGTGTCGTACGCGCTCAACGGGCAGCCCGGGGTGAGCGAGGAGACCCGCCGCCGTGTCCTCGGCCTCGCCGAGGAGCTCGGCTGGCATCCCAGCTCCAGCGCCCGTGCGCTCTCCCGGGCGCGGTCCGACGCCATCGGCATCGTGCTGCGGCGCGACCCGGCCCTGCTCGGCACCGAGCCGTACTACATGAGCCTGCTCGCCGGGGTGGAGGCCGAGCTCGCCGAGAGCGGGCAGGCGCTGCTGCTGCGGATGATCGGCAGCGCGAACGGCCAGGACCTCGCCGCCTACCGGCGCTGGAGCGCGGAGCGCCGGGTGGACGGGGTGATGCTCTTCGACCTCACCGTGGGCGACCCGCGGCCCGCGCTGCTCGACGAGCTCGGGCTGGCGTTCGTGCTGCACGGGAACGACGAGGCGCTGGCGCCGGGACGGGTACTGCTCTACGACGCGTCCGGCGACGCGCGCATCCTGGTCGAGCACCTGCACGCGCTCGGCCACCGCCGCATCCTGCACCTGCAGGGGCCCGCCGAGTTCGAGCACGAGCGCGACCGGGCGGCCGCGATCGCGCGGTTCGCCGCCGGGCTCGGCATGCAGGCGGCGTCGGAGCCCTCCGACTACTCGATGGAGGCCGGGGAGCGCATCGCGACCGCGCACGCGGCCGACCCGCTGCTGACGGCGATGGTGACCTCCAACGACCTGCTCGCCCTCGGCGCCCAGGCGGGACTGTCCCGTGCCGGGCGCGACGACATCGCCCTGGTCAGCTGGGACGACTCTCTGATCTGCCGGCTCGGCTCGCGGCCGCTGACCGCGCTGGCCCGTTTCCCGGAGGAGCAGGGCAGGCGCGCGACCCGGATGCTGCTGGACGAGCTCGCCGGTGTGGAGACGCCCGTGCGCACCGCGCGCGCGTCGGAGCTGGTGGTCCGGTCGACCAGCGTCCGCGCCGCCGCCTGAGCCGGCCTCCCCCGCTGCCGGGGAGACCGCGCTGTATACCCTCGATACCCGAGGTGTCAACGCTGGAAATACTGAACCGGTTCAGTTATAGTCGCGGTGGCGTCGGGCGCGCTCCCAGGGGACGGGAGCGGGGGCGCCCATCACGAGACGAAGGAGTCACAATGAGGAAACGCGTCATCGCCGCGGCAGCGCTGGCGGCCACGATCTCGCTCGTGGCGGCGGGCTGCAGCAGCACCGGTTCGACGTCGTCGGCCAGCGGGTCGACCATCACCTACTGGGCGAGCAATCAGGGCACCAGCCTCGACAACGACAAGCAGGTCCTGACGCCGGTGCTGGACGACTTCACCAAGAAGACCGGGGTGAAGGTCAAGCTCGAGGTCATCGGCTGGAACGACCTGCAGACGCGCATCCAGACCGCCGTCACGTCCGGGCAGGGCCCCGACGTGCTCAACATCGGCAACACCTGGGCCGCCTCCCTGCAGGCGACCGGGGCGTTCCTGCCGTTCGGCGACAGCGAGATGAAGGCCATCGGCGGCAGCGACAAGTTCGTGAAGACCGCGCTGGAGACCGGCGGCGCCGCCGGCAAGACGGTCACCAGCGTCCCGCTCTACGGCCTCGCGTACGGCCTCTACTACAACAAGAAGATGTTCTCCGACGCCGGCGTCCAGGCGCCCACCACCTGGGAGGAGCTGGTCACCGACGCCAAGAAGCTGACGAACGGCACCCAGTACGGCTTCTCGCTCGCGGCCGGCAGCTACACCGAGAACGCCCACTTCGCGTTCATCAACTCCGCGCAGAACGGCGGCTCCTGGTTCGACAGCAAGGGCAACCCGACGTTCACCAGCCAGGCGAACATCGACGGCATCAAGCGGTACCTCGACCTGATGCAGGCCGACAAGGTCGTCAACACCTCCAACGCCCAGTACGACAACGGCGTCCAGGCGGTCAACGACTTCGCCACCGGCAAGGTCGCGATGATCCTCAGCCAGAACAACGCCGACTCCTCGATCAACGCCAACGGGATGAAGGCCGACCAGTACGGCGTCGTGCCGTTCCCGTCGCCCGAGGGCGGCAAGCCGGTCGCCAGCCACGTCGCCGGCATCAACCTGTCGATCTTCAAGAACACCAAGAACAAGGACGCCGCCCTCGAGTTCGTCAAGTACATGACGAGCGAGTCGACCCAGTCCACGCTCGGCAAGCCGTACTCGACGCTGCCGGTGCTGAACGGCGCCAAGCCGAACTTCACCGACAACGCCGACGAGGCCGCCACCTTCCAGAAGATCTACAACGAGATGTCCAAGCCGCTGCCGCTGGTGCCGGCCGAGGACCAGTTCGAGAACACCGTCGGCAAGGCCATGAACGACATGTTCGCCAAGATCGCCACCGGGGGCACGGTCTCCGACTCCGACATCAAGTCGGCGCTCAGCACCGCCCAGGACCAGGTGAAGCAGTCGATCGGCGGCTAGGCCTCCCTAGCCCCACAGCGATGGCCGGGCGGGAGGCGACTCCCGCCCGGCCGCCGCACCCACCGAAGGAGTTCCATGTCGACGACGACATCCGTCCGGACCAGCCCCGCCGAGGCGCCGGCCCCGGCGAAGACCCGCCGCAAGCGGCCCAAGGGCTGGTGGCTGCCGCTGGTGCTGCTGGCGCCCGCCATCATCTTCGAGCTGCTCATCCACGTCATCCCGATGCTCACCGGCATCTGGATCAGCTTCCTGCAGCTCACCAAGTTCGTCATCGCAAACTGGAGCGAGGCGCCGTTCGTCGGCCTCAAGAACTACCAGGTCGCGCTGGACTTCAACACGTCCATCGGCGCCGGCCTGCTGACCTCGTTCCTCATCACCTGCGGCTTCACGATCCTCGTCGTCGGGCTCTCCTGGGTGCTCGGGATGGCGGCGGCCGTCGCCCTGCAGGGTCGGTTCCGCGGGCGCGGGTTCTTCCGCACGCTGTTCCTGGTGCCGTACGCGCTGCCGCTCTACGCCGGCATCATCACGTGGAAGTTCATGCTCCAGAAGGACACCGGGGCGGTCAACCACTTCCTGTTCGACAACCTCGGCCTTCCGGGCCAGAAGCCGTTCTGGCTGATCGGCGACAACGCGTTCTGGTCGATCGTCATCGTCGCGATCTGGCGGCTCTGGCCGTTCGCCTTCCTGATGCTGATGGCCGGCCTCCAGTCGATCCCCGACGAGGTCTACGAGGCCTCGGCGGTGGACGGCGCCAAGCCGTTCCGGCAGTGGCGCTCGATCACGCTGCCGATGCTGCGGCCGGTCAACGCCGTGCTGCTGCTGGTGATGTTCCTGTGGACGTTCAACGACTTCAACACGCCGTACGTCCTGTTCGGCAACGCCCAACCCGCCGCGGGCGACCTGATCTCGTTCCACATCTACAACGCGTCGTTCCTGACCTGGAACTTCGGCTCGGGAGCGGCGATGAGCGTGCTGCTGCTGATCTTCCTGCTCATCGTGTCCGGCATCTACCTGATCGTGCTCAACCGGAGGAACCGCAATGCGTGAGACCGTCTCGTCCAAAGTCTTCCGCTGGGTCGTCGTCGTCGTCCTGACAGTGTTCACCGCGGTGCCGCTCTACGTGATGATCACGTCGTCGATGAAGCCGCTGTCCGACGTGCAGGGCGCCTTCACCTGGTGGCCGACGAACATCACCTTCCAGCCGTTCATCGACATGTGGTCGACCGTCCCGCTGCTGTCGTACTTCGTCAACAGCGTCATCGTGTCCACGGCCGCGACCGTGCTCAGCCTGATCATCGCCGTGTTCGCCGCCTATGCGGTGTCGCGCTACCGGTTCAAGGGCCGCAGCGTCTTCACCACGACCGTGCTGTCCACGCAGATGTTCCCCGGCGTGCTCTTCCTGCTGCCGCTCTTCCTCATCTTCGTGAACATCAACCAGGCGGTCGGCATCCAGCTGGTCGGCACCCGCTGGGGGCTGGTGATCACCTACCTGACCTTCGCGCTGCCGTTCGCGATCTGGATGCTCGCCGGCTACTTCGACGGCATCCCGCGCGAGCTCGACGAGGCCGCGATGGTCGACGGCTCCGGGCCGATGGGCGCGCTCTGGCACGTGGTGCTGCCCGCGGCCAAGCCCGGCCTCATCGCGGTCGCGATCTACTCGTTCATGACCAGCTGGGGCGAGGTGCTGTTCGCTTCCGTGATGACGACGGATGAGAACCGCACCCTGGCCGTCGGTCTGCAGCTCTACTCGACGCAGACGAACGTGTACTGGAACCAGATCATGGCGGCGTCCCTCGTGGTCTCCATCCCGATCGTGGTCGCGTTCCTCCTGCTGCAGCGGAACTTCGTGGCCGGGCTCACCGCCGGCGCCGTGAAGTGACGCGCAGCACCGGCAACACCCAGCCCTCGAAAGGAATCATGGACCGCCCGTCCCCCCACCTCGCCGTCGACGGATCGCCTGTGGTCTGGCTCGGAGCGAACTTCTGGTCGCGCACCGGCGGCCCGCTCATGTGGAAGCGCTACGACCCCGCGGTCCTCCGCCAGGAGCTGCGCGTGCTGGCCGACCACGGCCTCAACATGACCAGGTCGTTCTTCTACTGGCCCGACTTCCACCCGACCCCGGACACGCTCGACGAGCAGTGCCTGGTCAACTTCGCCGACTTCCTGGACGCGCACACCGAGACCGGGATGACGACCGTACCGACCTTCCTGGTCGGCCACATGTCGGGTGAGAACTGGGACCCGGCGTGGCGGGAGGGTCGCGACCTCTACCGCGACGTCTGGTTCGTCGGTCGGCAGGCCTGGTACGTGCGGGAGCTCACCGCCCGGTTCGCCGCGCATCCCGCGGTGGCCGGCTGGCTGCTGACCAACGAGGTGCCGATCTACGGCGGGGAGGCGCCGCGCCCGATCGTGGACGCGTGGGCGTCGCTGCTGGTTGACGCGGTCCGCGCGGGCGGCGGGACCCAGCCGGTCGCGGTCGGCGACGGCGCGTGGGGCATCGAGACGACCGGTCACGACAACGGCTTCTCGGTGCGCGACCTCGCCCGGTTCACCGACTTCGTCGGGCCGCACGTCTACCGGATGGAGACCGACCAGACCCGCCAGCACCTCAAGGCGGCGTACATCGCTGAGCTGTCCGGTGTCGGCCTCCCGGTCATCATGGAGGAGTTCGGCCTGACCAGCGACTTCGTCTCCGACGAGGGCGCGGCGTCGTACTACCGCCAGCTGCTCTACACGACCCTGCTCGCCGGCGCGACGGGCTGGATCGCCTGGAACAACACCGACTACGACGACCTCGCCGGCCAGCGGCCGTACTCGCACCACCCGTTCGAGATGCACTTCGGCATCACCGACCGGCACGGCGCGCCCAAGCCGCCGCTGCGCGAGCTGGCGCGGTTCGCCGCGGACCTCGCTGCGATCGACCTCCCGCACGCGCGGCGCACCCCGGTGGACGCCGCCATCGTCGTGCCGTCGCACCTGGAGGCGGACTACCCGTTCACGAACGAGACCGAGCGCGCCCACATCGTGGCGACCGGCGAGCAGGCCTACCTCGCAGCGCACGAGGCGCACATCCCGGTCGCGGTGGTGCGGGAGCGGGAGGACGGCGGCATCCCCGCCGGCTACGGCCTCTACCTGCTGCCGTCGGTCAAGCAGCTCTGCGCGACCTCCTGGCTGCAGCTGGAGGAGCTGGCGCGGGACGGCGCGACCGTCTACGCGTCGTACTCGCACGGCGACAGCGGCGTGCAGCGCGGTCCGTGGTGGACGAACACGGAGGCGCTGTTCGGCGTCCGCCCGGCGAGCTCCTACGGCCTCGCCGAGCCGGTGACCGACGAGGAGGCGGCGATCCGGTTCACGCAGGACTTCGGGTCGCTGGCGGCGGGGACGGTGCTGACTGTCCCGGCGGCGGGCAACGAGAACGGCCGGACGTACCTGCCGGTGCGGGCGACCTCCGGCACGGTCGTCGCGGTGGACGCGCACGGCCGCCCGGCGATCGTGGTCAAGGAGCACGGCGCCGGCCGTGCGGTGCTCTCGACCTACCCGCTGGAGTACTTCGCCTCCGCCCGGGCCCGCAGCAATCCGGAGGAGACCTGGCGGCTGTACGACGCGCTCGCCGCGGTGGCCGACGTCGAGCGGGACGTGCGCCTCGACGACCCGCGGGTCTTCGTCGACACGCTCGTCCACGACGACGGCCGCCGGTTCGCGGTGTTCGTCTCGCAGCACGGGACGCCGGTCACGGTGCGGCCGGTCGTGGCGGGGGAGCTGCGGACGCTGGGCGGCGAGACGACGGACGAGCTGGCGCTCGACCCGTACGGTGTCGCGGTGCGGGAGCTCGTGCTCGACTGAGGGCGGCGTGCGTGGCGGTCTCGCGCCCGGCCGTTCGGGGGCGTATACGCGCCCCCGCAGGGCTTGCTACGCTCCGGGCATGTCGAATCGGGGGATTCTGACGACGGCCACGGCCGTCGCAGCGACACTGTTCCTGTCGGGTGCGTTGAGCGGCTGCTCGCCGGGACCCGCGCCCGCGGACGCGACGGCGATCGCGTCGGCGAGCCCGACCCCGAGCGCGACCGAGTCGCCGACCCCGCAACCGCTCGACGCCCGCAGCGCCTGGAACGCGTGCGCCGCGGTCGCGCAGTCCAACTACGTCGCCCAGAACCCGGGAGCCGCGATCATCCCGTTCTCCCCGGCGACCACGCTGCAGACCGACGGCTCCGGCGCGACGTTCGTCGTCGTCGATGTCCGGCCGGCTCAGCCGATCGCGGGCGCGGCCTCCATTGCGGTTATCTGCACGGTGAGTGGCACCGCGGTGTCGGCGCAGGTCGACTCGTGGCTGATCAAGGACATCTGAGGGGAAGCCTGCTCAGCGACAGGTGGTGAGGGTGTCGAGTCCCGACGAGAGCGATGCCGTTCCACCGATGAGGACCGCGGTCTTCACGCCGAGGTACTCGACCGCCGACAGTGCGTCCGGGGGAACGCAGGCCTGGGTCGCGATCAGCAGCGGCGCTCCCATCCGTCCCGCGAGCGCGGCGCCCGCCAGGGCGTCGGGGAAATTGAGCCCGGACGCGATCACGGCTGTGTCGTGCTCGTGGAAGACACCGACGACATCCGCCTGGGCGCTGTTGAGACCGGGGAATGCGTCGGCCGTGATGGCGACCGAGGTCGCAAACCGGTCCGCGCCGTAGACGCGCGTGACGGTCAGGCCCGGGATGGCCGACAGGCCGGCCTCGAATCCGGAGGAGATCGCGGCGGGCCCCCCGACGATCTCCACGTTGGTGACGCCCGTTCGCTTCAGCTCGGCCACCGTGGCCGCGTCCGGGCTGGAACCGCGCCCGTCCACCAGGAGCACGCCCGCGTGCTTGGAGGTCGCGGCTGCACCGGCAGAGAGCGCGTCCGGGAACGCCCAGCCGGACGCGAGCAGGATGGTCTTCGATCCGGTCGGGAAGCCGAACTCCGTGACCGCGCGCGAGGTGGCGAAGCGGTCGCCGCCGTAGACCCTGACGACATCGGCGGCCGACGAAACGTAGCTCGACAGGGTCGTCGCGACGCTGTCCGAGACGGACGCCGTGCCGCCGACGATCACGATGCGACCAGGATGGAGTCGCGTGAGCTCATTGCCGATCGCGGCCGGCACGAACCCTTGCGGGACGAGGAGGAGCGGCGCGCCGAGCGAGCCGGCCACCGGGACTGCTGAGAGGGCGTCGGGGAAGTTCTGGCCGCTCGTGACGAAGACCGTGCCGACGCCGGGATCGTAGCGCGAGGACGCAGACAGGGTGTTCGCGGAGATCATGGCCGACGTTCCGTACCGATCGGCGCCGGCCAGGCGCGTGGTGGCGGGCAGGGTGAGCGTGGTCGTCGGTGTGACGGAGTCGTACTCTCCGACGGTGATCGGGTCCGACCAGAACGCTCCCGCTTCCGGCTGGCCGCCGATGTACTCCATGACCCGGTAGGTGCCCGGGAACGTCTGGAAGCCGTAGGTGCCATACGAGCCGATGTAGTCCGCCCGGCGCTGCACGACGGTCTCCGAGCCGTCGGGCTCGACCTGGAGCAGCTGGGAGTCGCCGATGATCGATCCCGAGGCGTTGGAGCAGCGCGGGCACTGGAAGCCCGCGCCGATGTAGGCCTGTCCGTAGGCCACCTGGTCCGGTGCGGCCACCGAACCGCCGGACGTGTCGACCGTGAACGGCCGGGTGTCGGTCACCCGGTATCCAGAGCTCGAACTCGCCGAGACGTCGAACACCAGGCTGTACACGCCGGGGAGCAGGCCAGTGATCGTATAGGTGCCATCGGCGAGCGTCTTCACGGGCGGCGCCTGGTCCGGGTGCGCGGAAAACCACTGGTGCGCGTCGGAACGGCTCGCCGTCACCGATCCGACCGGTGGGGCCGCGTTGGCCGTGGTCAGGATCCTGCCCGTGATCGTCGTCGGGAGAGGGAGTGTCTGATCGAACGCGATGTCGGGCCCGGGGAGCCGCGACAGGTCTTCGCCTTCGCCGGGGAGGCCGACGTAGTGCGCCCGGTTTCCGTACACGGACTGGTAGCCTCCCGCGCCGAGGTACTCGACGCGCAGTTCGAGGTTCTCGCCCGTGTACGGGGTCGTCGTCGTCAACGAATACCCGCCGGAGGCATCGGTGAGGACCGGGCTGCCGACCGGCTGGACGCTCGTGTCGAGGTAGGTGCCCACCAGGCTCACGCGTGCCTCGCCTGCGGCGGCGGGATGGGAGGCGTCGCCGAGGCTGATCGTGCCGTGGATGACGAGAGCGGAGTCGGCGGCGGCGGGCGATGCGGCGGCCACGCCCCCTGCGGCCGTCAGCAGTGCGGCGATGAGCGCGATGCGATGGGGGGTCTTCACCCTGTCCTCCTGGCGTGGGTGAGCACGGTCACGCACAGGGAGATGCTAGTGAATGGGGGCGTTTGTCAAAGGCCTGCAGGGCGGAAAAGATGCGGAGCTGTGAATTCTTTCAGCCGCGGAGCGTGCGTCACCCGTCCGCCGGCGCGTGCCGCTCCAGGAAGTCGTACACCTCCGTCGAGTCCACCCCGGGGAACGTCCCGGTCGGCAGCGCCGCCAGCAGCGACGTGGGCGTGCGCGCCGCCGGCCACGCCATGCCCTCCCAGCGCTCGGCCAGCGCCCCGGACGGGCGGCGGCAGCACGACTCGTCCGGGCAGCGCGACACCGCGCGGTGGGTGGTCTCGCGGCCGCGGAACCATTTCACGTGCGCGAACGGCACGCCGACGCTCACCGAGTAGTCGCCCTCCTTGGCCTTCTCGATGCGGGAGGTGCACCAGAACGTCCCGCGCGGGGTGTCGGTGTACTGGTAGTACGGGCTGAACCGGTCGGCCACGTCGAAGACCGTGCGGGCCGTCCAGCTCCGGCAGACCGGGGTGCCCTCGATCGCGCCGAGGGCGTCGGAGGGGAACGCCACCGAGTCGTTCTCGTAGGCCTTGATGATGGTGCCGGACTCGTGCACCTTCATGAAGTGCACCGGGATGCCGAGCCGCGCGGTCGCCAGGTTGGTGAAGCGATGGCAGGCGGTCTCGTAGGAGACCGCGAAGGCGTCGCGCAGGTCCTCCATCGAGATGCGGCGGAAGTTCTTGGCTTCGGTGAGGAACGCGACCGCATCCTTCTCCGGCAGCAGCAGCGCCGCGGTCAGGTAGTTGGTCTCCACGCGCTGGCGCAGAAAGTCGGCGTAATTTCCGGGCTCGTCGTGGCCGAGGAGCTGGGAGGCGAAGGCCTGCAGGATGGGGGAGCGGGAGTCGCGCGAGGCCGACTGCTCGGTCGGCAGGTAGATGCGGCCGTTGCGCTTGTCGGTCACCGACCGGGTGGAGTGCGGGAGGTCGCCGACGTAGTGCAGCGAGAAGCCGAGGTGGTCGGCCATGTCTGCCACGGTCTGGTGCGAGACAGGCCCGCCGGAGTGGCCGACGACCGACAGCAGGTCGGCGGCGATGGCCTCCAGGTCGGCGAAGTAGTTGTCCCTGGCGCGCATGGTGGCGCGCAGCTCCGCGTTGGCGCGGCGGGCCTCCTCGGGGGTCGCGGCACGCTCCTTGTGCAGGCGCGCGACCTCCTGGTGCAGGGCCAGGATCGCCTTCAGCGTCGCGTCCGGGACCGCCTTGGACACGCGCACCGGCTCGATGCCGAGGGCGCCGAACACGGGTCCGCGCTGCGCACGCTCGACCGCGATCTCCAGGGCGGCGCGCTCGTCGGGGGCGTCGGGGGCGAGGAGGTCGTCCACCGTCACGCCGAGGGCGGCGGCGATGGCGCGCAGCTGCGCGAGGCGGGGCTCCCGGTTGCCGTTCTCGATCGCGGAGACCTGGGAGGGCGCCCGGTCGATCGCGGCGGCGAGGGCCTCCAGGGTCATCGCCCTCTCCAGGCGGAACGCGCGCACACGACGGCCGAGGGTGAGCGCGTCGGCTCCCATCGGCTCGTCGTCGATCCGGACAGCGGTGTCGGTCATGCAGGCCATGGTGACACTCCGGCGAAGTTCTAGCAAACAGAAGAACCCGTGAATTTCTGTCGACGGATCTTCTCCAGACCTGTTGCGGCGGGGCCACGATCGTGTCATCCGATCCGACCGATGGAGGTCACGACATGAACACCGCAGCCCGTCCCGGCGACACCACGCAGACCGCCGCCGAGCTCCGCCTCGAGTGGGACGCCGACCCGCGCTGGTCCGGCATCCGCCGCGACTACACGGCCGAGGACGTGGTTGCGCTCCGCGGCCCGGTGCGCGAGGAGCAGACGCTCGCCCGCCGCGGCGCCCAGCGGCTCTGGGAGCTCATCCAGCGCGAGGGCGACGGTCCGGACGCGAAGTGGGTCGCCGCGCTCGGCGCCCTCACCGGCAACCAGGCCGTCCAGCAGGTCCGCGCCGGCCTGGAGGCCATCTACCTCTCCGGCTGGCAGGTCGCGGCCGACGCCAACCTGTCCGGCCAGACCTACCCCGACCAGAGCCTTTACCCGGCGAACTCGGTTCCCGCGGTCGTCCGCCGGATCAACAACGCGCTGCTGCGTGCCGGCCAGGTGGAGGGCACCGACGGCCCGGTGTCCGACTGGATGGCGCCGATCGTCGCCGACGCGGAGGCCGGCTTCGGCGGCCCGCTCAACGCGTACGAGCTCATGCACGGCATGATCCAGGCCGGCGCCGCGGGCGTGCACTGGGAGGACCAGCTGGCCAGCGAGAAGAAGTGCGGCCACATGGGCGGCAAGGTGCTCATCCCGACCGGGCAGCACATCCGCACCCTCAACGCCGCACGGCTCGCCGCCGACGTCGCCGGTGTCCCGACGATCGTGATCGCCCGCACCGACTCGCTCGCCGCGACGCTGCTGACCAGCGACCACGACGAGCGCGACCGGCCGTTCCTCACCGGCACCCGCACCGCGGAGGGCTTCTACGAGGTGCGCAACGGCATCGACCCGGTCATCGCCCGCGGCCTCGCCTACGCGCCGTACGCGGACCTGCTCTGGGTGGAGTCGGCCGAGCCCGACCTGGAGCTCGCGCGCCGGTTCGCCGAGGCGGTGCACGCGCAGTTCCCCGGCAAGAAGCTGGCCTACAACTGCTCGCCGTCGTTCAACTGGCGCAAGCACCTGGACGACGCCACGATCGCCCGGTTCCAGCGCGAGCTGGCGGCGATGGGCTACGCGTTCCAGTTCATCACCCTCGCGGGCTTCCACGCCCTCAACTACTCCATGTTCACGCTCGCCAAGGACTACGCCGACCGGCAGATGAGCGCGTACGTGGACCTCCAGGAGGCCGAATTCGCCTCCGAGAGCTCCGGCTACACCGCCACCCGCCATCAGCGGGAGGTCGGCACCGGCTACTTCGACCGCATCGCGACCGCGCTCAACCCCGACAGCGCCACCCTCGCCCTCGTCGGCTCCACCGAACAGCACCAGTTCTGATCCGCCCGGACCGAACACACCCGCGGACACGAACGAAAGGACAACGACCATGATCGAGATCACCGGTCCCCGCGTCGACGGGACCGAAGACATCCTGACCCCGGAGGCGCTCGCCTTCGTCGACCACCTGCACCAGGCCTTCGCCGCGCGCCGCCAGGAGCTCCTGCTGGAGCGCCAGCGCCGGCGCTCGGAGGCCGGCAACGGCCGCGACCCGCGCTTCCTCTCCGCCACTGAGACGATCCGCGAGGACCCGCACTGGCGCGTCGCCGGCGCCGGCCCGGGCCTCGAGGATCGCCGCGTGGAGATCACCGGCCCGACCGACCCGAAGATGGCGATCAACGCCCTCAACTCGGGAGCCCGGGTCTGGCTGGCCGACCAGGAGGACGCCACCAGCCCGACCTGGGCGAACGTCGTCGGCGGCCAGCGCACTCTCTACGACGCGGTCCGCGGGCAGCTCGCCTTCACCAGCCCCGAGGGCAAGGACTACCGGGTCACCACCCCGCACGAGCACACGCCCACGATCGTGATGCGCCCGCGCGGCTGGCACCTGGTGGAGAAGCACCTCGCCTTCACCGACCGGGCCGGACGCACCGCCCCGGCCAGCGCCTCCCTCACCGACTTCGGCCTGTACTTCTGGCACAACGCCGAAGAGCTGGTCGCGTCGGGCCGCGGGCCGTACTTCTACCTGCCCAAGCTGGAGTCGCACCTGGAGGCGCGGCTGTGGAACGACATCTTCGTCTTCGCCCAGCAGCGGATCGGCATGCCGGTCGGCACGGTGCGGGCGACGGTCCTCATCGAGACCATCCCGGCCGCGTTCGAGATGGAGGAGATCCTCTACGAGCTGCGCGACCACTGCGCCGGCCTGAACGCCGGCCGCTGGGACTACATCTTCTCGATCATCAAGACGTTCCTCGGCCGCGGCAAGCGCTTCGCGTTCGGCGACCGCAGCGGCATCACGATGACCGTCCCGTTCATGCGGGCGTACACCGAGCTGCTGGTCGCGACGTGCCACAAGCGCGGCGCGCACGCGATCGGCGGGATGAGCGCCTTCATCCCGAACCGCCGCGATGCCGAGGCGACCGAGCGCGCCCTCGCGCAGGTCGCGGACGACAAGCGCCGGGAGGCCGGCGACGGCTTCGACGGGACCTGGGTCGCCCACCCCGACCTCATCCCCACCGCGCTCGCGGAGTTCGATGCGGTGCTCGGCGACCGGCCGAACCAGGTCGGCCGGCTGCGCGACGACGTGCACGTCACGGCCGCCGACCTGCTCGACATCACGTCGGCCGGCGGCACGGTCACCGACGCGGGCGTGCGCTCGAACGTCTCGGTCGCCCTCCGCTACATCGAGGCGTGGCTGCGCGGCACCGGCGCCGTCGCGATCGACGGGCTGATGGAGGACGCCGCGACCGCGGAGATCTCCCGCTCGCTGCTGCGCCAGTGGATCGAGAACCGGGTCGTCACCGCCGAGGGCACGCCGGTGGACCGCGCGCTCGTCGCCGGGATCCTGGCCGAGGAATGCATGCGGCTCAGCTCCGCCGCACGCGCCGCGGGAGCGGCGGACCGCTTCGACGACGCCGCCGAGCTGCTGGCCGAGGTGTCGCTGGCGGAGGAGTTCCCGACCTTCCTGACCATCCCCGCCTACACCTGGTTCCTGGTGGACGAGGCGGAGCGGGAGGACCGCGAGGAGCTCCGGGAGCTGGCGCCGGCCGTCTGAACCGGGCGCGGCCGGCGCCGACGGCTGTGGTTGCCGTCACCGGGGGTGGTGCTCGAGATACCTCTCGAGCACCACCCCCTGATTCAGTTCCGGGTCGCGCGCGCCGACCAGCAGGGTGACGACGGGATGCGTGTCGCCGAGCTCGCGGAGCTGCGCCACCGCCGGGTTCGCGTCGAGCTCCGCGTCGTACCGGGCCGTGAACTCGTCGAACAGCAGCGCCTCGTGGTGGAACCAGCGCCGCAGCTCGGTGGAGGGCGCGACGTCCTTGAGCCAGAGGT